>JANPCZ010000181.1:0-36555 GCA_031431215.1 Myxococcales bacterium
CGGGGTGAGGTCGTGGTCGATCTGCGCCTGGCGCACACGGTGGACACAACCGGCTACCTGGCCGCCGACATGCACGTGCACAGCGCCGGCTCGGTCGACTCGCGCATCAGCGCCAAGGACCGCCTGAAATCCATGACCGTCAACGGCGTCGAGGTGGTGGTCGCCACCGATCACGATGCGACCACGGATCTCGGCGAGGCCGCCCGCGAGCTGTGGCCGTCGCCCGACGTCGCGCCGCTGGCCACCATCGTCGGCACCGAGAGCTCGTTCGCGACTGGTGGCACCGGCCACTTCAACGCGTTTCCACTGGTCTTCGATCGGCAACAGCCGCGCAACGGCGCTCCCGATCCGTACAAGGTGCCAGCGCGCTCGTCGCAATACTTCGACTTTCTGCGCGCACTGCCCGGCAACCCAGTGGTGCAAATGAACCACACGCGCCTGAGCGGCTACCTGGGCTACTTCAGCGCACCGCTGTGCGGACCATGGAACGACCGTAGCAAGCTGCCAATCTGTTCGGTCAACTTCGAGGCCATGGAGGTGCTGGCGGGCTACATGGTGTGCGGCGGCTTCATCGCGCAGCAACTCGCCGACTGGTACGCGCTGCTCAACTTCGGCGTGCTGGTGGCCGCCACCGGCAACTCGGACACCCATGGCACGGTCAACCTGCTGGGCGGCTACCCACGCACCTACGTGCGCCTGCCCGACGACAACGTGACGATGTTCTCGCGTGACGAGTTCATGGCCGCGCTGCGCGGCAGACGCGCCATCGCGACCAGCGGACCGTTCCTCAGCCTCCGGGTGAACGATCGCCATGGCGAAGGCGCCCTGTTCACTGACACCGGCGGGCGCGTGACCGTGAAGCTACGCATGCAGGCGGCATCGTGGATCCTGGTGGACGAGGTCCGTCTGCTGGTCAATGGCGAGACCATCAAGTCGTGGCCGGTGCCGCGGGTGGGCGACGCCTCGCCGCTGTTCGAGGTCAGCGATGAGTTCATCGAGTTGAAGGCCGACGGCTTCATCACCGCCGAGGTCATCGGCAAGAAGCCGCTGCCGCCGTGGCTGGTCGGCGAATGGAACGATGCCGTGCCCGGAAGCTGCCCGCCGGCACCCGGCGCGGACAACGGCTTCACGCCCTTCGCAGTCACCAACCCCGTGTTCGTCGATGTCGACGGCGACGGCCGCTTCACCGCGCCCAGGCAGCCGGCTGTGATGCCGACCCCGCCCAACTGACACGCGCTAGCCCAGGTCGAACAGCAGCTATTCTTCGCGCTGAGATGCCACACATATCCATCCGCCCCGCCAACGCCGACGACGCAACGCTGTTGCTCACATTCGTGCGCGAACTGGCCGCCTACGAGAAGCTGTCCGACGACGTCGTCGCGACCGAAGATCGCATCCGCGAGACCCTCTTCGGCGCGGGTCCGGCAGCCCTCGCGCTGCTGGCCGAGGTCGACGGCGCGCCCGCCGGCTTCGCGATCTACTTTCACACCTACTCGACCTTCCTGGCGCGCCCCGGCCTGTACCTGGAGGACCTGTTCGTCAGGCCAGCTTTCCGTCGCGGCGGCGTCGGCCGTGCCTTGCTAGCCCACCTGGCGCGGGTCGCGGTCGAGAGCGGCTGCGGACGCTTCGAGTGGGCTGTGCTCGACTGGAACCAACCCGCAATCGACTTCTACCAGAGCCTCGGCGCACGCCCGATGAACGAATGGACGGTGTTCCGGTTGACCGGCGCGGCCCTGCACAACCTGGCGGGCACGTAGGCAGCGTGCGAATCAACCAGCCGCAACCGTTCCGCTACTCGTAGCTCTTGTACGGCAACCCGGACTTGTTCTTGTGCGGCCGGGCGGTGTCACCGTCGAGCGAGAAGGTCACCTCGGCGCCCGACGCGGTGACCTCGACATCCTGGCGCGCGGGCTTGAAGTCGGGACCCCAGACCGCAATCTTGCGCTTACCCTGCGGCACCCGTTCAAGGTGGAACGTGCCGTCAGCACGAACCCGCGCGTAGAGCTGATTCGGCACCACCAAGATCTTCGCGCTCATCTTCGCGTGGATGTTGCAGAACACCTCCACCACCCCGGGGGTCGACAGCACCACCGACGGCGGCGGATCGCCTTGCCGGTAGGTGCCCAGATCGAAGGGCTTGGGCCGCGATGGTGAGAACACGTTGTGGTACATGGCATCGTAGTTGGGGAACGACACGCGCGTACCGGCCACCACGACCGCCGACTGCGGCACGAACTGTTTGTCCTTCTGGCCGATCTCCATCGCCTTGCCATGCCCGCGCGGTGCCTTCAGACCGTCGACGAACACGTAAACGTTGGTCAGATCGCCGTGGCCGATGATCTTGCCGGTGACGGTCGCGCCGGGCCCGGCCGAGTCCGCTCCCGCTGCCGCCGCAGCAGCCCCGGGTGCCGCCACGGACGCCGCAGGCCCGGGCACTGCGGGCAGTGCCGGCAGTGCCGGCAGTTGCGCGGCCGTGGTGCCCTGCCCGCCCGAGGTGATGAGCTTGAGCAGCAGATCGTAACGCTCCTGCTCGACCTTCAGCATCTGCATGATGATGGCCCGCTGATCGCGCAGCTCCCGCTCGACGCGCGCCAGATCCGCCGCGGTCACCGGGGCGCTCGCGGCTGCGCCGGCCTGGGCCCACGCCCGTCCACCAGCCACCGCCAGGCCCAGCGTGACTGCAACCACGGCCAGCAGCGACGGAGATCGACCCGGGCCCCTCATGCGCGGGCTCAATATACCCACACCAGCGAGCTCGTGAAAACGTCGTTGGCAATGCCGGGCACGCCACCGTACTCGCCGTTGCGCAGGTACTCGGCCTTCAGGGTCATGTGCGCGTTCCACACCACGCGCACGCCCACGGTGCCACGCCACGACTTGGTCAGGTACAGACGGTCGGCGCGCTCGGGCCCCTTCTCGTCGCCCAGCCACACCCGCGCGTCGCGGACCTCGGCCCGACCCAGCACGCCGAACATCGGTGTCAACATCCAGTCGGCCTCCAGGTAGCCACCGCCATTCAGGTCGAGGCCGTACGGGCGGTGGCGCTCGTCGTAGCGGCGGTCGGTCTCGCCGCGCGCACCGCCCACCAGGTACTGACCCTTGATGTCGATCCAGCCGACGCGCGCGAGCAGGTCCACGCCGAAGAACCAGATCGGGTTCCGGCTGTCGAGCGCGCGGTCCTGCGGTCCCAGCAAGCCCGACAGGCCAAGCTCCAGGTCGAAGGGCAGCGGCAACCGGAAGGACGCGCGGCCACTCACCGTCTTGCCCGGGTTGCTGTCGACTTCGTCGTAGAAGTGGAACATCTCCGTGCCCGACGAGCCGTTGGTCACCGCGCCCGCCAGCACCAGTCGGTCGTCCGGGCCCAGCTTGCTGCGCACCTTGATGCCGATCGGGGTACCGGTCGTGTAGCGCGCGAGCAGCGACGGGGTGATGCCGAAGCGGTCGCGCGCCTTGCGCTCGCGGTACTCGATGCCCAGCACCGATTCCATCTTGCCGACGAAGATGGACGTGCGCTGATTGACGCCGGGAAGCCATTCGATCTGCGCCAGATCGACGTCGAAGACGTCCCCGGCTGCGAAATGAGCACCCGAGCGCGGCGCGAAGTTCACACTGGTCGTGGCAACGACGTTGTCGGCGACCCCGGCGGTGGCGGTGAGGTTGGCCTCGTTGACCAGGAATCCAGCGGCGCCGTTGGAATCGATACCGTCGAAACGCTGCACGCCGGGCGCGTCGCCGAGATCCGCAACCTCGCCACGGCTGTTGATCGCGGGTGCCAGGATGTCGCCCAGGAATACCCAGCCGAAGCGATCGGCTTCGCCCGGAAAAGCGCGCTTGGCACCGGTGTCTTGCACCCAGCCGGCACCGTTGCCCGACGGCACGAAAAAACCAATATCAGCGTAACCGCCCAGCACGAACGGCATCTTCGCCGCCACCGCGGGCGCGACCTGCGATCCACCGGGGGCGACCGTCACAACCTGACCGCCGGGCCCGGCGAGATCGGCGAACGCTTCGTCGCCGCCCTTGTCGTCGTCAGTTTCGGGTGCGGGCGCGGCCTGCAGTTCCTGCGCACCCGCCGGCGCGGCCAAGCACGCGATCGCACCCGCGCACGCCAGGGCGCGGAACCGGCACGGACCCACGACCCGCCTCTTCACGGCTGCGGCTTCCCAGCGATCGTCGCCGGCAAAGGTGCGCCGGTCAGCGTCCTCAGAAATTCGACCAGGTCCCGCTGCTCGTCGCCCGTCAGCTGCAGGGGCTTCATCTGTGCGGCGCGGTGGCCAGGCGCACCGGGCACGCCGCCACGGTTGTAATGCTCGACCACCTGTTCGAGCGTGCCGTACACGCCGTTGTGCATGTACGGCGCGGTCAACGCCACGTCACGCAGGCTGGGGGTACGCCACGCGCCTTGCAGCCGCTCGTCCAGTACGTCGGGAATCTGGTACTTGGTCGACTCGATCGGCGCCGCGCCGAAGCGCCCGTCGCGGAGGTAGTCGGCCCGCGAGGTGTCGGTGACATCGTCGCTCCATGGCAGGTCGCGCCGGTAGCGATTGCCACGCAGCTTGCCGATGCCGTCCCAGGCACCCCATGGCAGACAGTTGCGAGCCGGCTTGTCGGCGGTGTTGACACAATCGCAGGTACCACCGGCGGGACAGTCGTCCACCGTTGGCACCGCCACGCCCACCTGAGGCACGCCCACGTTGTGAAACAGCTGATCGGTCAGTCCGGATCCGTTGTGGCAGTCGAGGCACGCCGCCTTGCCCACGAACAGGCGCGCGCCACGCTTGGCCTCAGGCGAAATCAGGGGCGACCCAGGCCCGGCTCTCATGAACTTATCGAACGCCGAGTTGGCGTGCACCAGGGCATGCTCGTACGCGGCGATGGCCTTGCCGAAGTTCACGAACGACCTGCCGACCTTGTCTCGGTCGCCAGCGCCCATGCAGTCCCAGGCGTCGGTACGCGGGTTGCTGCACATGCCGGTGGCGTTGGGCTTGCCCGACAGCGGAAAGCGCGGCCAGCAACCGGCCTGCCCGGCGATGGTCCGGCACGCGTCAGGCGGGCACGTCATCTGATCGCCAAGCTTGCATTGTCCGGTGGCGGGATCGAGCAGTTCGCGTACCCGCGCCGAGGTGAAACCAACTTCGAGCGGCGGCTCACCGAAGATCTCCTGGTAGGCCTTGGCGTAGAAATCGACCATCACCCAGACCACGGCCAGGCGCGTGCCGTTCATGGACACGCCACTCTCGGTCACCGCCAGCGCTTGCGCCCACAGCGAATCGACTCGTCCGTTCCAGTAGAACAGCGTGTTGTACGCGGCGTTGATGGTCGACTGCGCATTCACGTCGTACCAGCCGGCACCCACCGAGACATGCCCCGGCACGCTGCCAGGGTCGACACCGGCATGCGCGGGGTCGTGGCAAGAGGCGCACGAAAGGCCGGTCGGCTCGCCGCGTGGCGCGCGCGCCCACGGCATCGGACGGCCGAGCGAGTCGAGCAGGTTGGCGTTGCCCGAGAAACGCGCATCGAAATAGAAGCGGCGACCGAGCGCCGCGGCGGGCGACAACACGTCGCCCGTGACCGGGTAGCCGCCCTCGGTCAACTTGTTGGAACGATCGGCCGGTGGCAGCCCGAGGCCGAGCAACAAATCGGGCGCGCCCGCGCCCCCGGCCGATAGCGATTTCATGCGTCGCCACTGCAACCCGGTGAACTCGCAGGCGCCGGTGACGCCACCGACGGACCTGCCGCATGGGCCGGCGCCATCGTCGCTGTCGTCGCACCCAGCCACCATCGCGGCGGCCACCAGACACAAGGCGGACTGGGCGATCGGGCGCATGGCTACTCGGCTTCGACCAGCGCCCACAGCCACGTCGCCGCGCCCGCCCGAACGCCGGCGCCCGCCCGCTGGTTCTGCGGCTCGTGGACAAAGCCCGCGGCCTCCTGGTCGGCCGACGCCATCGTCTGCAGCGCTTGCCGGCGATCAGGAGCGCCGGTCGCGGCGATCAAGCGGCTGCCGTCCCACAACGCCAGCGGTGCTTTGACCTGGGCGGCCAGTTCTTCTAGCCACCCACCGTCGAGCACCCGTGCCAGCACCAGCACCTGATTGTCGCCCTGACCGATGGCGGCGCTGGCCGCCGCGTAGGCGTGCTGACCACCCACCAGCACGGTGAACACCGGCTCTGCTGCGCCGGCCGTGCGGAAACGCCACATCGTCGGATCTTCGATGTCGGGTGCGCCGCGAATGTACAGCGCCCGGTCGCCATCCAGAACCGCGCCCGAGAACCCGCGGTAGGGTCGGGTCCAGTCTTCGTTGGCAAACTGATCGGCGAACGTGACCGAGTCGACACGCGCCTTGACCGCGTTCCTGAGGCCGGCCTCCTTGACCGCCGCGGCCACGGCACCTTCCACCTGGCCACGGATCGCGACCAGCGCAAGGGTCAGCTTGCGCTTGATCTCATCGGCGCGGGCCTGCAGGTTCGGATCTGGTTTGGCGCCGCGCTGCGACGGCGCCGCCGCCGGCATCATCGGCGCGGATGCGGAGTCCGGGGCCCGCCTGGGTGCGCCGCGCTGAGACAGCGCCGCCGCCGCCACCACAGCCGCCAGAGCGACCCCACCCACGCCCGCCAGCACCGCCCGCCCGCGCGGCGACGACACGAACGTAGCGGCCGGAGTCGGCGGAATGCTGTTGTCGCTGCGCGGCCGGCGCTCGCTGACCGATTGCCGCGGCTCGGTCGGCGCCAGCCCCTCGGCGGTCGGCGACGAACCCGGCGCCGCTGCCGCATCGGGATTGCGCAACTTCATCGCGATGGCCGATCGCAAGGCCGGAGCGGACGCCGCCCGCAGCGCCGACGCAAACCCGATAATGGTCGAATAGCGCAGCGCCTTGTCCTTCGACATGGCTTTGCGGATGACCCCGTCGACTTCGGCGTCGATGTGGTTGCTCATCGGCGCGGGCTCTTCGTGCACCACCGCGTACAGCACCGCGGGCACGGTGTCGCCGCCGAACGGCCGCGCGCCGGCCAGCATCTCGTAGGTAATTGCGGCCAGGGCGAACTGATCGGTGCGGCCGTCGATCTCATCGGTCTGGCCGCGGGCCTGCTCGGGCGCCATGTAGTACGGGGTCCCGATCAGCATGGCGTCGCCGGTCAAGCTGCTGTCCGTCTTCACCTTCGAAATGCCGAAGTCCAGCACCTTCACCAGTTCGCCCGGCTGGCCAACGATGGGCACCAGGAACAGGTTCTGCGGCTTGAGATCCCGGTGGATCACGCCGCGCCCGTGCGCCGCTGCCAATGCCGACGCCACCTGCTCCACCAGCAGCACGACCTCCGACAGCGGCAGTGTCACGCGCTCTTCGATCCGCGCGGCCAGGTCGACGCCCTCCAGGAACTCCATCACGATGAAGGGGGTGCCATCGGGCATCTGGTTGAAGTCGATGATCTGGACGATGTTGGGGTGGCGCAGTCCTGACGTGATTTCGGCCTCACGCTGAAAGCGCTGGAACGCCTGCGATCCCAGCGCCGCAACCTCGCGTCGCAAGAACTTCACCGCGTAGCGCCCCGACAGCCGCAGGTGCCGTACCTCGTACACCTCGCCCATGCCCCCCTCGCTTAGCCGTCGGACGATCTCGTAGCTTCCGCTCAGAGTCGTGCCGGGGTCGAGCCCAAGTCGCTGCTGGTCAGCCACCGCGCACCATCTTGAGGACACCGCGCGCGCAGTCAATAGGTTCTGTAGGTGTGATAAGCCCTGCCCCATGACCCACGTCGAGGACAAGGAGTTCGTCCTGCGCTTGGACCTGCGCTGCAACTTCCCCGAGGGCTACGACGGCGACGCGGACGGCCACGCTTGGCTTGCCGCCTTCAAGCCCATCGCGGGCGAAATCGTGGCGGCGGCAGCGGCGGCCTTCGCGCGTCACCCGGGCTGGCGGGTAAGGGCCGGTAACCGCGGCCGACCCACCGACGACGAAGTCACCCTGGTGGTCGAGCGGGTGATCGAATAAACGAACGGCCGATGCCCTTGCGAACACCGGCCGTTCTGCAGGCGCGCATCCGGCGCTGCGGTCTGGAACCCTGATCAGCTGCCGCGCCGAACGTTCTGCGCCTGAAGTCCCTTGTCGCCCTTGACGATTTCGAACTCCACCTCTTGACCGGTCGCAATCGACTTGTACCCGTCCATCTGAATCGAACTGTAGTGCACGAACACGTCCTCTAACCCCTCCCTCTCAATGAATCCGTACCCCTTGGCGTCACTGAACCACTTCACCTTACCGGTTGTCATCAACTGCCTCCTGGATCTGGTTGCTCGGTCATCTCCGACACTCTCGCGCTCCCTTCCGATCGCGAGAATTCCGCGCGAAAAGTACAGGGCCTGTGCGTGGAGTTCAAGCCTGAAGTGGGCAACTATTTCGCTGGGATCACGCGCGAATTGCCGTCGAAACCCGACAGAAACAACGACAGAGCACACGCCGAATTCCCGGCGGCCATCACGGCGCGAATGCACGCCAGTCCGGCCGCGCCGGCCTGCACGCACGAGCGAGCGTTACCGCTATCAATGCCGCCCAGCGCGAGCACGGGGAGGGCAAGTCCCGCCATCGCCGCGCGCAGCCCCGCTATGCCGACCGGCGATCCCAGCGCGCGCTTCGACGGCGTGTCGAACACGGGCCCGAACACCGCGAATTCCACGCCCGCAGCTTGCGCGGCCTCGAGATCGGCTCGGGTGTGCGCCGACACGGCACAGGAAAGGCCGGGCGCGATCCGGCGCACATCGGCCGGCGCGAGTGATCCGCCGCCCAGATGCACGCCATCCGCGCCGCATGCCAGGGCCACGTCCACCCGATCGTTCACGTACAGCGCCGCACCGGCCGCGCGGGTGATGGCGCGCAACTCGACCGCCAGCTCGAGCAGCTCGCGGCCGCCCAGATCCTTCTCGCGCAGCTGCACCGCGAACCGCGCCACCTCGGTCCCGGCGCGCGCGCCGCGGGCTGCTTGCAGCGCCGCCGCGACAACCTGGCCGAGCGGCCGCCCGCCGGTCGCCGCGCGATCCGTGATGATGTAGACGTGAGGCGGCTTCACCACGGACTGCGACGACTACTCTATGAGCCCGTCGACAGGCGATGATGCCTGCGCGTACAGCTTGCGCGGGATGCGCCCGGCGCGGAACGCTCTACGACCCGCGATGACGGCGTCACGCATGGCCTCGGCCATCATGAGCGGATCCCTGGCACCGGCGATGGCGGTGTTCATGAGGACGCCGTGGCAGCCCAGCTCCATCGCCACCGCCGCGTCCGAGGCGGTGCCCACCCCTGCGTCCACGATGATGGGCACCTTGGCCTGTTCGAGAATGATGCGCAGGTTGTAGGGGTTGCGGATGCCGAGGCCCGACCCGATGGGCGCGGCGAGCGGCATGACCGCCGCGCAGCCCGCGTCCTCGAGCTGTCGGCACAAGATGGGATCATCCAGGCAATACGGCAACACGACGAAACCTTCCTTGACCAGCAGGCGCGCGGCCTCGAGGGTCGCGATGCCGTCGGGGAACAGCGTCCGGGCGTCGCCTATCACCTCCAGCTTCACCATCTCCGCCATGCCCAGCTCGCGCGCCAGGCGGCACACGCGGATAGCGTCCTCTGCTGTGTAGCAACCGGCGGTGTTGGACAGGATGACGTGCTTCTCACGATCGATTGCGGCCAGCACGTTCGGCGTGCCCGGTGTCAGATCCACCCGCCGTAAGGCTACGGTCACTATCTGCGCGCCCGAAAGTTCGATCGCCCGACGGGTCTCCTCGATCGACTTGTACTTTCCGGTACCGACCAGCAGGCGCGAACTGAACTTCCGTCCAGCAATGACAAGTGGATCGTCACCGCCCGCGGCGGCGTCCAGTGGCGCCCCTGATCCACCGCCGACAAAAGCCACGACCTCGATCCGGTCGCCGTCGGCGACGGGCGCTTCCGACCAGGTCTTGCGCGGCACCACCAAGGTGTTGCGCTCGACCGCGACCCGCACCGGATCGACACCCATTTGCACCAGCAGCCCCGCCACCGTGGTACCAGCGGGCGTGGTTTGATTCTGTCCGTTGACGGTGATTCGCAGGTCGTTCATGCGTGGTAGAGAATACCGCAGGTTCCGGCATGCGTTGCCCGTTCTGCTCGGCTGAAGAAGACAAGGTGGTCGACACCCGCCCAAGCGAGGGCGGCGATGTGATCCGGCGCAGGCGCGAATGCGTCGGCTGCAGCCGCCGTTACACCACCTACGAACGGGTCGAAGAAGTGTTGCCGTTCGTGATCAAGAAGGACGGGCGACGTGAGCCCTACGATCGCGCCAAGCTGATGGCCGGCCTGAAGATCGCCTGCCAGAAACGCCCGGTGGCCACCGAGCGGCTTGAGAAGACCGCCGACCACATCGAGCATGGCCTGCAGGAGTTGAGCGAGAAGGAGATCCCGTCGTCGCAGATAGGCGATGCGGTGCTGGCCGCCTTGCGCGACATCGACGACGTGGCCTACGTACGGTTTGCGTCGGTGTACCTGCCATTCAAGGATGCCGGCGAGCTGATCAAGGAAGTGCAGCGCCTGATCCGGTCCAAGGAAACCCCATCGTGACGGCCGGCCCGCGCCGGTCGCGCGGCACCCGGCAGCAGCCGCCGGACTTCACGGCCGCAGACCGGCGTTTCATGCGGCTGGCTCTGGCGCAGGCCGAACGTGGTCGCGGGCAAACCCGCCCGAACCCGGTGGTCGGCGCGATCATCGTGCGCGCCGGTCGGATCGTGGCGCGCGGCTTTCACCACCGCGCGGGCGAGGCGCACGCCGAGATCGACGCGCTTGCGAAGCTCGCCTTCCGCGCGCGCGGTGCCACGCTTTACGTGAATCTGGAACCGTGCTGCCACCGTGGTCGCACCGGACCCTGCACCCGGCCCATCATCGACGCCGGCATCACCCGCGTGGTGATCGGCTGCCGCGACCAGAACCCGGTGGTCGACGGCCGCGGCATCACGGCACTGCGGCGGGCCGGCGTGCGTGTCGATGCCGGCTGCCTGGAAGACGATTGCCGCCGCGCCAACCGCGGCTTCTTTCGCGCCATCAGAGACGGACGGCCGCACGTGACCCTCAAGATCGCGGCCACTCTCGACGGCTTCATCGCGGATCGCGCACAGCAGCCCGGCCACATGGTGTTCGTGACCGGAGCCGACGCGCGCAAGGTGGCGCACCAGTTGCGCGCCGCGCACGATGCAGTCCTGGTCGGCGCTGGCACCATCGAGAAGGACGATCCGCGCCTGGACGTCCGGCTGGCGGGACCTGGGGCGCGACTCGCCCAGCCCTTGCGGGTGATCCTGGACGGACGCCTGCGCACGCCGCCCACCGCCCGCATCTTCCGCGTCGGCGGAGGTCCGGTGCTGATCATTGGCGCCCGTCCGGTGGGCGGGCAATCACGCCGCGATCTGGTCCGGCACGCGCTGTCCGCGTCGGTCCTGAGACTCGGAGGGGCCGAGGTCGCTCTCATCCCTGCACGCGCGGGCCGTGTCGCCATGGGCGACCTGCTGCGGGTGCTCGCCAGCCGCGGCATTCAATCACTGCTGGTCGAGGGCGGCAGCGAGGTAGCCGGCGCCTTCATCGCCGCCGGCCTGGTCGACGAGGTCGCCTTCTTCATCGCACCCCTGCTGGTGGGCGGTGGCGTGCCGATCGCAACCGGCGCTGGCCGGCCCTGGCGCACGCCCCTGCGGCTAGGCCCCCTGCGCGCACGCACAGTAGGCAGCGACCTGTTGCTCACGGCGGATGTGATGACGCAGCGGCCTCACGGCAGGCGACGGTGATGGACCCGGCCCCGCCCGTCGGCATATGCTGCGCCCCGAAATGGAACCCACCACGAATCTGAGCGACTTCGTCGTCTTCAACGACCGCAAGTTGGAGGCTAAATGGGGCGCCGGCCCGGTGCCGATGGCCACGCTGTACGAAGCCTACTTCGACGGCGCCATCGACATCCCGGGCGACATCTATGCGTTCCTGTCGGACCGCAACCGGTTCGTGAAGTACTCGCTCACGCTCAAGCACCTCAAGTGGGCAGTGACCAACTTCCTGCCCGAGATCGCCATCCATTCGAAGGACCAGGACCGCCGCATCGTGCGCGAGCACTACGACCGCGGCAACGACTTCTTCGGCTGGTTCCTGGGCGAGCGCATGGTCTACACCTCAGGCTTCTTCGAGCACCCGGGCGAGACCCTCGAAGAAGCGCAGGACCACAAGCTGGATCTGGTGTGCCGCAAGCTGCAGCTCAAGCCGGGCGAGAGCATGCTCGACATCGGTTGCGGCTGGGGCACCTTGGCGCGCCACGCGGCCCGCTACCACGGCGTCGATGCCACCGGGGTCACCATCGCCGAGCGCCAGACCGAGCTAGGCAACGAGCGCATCAAAGCCTGGGGCCTTGAGGACCGCGCGCGCATCCTGTGCAAGGACTACCGCGACATCCCGGCCCGGCAGTTCGACAAGATCTCCAGCCTCGAGATGGTCGAGCACGTCGGCGTGAAAAACCTGCTCGCGTTCTACAAGCAGGTGCGCGATCTCATGACCGACGACGGCCTGTTCCTGCTGCAATGGACCGGGCTGCGTCGCGGCCTGCGCCCCGAGGATCTGATCTGGGGCCTGTTCATGAACAAGTACATCTTCCCCGGCGCCGACGCGAGCCTGTGCCCGTCGCGCATGCTGTCGGTGATGGAGAAGGCCGGCTTCGAGATGCACACAGTGGAGAACATCAGCATCCACTACACCTGGACCATCCGGCTGTGGCACGACAACTGGCGCAGCAACCGCGCCGCCATCGTCGCTGCCTACGGCGAGCGCTGGTACCGCATCTGGCACCTGTTCTTGGCCTGGTCCTCGATCATCGGCGAGCAGGGCAATGCCGCGTGCTTCCAGGTCGTACTCAACAAGAACCGCGACGCCTTCGACCGCACCCGCTGGGTGCGTGGCAAGGCCGCCGTGCTGGGCGAGCGCGCCAGCTTCGCCGCACCACCGGCCGCGGTGCCCCTGCCCTCGTCGGCGCCCGCCGCGCCCGCGGCATAGCTGGCAACCGACGCATCTAGGAGACCCTGTGGCCGAGAATAGAACCAGCCCGCGCTATGAGCTGGAAGTCGAAGTGGGTCTTCACTCGGAGACCAACTTCTACACCGGCCTCACCCAAGACATCAGCACCGGTGGACTGTTCGTCGCCACGCACCAGATCCGCGAGGTCGGCGACCACGTCCGCGTGAAATTCAGCTTGCCCGGATCGCGCATACCGATCGAGGCGGATTCGGAGGTGCGCTGGGTGCGCGAGAGCTCGAGCTTGCAGCGGGCCGACGGCGCGCACGGGATGGGCCTGCGGCTGGTGAACGTGTCGCCCGAGGCACAGGCCGCCATCGAATCCTTCCTGGCCCAGCGAGAGTCCCTGTTCTACGACGATGGAAACAGTCGAGCGAACATCACCCTGCCCCCTGGCCAGGGGCCGGTCGCGGCCCCGGCCTCCGCCAACGCTGTCGCTGCGAAGCCTCGTCGAGCGCCCCCGTGGGCACTTGCGGCGCTGGCCGGTCTTGTCGTGCTCGGGGGAGCGTTCGTCGGGTGGCGTGCTTTGCACAGGCGCGCTCCAGTTGCCGCAACGGATGCGGCCCCTGCCCTCCCTGCTCCACCCACGCCCACCTTGGCGGCTGCGCCGGCGCCGGCCCTGGCAGCTTCACCTGCGCCTGCCGCGCGAACGCCGCCTCAGCCGATGGCCGTGGCGGCGCCAGCGTCGCCTCCACACGCTCCCACGAAGGCAGTCCAAACCATCGTGGACCTGGGGTACTCCGCGCTCGACGCGGGGAAGATCCCTCGCGCCCTCGAGCACTTTCGACGCGCCGTCAAGCAGGATCCGAAATATGGCCGTGCGTGGTTTGGGCTGGCGGCAACCTTCCACAAGATGGGAAAACCGGAGCAAGCCGTGAAGACGTTGCGGTTGTTCATCGCACTGGGAGCGTCGGCGCAAGACCTCGCCACGGCCAACGCGCAAATCGCCAATCTGGAGCAGCAGCCATCGCATTGACACGACTGCATTGGCTTCGCGTGCAACGAAGCGCGCCCCCGGGGGCCGGATTGCTTCAGGCTCGCTCGATCTGGACGCGGGCGTCGTTGTAAGTCGCCTGGCCGCCCAGATCGGCTGCCGCCTCGGAGATCAGCGCATTGGCGGTGCTGCCGTTGTTCGTGTGGTGGCCCCACAGTCCCTTGGCCAAGGACACGACCCCGGGGCATACGCTCGCTGATACGCGGGCGGACGTGTGCACCTCGCCCAGCTCGTTCCACACGCGCACCTGATCGCCGTCCACGATGCCGCGCGCGCTTGCGTCGTGGGCGTGCATCTCGATCGGCACGATGCCGCGGCGCAGGTTGCCGAAGGTCGCGCTGATCTGGCTCGACAGCGCCGGCGAGATCAGCGCCAGCGGAAACCTCGCGCTGCCCGGGTCGGCCTTGTATTCGTAGAGACCGCCGGCCTCGCGGTCCAGCGCCTCGGGCACCAGTTGAATCTTGCCGTCGGGGGTATCGGGGAAAACCTCGACGAACGGGATCGGCCGGTCACCCGCGGGCGGCGCGGCCACGCCGTGCTGGTCCAGTTCTGCCCGCAACGCCACGCCCCGCGGGCTCGATGCATAGATGGCGCGGGCGACTTCCTCGTCACTGTTGGGATCTCCGGGACGTGACAGCCCCAGGCGATCGAGCAGCGCCGCGAACAGCTGCGTGTTGCTGCGCGCTTCGCCCACCGGCGCCAGCACCGCGGGCGCGTCGTACAGCCGCATGGCGCCGTAGCCGCGGCGGATCTCGCGGTGCTCTAGAAACGTGGTTGCCGGCAGTACCACATCGGCCAGCTGCGCCGTCTCGGTCATCGTCTGCTCGTGCACGACCACGAACAGATCGTCGCGGGCCAGCGCCGCCCGCACGCCATTCTGGTTGGGCGCGGTCGCCACCGGGTTGGCGTTGTAGACGAACAGCAGCTCGACCGCCGGATCCGTCGTCTCCGCCAGCACCCGCGCGAGGTGGCTCATGTTCAGGCCACGGGTTTGCGTCGGCGGCTCGGCGATACCTGGCTCGGCGCTGACACCCCAGCGCGCGTCGCCGTTCGACAAGGTGTAGCCGCCGCCGCGCACGCCGAACTTGCCCGCCACCGCTGGCAAGGCCAGCACCGCCGCGACTGCGCTGCCGCCGTTGCGGTTGCGCTCGATGCCCCAGCCGGCACGGATCACGGCCGGTGAGCTGTCGGCATAGAGCGACACGAAGCTGTCCAGATCAGCGAGAGCAATGCCCGCTTCGCGCGCCGCCGTGGCCAAGGTCCAGCGGGCCGCCCGGCGGCGCAGCTCGGCGGCACCGGTGGCGTACTTTGCCAGGAAATCCTCGTCAGCGCGGCCGCGCTCGAACAGCGCCGCGATCATGGCAAGCGCAACCGCCAGATCGGCGCCCGGCTTCACCGCCAGGTGCAGGTCGGCCCGCTTGGCCAGCGGCGTGCGGCGCGGATCGACGACCACAAGCTTGGCCCCGGCCGCGATCGCGCGATCGATAAGCGGCACCAGGTGAATCCCGGTTGCCGATGGGTTGACTCCCCAAAGCACGATGAGCCGCGCGTGCGGGTAGTCCTCCAGCGCCACCCCCGGCATCTGACCGTAAAGTCCGCGCGTGGCCGCGGAGGTCGCCGCCGCGCACAGCGTGCGCAGGCAGCGCGAGGCGCCCAGGCGTCGGAACAGCCGTTCGGTTGGCCCGCCCTCGCTGATCCAGCCGTTCGATCCGCCGTAGTGATAGGGAAAGATGGCCTCGCCGCCCGAGCGTGCGCGGACTGCGGCGATACGCCCGGCGACCACATCCAGGGCCTCGTCCCAGCTTGCGCGCCGAAAACCGCCCCCACGGGCCTCACGAATCAGCGGGTGAAGCACGCGATCGGGCGCGTACACGTAGCGCCCCATGTGGCGGACCTTGCTGCAGATGAACCCGTCGGTGATAGGCGAGCGATCGCCGCCGTCGATGCGCAGCAGCTTGCCGGTGCTCGCGTCAGTCTCGACGGTCAGATCGCAAGTGTCGGGACAGTCGAGCGGACAGGCGGTGTGAGCAACGTGCGTGCCCATGTCGACCCCGGCTAGGGTGCCGGGTTCAGCGGCCGGCGCATCGTCACGATGCCCCAGGTCGCCTGGTCGGTACGACCGACAAGCATCATGCAGCGATCGACGGAGATCCACGACGGCACCGCATCAGGGCTGACGTTGAGTTCGCTGGCCAATACGCCCGCAGGGAAAGACACCGCCGTCGTTGCGCGGCTCGACACCCAGATACCGGGCTGTGGGCCGGCCTCCGACGACGGGACCCTGTAATAGACACTCAGATCGTCCGCCGAGACCACCGGGAACGACGGGCTCGTGAGGCCGGGCGCCGGTGCGGTCACTGTGTAGCCGGTGAAGCTGCTCGACGAGGGCGGTGCGGCCCTCTGCAACGACGTGCCGAGCATGAAGTACACCACGCCCGAAGGCAGCACGTAGGGCTCGATGGGCTCGCCACTTGGATTGAACGTCGCGGTGGTTAGCGTCGTGTTGGTCAGCAACTGGATGGCCCTGAACGGACTCGCAGCGAAGGTTTGCGTGCCCACGTAGAAGCGGGTGGCGTCAGGCGTGAAACTGGGATGGTGGTACGTGGCCATGGCGGGTCCATCAACGGTGATATTGGCCTGGATGACCGTCCCGTTCGGGAAGGGATCAATGGCCGACGCGCGCGTGGCCACGCGAATGCCGTCGGTGGCCTCCCAAACGATCTGGTATTCGTCCGTGCTCATGCGCGCGACACCTTGGCTCGCCAGGTTGAACAGGGGCAGCGGCAGCGGATTCGCGAACGGGGCGCCCAGGTTGCACCGCGGCGGTGAGCACTGCCCCACGAGGCATCCGTTGGGACACGCCACGTTGACCAAGTTTTCGCCCTTGGCGTCGCACACCCGCCGGGTCCACGCATCGACGCAGCCGCTGCTGCCCGGCTGACAGATAAGGCAGGCGTTGCCCGCGCAACCGTACTGGCACGGCGACGCCGGTGCCCACTCGCCGGTCGGCCCACACACGCGAATGCCGTTGCCCTCGCACATCTGCGCGCCCGGTTTGCACACGCCCTTGCAGCTGCCGGCAACACAGGCGAACGGGCAGGTTGGCTCGTCCATGGACCAGTCACCCGTGTCCGAGCAGTGCTCGGGAGTCGAGCGATTGCAGCGACCCGCCCCCGGCACGCACTCGCCCGTGCACGTGCCGTCCAGGCAAGCGAACGGGCATGCGGTGCCGGCCTGCCACGCGCCGGTCGGACCGCAGACCCTGGCGATGTTGCCCATGCATCCGCGCGCCCCACTCACGCACGCCGCGGGGGCATCGACCAGGGCAGCCACATCGGACGCAAGCGCAACGTCGGGTGCCTGATCAGGGCCCGGCAGATCCATCGCCACATCCGGAGATGGCGGCAGCACCGCCGGCACATCCACGGTCACGTCAGGCTCGCGATCGGGGGAGACATCGGGCGCGACGTTTGGCGCAAGGTCGGACGCAACGTCGGCCCGCGGGACCTCGACCGCCGCGGTCAAGTCGGGCGTCACATCGGGCAGGGGGCCCGCAGCGTCAGGCGGAGGGGTCCGGCCGGCCTCGACGGCCCGGTCGGGAGACGACGAGCTTCCATCACTTTCCCCACCGCCCAGTTTAGCCGCGTCCGCGTGCGCGCTGCTGGCAGTGTCACATCCGGCGCCCATGGCGGCGCAAGCCAGCACCAGTGCTAGGGGCCAAGCCGATCGCCATGCGACCGCCCTGCTCACCGGCCCCTGTAGGTTCTCAAGCTTGTGTCGTGTGTCCGAACGGTCAGCCCAGGCTACCCATGGCGTCATGGGTAGCCATCGTAGGGGATACCGCCCGACCTGAAAAGAAACTCAGAAATTGTCGCAGAACTGGGGCGTCTGTTCGGAACAGACCCCCACCCCCGGCACGCACTGGCCCAGCGAGCAGACATTGGTCCCGCCGCATGGAACGTTGACCCAGTTCTCACCCTTGAAGTCGCACACCCGGCGGGTGGTGCGGTCCAGGCAACCGCTGGTGCCGGGCACGCAGAGAAGGCACGTGGCGTTGGCACAGCCACCCATGCACACCGTCGGAGCGCCCCACTGACCGTCCGCGCCGCAGGTACGCAGGCCGGTGCCTTCGCACATCTTCGCGGCCGGCTTGCACACGCCCGCACAGGCATTGGCGACGCACGCGAACGGGCAGTTCATCTCGACCACCCACATGCCCGCCATCGAGCAACGCTCGGCAACCGAGCCGTTGCAACGAGCGACGCCAGGTACGCACTCGCCGCCGCAGGTGCCGTTCGCGCAAACGAAGGGACACGTCGTGCCCATCTGCCACATTCCGGTCGGGCCGCACACCCGGGCGGCGGTGCCCATGCACTCACGCGCTCCGCTCATGCACTCGGCCATCATCACGTCAGGGGTCAGGTCGGGCGCCAGGTCGGGAGTCATGTCTGGCGTCATGTCGGGCGTGACATCTGGCGGCGCCAGATCCGGCCGCAAGTCAGCCGCCACATCGGGCGTGCGATCGGGCGCCACATCGGGAGCAACATCCGGCGCCATGTCAGGCCGCGGCGCTTCGATCCCCAGGTCAAGCGGCATCACCTCGGGCAGTGACGGCGGCCGTTCCGCCGGTTGCATGAGCGCCACGTCCACCGCAGAGTCACGCGGCGGGGTGGTGCCGCCCGCGTCGCTGGTTCCCGTGTTCGTCTTGGGACCGGCGTCCTTGGCCGTCCCCGCGTTCTCGCAGCCAACCGCCGCGAGCAGACTCGCGGCCACCAAAAACCTCTGCACTCTAGAGCCCAATGACATCATGGGCGCGGACTCTAATGGAGGAAGGCGGGCGCTGGGAAGGGGTTTGCGCTGCTATATTGCGCCGCACTGCATGTTCACCGGCATCGTTGAAGCCACCGGACGCATCGCGACACAGCGCGAGCGCCCGGGTGGCACCCGTCGAATCGTCGTCGCCACCTCCCTGCCGGTCGGACGCCTCCCCGTCGGTGCGAGCATCGCCGTCGATGGGGCCTGCCTGACCGTGGTGGCCCGCCGGGCCGGACGCTTCGAGGCCGACCTTGGTCCCGAGACCCTCGCGAAGACCACCCTGGGCAGCCGTCGCGCTGGCGATCGCGTGCACCTGGAAAGGCCGCTCCGGCTGGGTGATGCGCTGGGTGGGCATATGGTCGCGGGGCACGTCGACGGGGTCGGCCGGGTGACCTCGGCGCGGCGCCGCGGCGACACCCTCAGGCTACGCATCGCCGCGCCCTCCGACATCGTGCGCCTTATCGCGCCCAAGGGATCGATCACCGTCGATGGCGTCAGCCTGACCGTCAATGGCGTCGAACGAAACGTGTTCTCGGTGCTGCTCATCCCGCACACGCTGGCGGTGACGTGTTTGGGGGAGCGGCGCAGCGGAGATCGTGTCAACATCGAGGCCGACTTGCTGGCCCGACACATCGATCGCCTGATTTCCCAACGTGGCCCATCCCGTGCCCGGCGCTAGCCCGTCCCCGCACATCTCGATCGACCTGGCGCTGACTCGCATCCGCGCCGGGCAGATGGTGATCGTCGTCGATGACGAGGATCGCGAGAACGAGGGCGACCTGACCATGGCAGCCGATCTGGTCACCCCCGAGGCCATCAACTTCATGGCCACCCACGGCCGCGGACTCATCTGCCTGGCGTTGACCGAGGACAAGGTCGCGGCCCTGGGCCTGCCCATGATGACCCACGACAACCGATCGGTGCGCTCCACAGCCTTCACCGTTAGCGTCGACGCCCGCCAGGGCATTACCACGGGCATCTCGGCGCGCGAGCGCGCGCACACGGTGCTGATCGCAGCCAGGCCCGACTCGCGGCCCGACGATCTGGTCATTCCCGGCCACGTCTTCCCACTGCGCGCCCGGCGCGGGGGCGTGCTGGTGCGATCGGGCCACACCGAGGGCGCCATCGATCTGGCGCGACTGGCCGGCCGCGAGCCCGCCGGCGTGATCTGCGAAATCATGCGCGAGGACGGCGAGATGGCGCGCTTGCCCGATCTCGAGCGCTTCGCGGTCAAGCACGGTCTGGGCGTGGTGCGCATCGCCGACCTGATCCAGTACCGGCTGTCGCGCGAGATGCTGGTTCGCCGGGTGCGTGACAGCGCCGCTAGCCTGCGCACGGGCGGTCTGTCAGGCGATTACCGCGCGCTAGCCTATGCGACCGAGGTCGAAGACACCGAATATCTGGCTCTGGTGCTGGGCGACATCACGACCGGCCCACCGCCGCTGGTACGCGTGCAGACCGCGCGCGTGACCCGCGATGTGCTGGGCCTAGGCGCCGCGCCCGACGATGTGCCGCCCACGCCATGGCTGCGTATGATCGAGAGCGAGGGCCGCGGCGTCTTCCTTTATGTGATGCCGCGCGGGCAGCTGTCTCTGCTCGACGCCCTGCCCGCTGGCCCCGGCGAACCAGCCACCAGCGCCGCCGCTGGGGCGACAGCCGAGTCGTCGGCAATGCCACTGCGCGACTTCGGCCTTGGCGCGCAGGTGCTGGCCCACCTTGGCCTGCGCACTATCCGCCTGCTGACCAACAACCCGCGCCGCATCGCCGGCCTTGAGGGCTACGGCATCCAGGTCGCCGGCTGCGTGCCCTTGCGCGCGCTTGCCAGCGTGGTCGCATTGCGCGAAGAAGAGGGCTGATATGCCCCGTATCCACGCAGGTAACCTGACCGCCGCCGGCAAGCGCTTCGCCATCGTCGCTGCGCGCTTCAACGATTTCATGGTCGAGAAGCTGGTTGCAGCCGCGGTGGACGCTCTGATGCGTTCAGGTGCAGCCGACGCCGACATCGAGATCTTCCGCTGCCCCGGTGCCTTAGAGCTGCCGGGCCTCGCCCGCCGGGTGGTGGCAACCGGGCGGTTCCAGGGCCTCGTGGCCCTGGGTGTGGTCATCCGGGGCGCCACGCCGCACTTCGATCTGGTGGTCGGGGAGGCCACGGCGGGCCTTGCACAGGTGGCGGCCGAGGCCAAGGTGGCGGTCGGCTTCGGCGTGCTCGCGTGCGAGACCATGGACCAGGCGGTCGAGCGTGCGGGCTCGAAAGCCGGCAACCGCGGCTTCGACGCAGCCATGGTGGCCATCGAGATTGCGAATCTGTACGACCTCATCGCGGCCCCGCAGGCGCCGGCGCGGCCCGCCGCGGCGCAGGCGAAGCGACGAAAGTGAGGCGTCGCAAATGAACCGCCACCGGGCGCGCGAAATAGCGCTGCAGATCCTGTACTCGCTGGATGTGCACCCGGATCTGGACGCCGACCGGGCGGTGGCGCTCTACTTTGATCACCTGCTGCGCGATCCGGGCGAAGTGGCCGACGATCCCGGCCCCCACGATCGCGCCCTGGTCGAATCGCTGGTGCGCGAAGTGACCGCCCACCGCGAGCAACTTGACCGGACCCTGGCCGAGGTCTCGCGCAATTGGCGGCCCGAACGCCTGGCGCGCGTCGATCGCAGCATCCTGCACATCGGTCTGTGGGAGCTACTGCACGCGCCCGACATCCCAGCACGGGTCGCGATCGACGAGGCCATCGAGCTGGCCAAGCGCTTCGGCGCCGCCGACAGCCCCGCGTTCGTCAACGGCATGCTCGATTCGGCACACAAGCGGCGGCTAGCTGGAGGCTAGCGCGGACGGGCGCCATGGACCTGTCGTTCCTGCCCACGGATCTCGCGCGCTGGGATCAGGTGTCGGGCGATCTGTTTGTGGTTTCCTTGTTCAGCGACGCGCGCCCGTTGCGTGGCGCGGCCGGCCTGCTCGACTGGCGCTTGTGCGGCAAGCTGTCGCGCTGGATCCGCGAGGGCCGGCTGTCGGGCGTCGCCGGCGAGAAAACCCTGGTGCCCACCCGACGCATCCGGTTTCGCTGCGTGCTGGCGCTGGGCCTGGGTGAATCGGACAGATACACCGAGGATGGCTTTCGTGACGCCTTGAAGCGCGTGGCCGCGACGGTCGCCGGCCTCGGGCTCGCCAGCGTCGCCATCGAACCACCAGGGCGGGAACGCGGTCAGCTTTCGCCGGATCGCGCGCTTGACGTCACGCTGGAAGAACTCGGTTCAGTGTCACAAATCAACCGCCTCACCGTCGTGGACACGATCCCGGCGCTCAAGGTGATGACCGAGCGGGTCAGGACGAAGAAGCTTGAACCAGCTTTGTGACCGACCCGCGCCCAGCGTGTGCCCCTAGCGGGTCTTGGACCGACTCGTAAGCGCACTGGATGTCTCCGGGTCGAGGAGGCCAGTGCCGGGAAGCTGTTCGTCCTTCTGGAAGGCGCTGACGGCAGCCTTGGTCAACCTGCCGAAGATGTTGTCGATCGGTCCGACCGCGTATCCCAGCCGCTTGAGCAACAACTGCCCGCGCCGGGTGCTGATCTTGGCCACAGGAGGCTCGCGGGCCACGCGGCTTTCGCTTGGAGCCGCCGCGCCAGACTGAGGCGGGGGCGTCGGCTCTGCCTTCTCCACCACTGGTGCGGGCGGCGATGCGGTCGCCTCGGCGACAACTGTTGGCGGTACCTGGGGCACGACCGGAGCGGGATTCTCGATCCGCGCTACCGGCTCGGCCGCCGGTGCGACCGCTGTCACGGCCGACGGAGCGTTGGCCGGGGGCGAGGTGACGGCCGGCTGGTCGGGCGAACGCAGGACAAAAAAGGCTATGACGGCCCCGGCGGCGATGCCGCCAAGCCAAAGCGGCCCCCGGCTCGATCGGCGCGGTTCGGATGTAGGGCCAGCGGCGAGCGTCTCGGAAGCGACGGACACGGCAACAAGGGGGACCGTGCGCTTGAGAGCGGAAAGGAGTTCGACCACCGAACCTAACGGCACCTTTGCACGCACCGCATCCCGGCGGCGGTACACCGCGAATGTGCAGTCTGCGGGCGCACTCAAGAGCCACAGAAACGCCTCCACCTCGGTGTGCTCGCCAGCTTGAGCGGCCACGAGCATGCCGGCCTTCAGACTGACCTGGCCGATAAGAGCGCCGCCGGCGCTCGAAAATTCGATCTGGGTGTGCTGTCGGGTCCCGGTCAGAACCTGGAAGAGGGTCGATACCGCGATATCGGCCACCCGCCCCTGCATGAGCGCCACCCGCTCGCCCTCGGGCGCGGGCACGCGATCGGTGGGTGCCCGGGACGCCAGGGCCGGTAACGATCCCGAATCCATCACCGTCATGAGGACCTTGCTGATGGACCCGATGGGCTCGCCGGCACGGGACTCGCCAGCCAGACGGACGACCTTGAACTGGCACTGCGGACTCGAACGCAGCAACTGCCGCACCGCCGCCAGCCCGTGCGCGGCCCCAGCTTGCGCCGACACCAGCATCCCGGCTTTGGTGTAGAGAGTCCCAAGCAGCGCGCCGCTTTGGAGCACCTGCAGTCCCAGGTTCTGACGGCCCATGCCCACAGTCTGGAGGAGGGTTGGCACGTCGAACTCCGACAGCAAGCCCTCCATCACGAGGTTAGCTCGGGGGTCACTCTGCTTGTTGGCGACCTTGGCGCCCTGGCCCTGCACCTCGAACATGACCTGCGCGACCGCCCCAAGGGGAAGGTCCGTCGCCACCGTCGGATCTAGCCGCGCGTCTATCCGGAACACGGCAAAGCGAGATTGGTTGGGAGCCTCCAGCAACTCGCGCACGGCGCCCACTCCGTCCTGCTGCCCCGCACGCGCCCTGACGACCTTGCCCGCCTTGACCACCACCGAACCGATGGCGGCCCCGTCGCTCCCGAGCACCTCCAGCTGCGCATACTGGCGCCCGAGCGCAAGTGTGTTGATCAGCGTCGCGACGTCAAACTCGGACAGGCGGCCTTCCAGGATAGGAACGCGGTTTGCGGGAGCGCGCTCGCGTCCCGACGATCGCGCCGCGAAACCCACGCTCCCCACCACATCGTCGACGAGCCCGATCGGGCTGGTCGACGATACCGGTTGGCTCTCGCGAAGGATCCGAAACCGAGACGTGGGATCGGCAGCGAGAATCACCTTGAGCGCCGATTGACCCTGCTGAGCACCGGCCGTGGCCGATACGATCCTGCCCGCCTTGAGCACCACCGAGCCGATCAGGAGCCCGGTCGAGCTCGCGACCTCCAACCGAACCATCTGGCGACCCAAGCTGGTGATTTCCATCACCTTGCCGAGGTCGAGGTCCGACACCGAGCCCGAGACCAGCAGCGCAGCCGAGGTCACGACGGCTGCACCCTGCTTTGGCCAGGGCCGACCACGCGGGCCACCACGCGGTCGGATTCGGTCTTGGCCTGGACGCTCAACCGTCCCATCTTCATCGTCGTGGCCACCAGCGTATAGACTTTGGTCCAGGCCGAGCGCGCGGCATCATCGAACGCCTTGCCGAGGCCGAAGTCCAGCGTCCACAGCAGAGCTTCACCGACGGTGTCGTAGCTGGCGTCAGGGATCTTGTAGAGATCGCTGTGCCGCCTGCCCAGCGCCAGCACGACCAGAAAGAGGTCGTCCTCTTCGCTCACGTCGTCACGCCATGCGGACTCCGGCCAGTCGAGGGACTTCACGATGAACGCGAGCATGGTCACCAGTTTGCGTTTCTGCGTGGCCATGTCGCCGGTGAAGTACTTCTTGTAGGACGGCTGCAGTTCAAAAAGCCGCTTGTAAAACAAGTCAGCCGCGGTCTCGGCGATCGGAACCACCAGACGCCACGAGTCCTTGATGATCTGTTTTTCAGCTTCATTCAGCATGAGGCCACTCCTGTTCGGATGGTTTTCTAGCCTGCTTGAGTCATAAGCTGACCCAGCTCATGCCTCGTGTCAAAAACTATCCCTCAACCGATTTCACGACTCCCGCTGCGCTCGTCATGGCGCCGCGGCGATTTGGCAAGAACCCGTCCCGGGAGCAGACTGCGCCGCCGTGACTATTACAAGCCCCCCGGCGCCCGAGCCGGGCCCCCGTCGTAGGACCATCACGGGGATCCCCGACAAGCTGGTCGACCGAGGCCGCTCGTCGGGACGACTGGGGTACTTCCTGGCCTGGGCGGTGGTCTACGCCGACATCGGCACGTCCATCTACTACGTACCTGGTCTGCTGTTCACAGAGTTCGGCAGCGTCACGCCTTCGCCTGCCGCCGCCTTCGTGTTGGCCACGGGCCTCGTCTTCGTCCTCCTTTCGCTCAAGTACGTCGACGTGGCGGCACGCTACCCCGACGGTGGCGGGGTGGTCTCGGTCGCGAGCGACGCGTTCGGGCCCATGCTGGGCGCGCTGGGCGGCATCCTCATCTGCGTCGACTACTTCCTGACCGGCGCCATATCCTCGGTGTCGGGCTTCAATTACGTCGCTGCGCTGTACCCGCCGTTCGGACAGTGGATCGTCCCCGCGGCGTGTACCGCGATCCTGCTGCTGGGCGCGCTCAACTACATCGGCATCCGCGAGTCGGCGGGCCTGACCGCGCTGCTCGCGGTGGCCTCCTTGCTGGTGAATCTGGTGGTGGTGGTGGTGGTGACGGTGCAACTGGACGCAAAGCAATGGCGTCTGGTGCTCGATCAGTTCCTTGCCGTGCGCTCGCTGTCGCCGTGGCCGATCATGACCGGCTTTGCCAGCTCCTGGCTGGCGTTCTCGGGCCTCGAATCCATCAGCCAGATCGCGCCCGCCTTGAAGGAGCCCAGGCAGCGGACGGCGTTGCTAGCGATGCTGTGGGTCATCGCGGCCATCTTGATCACGTCGCCCATCGTCACCGCGTTCGAGACCGCGCTTCTGAAGGTGACCGAAGCCGGCGTGACCGATCGCTTTCTGTTCGAGCTGGGCAGCTCGTTCGGTCCCGCGGCGCTGAACGTCGCCATCGTGCTGAGCGCCGCCGCATTGCTCATGGGAGCCGCCAACACTGCAATCATCGGCTGCTACCACGTGTTCCTGGCACTGGTACGTCTGGGCTTCCTGCCGCGCTGGCTGGCCGAACACAACCGCCGGTTCAACACGCCTCACCGGGCCATCGCCATCTCGGTGGTGGTGCCCTTGATCGTGGTCATCCTGAGCCGCGGCCAGACCGAGCTCCTGGGCGATATGTACGCGTTCGGATTGCTGGGCGCGTTCACGCTGACGTCCATCGGCCTCGACAAGATCCGATGGCAAGAGAAGGTTCGCGGTGCCGGCTTCTACCTGGGCCTGTGCACGTCCGTCCTGATCTTCGGATCGTGGGTGGTCAACCTTGTGCACAAGCATTCCTCGACCATCTTCGGCGGCTCGGTCACCGTGTTCGGATTCGGCCTGGCGTTCGCGATCAAGCGCGGCTGGATCGGTGGCGCTCGCACCGGCTTCGCGTCCGCCGAGGCCGCCGAGCGCTCGGGCGGCGGCCTCGACAGCGCGGTCGACATCGTGACCCTGGACGAGGCCATCGACATGCGCGCAATGTACCGATCGTCGACCCTGGTGGCCATGCGCTCGCCCAACCTGCGCATGTTCCAGGAGGCAGCTGCGCGCACACGCGGCGCCGGCGAGGACGCGCTTTATTTGCTGTTCGTCGACGAGATTCCCGGGCTGTTCTTTCCACCCAAGACCGGCCCCTCGCGTGAAGCCCGCGAGATGCTCGCAGCGGCGGTCGACTATTTCAAGAGCGCCGAGATCACCGCCATCCCGATCTGGCGCATGGCCCACGACGCCGGCGCGTCGCTGGCCGGTGCCGCCAAGAAGCTCGGTGTCGAGGCGGTCATGGTCGGCACCTCGCAGCGCACGGCGGTCTGGCATCTGCTGCGCGGCAACATCCTCAAATCGCTTATCCGCGACCTGCCCGAGAAGATCCGGGTCTGGATCTGCAACTGACCGGCGTCGCGCTGCCGCCCTACTTGGCCGGGATCGTGATGAGGCGAGTTGCACCGCCGCGGCGGATGCGGATGGTGTGCGCGTCGGCGGCATTGTTCCGCAGGGCCGCCACGGTGTCCTCGGCACTTGCGACCGACTTCTTGTCGACCTGAACGATCACGTCGTCGGCCAGCAGGCCGGCCTTGGCGGCGCGGCTGCCGGGTAGCACTTCGGTTATCACGGCGCCCTTGGTGTCGAGCGCGACGCCGAGAAACTTCGCCAGATCAGGGGTCAACGTCTGCACCGCCACGCCGACGGTCTCCTTCTGCACCTCGCCCAGCGCCGTCTTCGGCTCGTCAGCACCCGGTAGCTCGGCAAGCGTGGCCTGCACCGAGTTCGGCTTGCCATCACGCACGAAGGCCAGGGTCACCTTGCTGCCGATGGGCTGTGCCGACACGTAGCCGACCACGTCGTCCTTGCCTTCGATCTTCTTCTCGTTGATGCGGGTGATCATGTCACCTGCGCGAACGCCAGCCTTCTCGGCCGGGCTTCCCGGCGTCACCATGCTGACGAACGCGGCCTTGTCAGGAGCGTTCTTCGGCAGTTTCTCGCGCTTCTCGGCTTCCAGATCCTTCATGTCGCCGACTTGCACGCCCAGGAACGCGTAGCGCATGCGCCCGTCCTTGACCAACGTCAGGGCCACGCGCCGGGCCTGGTTAATCGGGATTGCGAAGCCGTACGCACCACCGGGGCCGGTGTTGATCTGGGTGTTGATCCCGATGACCTCGCCATCCAGGTTGACCAGCGGCCCGCCCGAGTTGCCGGGGTTGATCTTGGCATCGGTCTGGATGTAGTCGCGCACCTTCTCGCCCGACATCCGGATGTTGCGCCCGACCTGGCCCTTGCCGCTGATGATGCCGGCGGTGACCGACTGGTCCATGCCCAGCGGGCTGCCGATGGCCAGCACCCACTCGCCGACCTCCAGGCGATCAGAATCGCCCAGGCGAGCCGCCACCAGTCCTGCGAGCGGCTTCTCGAGCTTGACCACGGCGACGTCGGTCAGGTCGTCCTTGCCGATCACGCGCGCGGGCGCCTCGCGTCCGTCGGGAAAGACCACCGTCACCTTGGAGGCGTTCCTGACCACGTGGCTGTTGGTCATGATGTTGCCAGCGCCGTCCATGACCACACCCGAGCCGGTACCCTTGCTAATCCCGGACCCGGGCGGCCCGTCCGGGTTGTCGCCGAAGCCGCCGCCACCCTCGCCGAAGAAGCGCTCGAAGAACGGAATCAGGTCGGGCGGCACGCTGTCGCGCGGAATCTGCCGCTTGCCGCGCGCCAATTTCGGCTGGTCGACCTCGACGTCGAGACGCACCACGCTGGGCGCCAGCGCCCGCGCGGTTGCCGCGAACGCCCGGGACATGGCGCGCGCCTCGGGTGGAGCCTGCATCTTGGGGGTCACGGGTGCGGCGGCCTGCGACTGCGCGCGCGGGGTCAGCAGCACACCCACGCCGGCACCACCCAGCGCCAGCGACATCGCACCTACCACCAGGAAGGCAACCGTCTTGTGATTCTTGCGCATCTTGAGACCCTCTCGTGACGTGTGAGTTGCTCCGACCGGGCATAAGTCTAGCGCCCCGCCCGCTGTCCGTGGCCTGCCGGCGCCCACTTTTTCGTAAGCCCTGTGCTGCAACCGTCAAGACGTCGACGGAATTCCCGCACACGACCCTTTACACAGCACCTCCGGGCGCGCGAAAACGCGGGCGGGAGCGCGAAGCAGTCAGATGTTATGGCACCAGTCCGTGATCAAGCTGCGGGGTCGTCCGCGCGGCTTCCACCTGATCACCAGTGAGATCGTCGGCGCCTTGCGCGATTTGCCGCGGCTCCGGGTCGGCTTCCTGCAGCTTTTCTTGCAGCACACGTCGGCCTCGCTGGCACTGAACGAGAACGCCGATCCCGAAGTGCGCGCCGATCTCGACCGCTGGTGCGACCAGGCCATCCCCGACGGTGCTCGCTATTTCGAACACACCGCCGAGGGCACGGATGACATGCCCGCGCACGTGAAGTCGGCGCTGTTAGGCGCGGCGTTGACCATCCCGGTGGGCAAAGGAAGGCTGTTGCTCGGCACCTGGCAAGGTATCTATCTGGGCGAGCACCGCGATCACGGCGGCGACCGCAACGTGGTCGCAACCCTGTGGGGCGAAGGCGACGACGACCGCAAGGGCCAAGCGAAAGGAACTGCATCATGATCGCGACTGTTCTGGTTCTGCTGCCGGTGCTTGGCGCGCCCATCCAACTGGCGCCGGCCGACAGGATGTCGTTCGAACCGCTGTGGCCCGCCGGCGCGCCAGGCGCGATGGGCAACGAGGACGGCGACCGGCCCGCGCTGGCGGCGTACCTGCCCACGGCCGACCGGCGACCGGGCCCGGTGGGCTCGGCAATGCCCGCAGTGGTCATCTGCCCGGGCGGCGCGTACACGGTTCACGCGATGGATCACGAGGGCCTTCAGATAGCCCGCTGGCTCAACCAGCAGGGCATCGCGGCGTTCGTGCTGCGCTACCGCCTGGGCGGCAAGTACCACTTTCCCGTGCAGTTGCAGGACGTGATGCGCGCCATCCGCACGGTGCGGTCGGGCGCGAAGAAGGCCGGCGTCGCACCCGACAAGATCGGTGTGTGGGGTTTCTCGGCCGGCGGGCACCTGGCGTCGATGGCGGCGACCTTGTTCGACGAAGGCAACCCGAACGCCAAGGATGCCATCGACCGCGCCAGCGGCCGCCCCGACTTCGCCATCTTGTCGTACGCGGTGCTGCAGATGGACGGCGAGTTCACCCACCTGGGCTCACGCAAGAAACTCATCGGCGAGACGCCGACGGCGGAGCAAATGCAGCAGGTGTCGACTCCTCGCCGGGTGACGCCCCGGACGCCGCCCACGTTCCTGTTCCACACCAGCAGCGACACGGGGGTGCCGCCCGAGAACAGCGTGCTGTTCTACCTGGCGCTGCGCAAAGCTGGCGTGCCCGCCGAGATGCACATCTACGAGCGCGGCAACCACGGCGTCGGTCTGGCACAGGGCGATCCTGTGCTGTCGAGCTGGGGCGCGCGCCTGTCGGACTGGTTCCATGTGCGTGGCATCTTGCCCGGCCGAGACAAATCGCCATGAGCGACGACAAGCCGACCACCGGGCGTGGCCTCACTTACCGCGACGCGGGCGTCGACATCGACGCGGGCGACGATCTGGTCGAGCGCATCGGCAAGCACGTCAAGAGTACCTACCGGCCCGAGGTGCTGGGCGGCATCGGCGGCTTCGCCGGTCTGTGCGCACTACCGAAGGGATACCGGGATCCGATCCTGGTCGGCTGCACCGACGGGGTCGGCACGAAATTGAAACTGGCTTTCCTGACCGGCGTCCACGACACCGTCGGGATCGATCTGGTCGCGATGAGCGTCAACGATCTCGTGGTCAGTGGCGCCGAGCCGCTGTTCTTTCTCGACTACTTCGCTTCCGGCAAGCTGGAGGTGGGCGTCGCCGAGCGAGTCATCGCCGGCATCGCCGCCGGCTGCCGCGAGGCGGGCTGCGCCTTGCTTGGTGGCGAAACCGCCGAGCTGCCGGGTTTCTATGCGCCCGGCGAGTACGATCTGGCCGGGTTCTGCACCGGAGTCGTCGAACGCGACGGCCGCATCGACGGGCGCGAGATCGCGGCGGGCGACGTGCTACTGGCGCTGGCGTCGTCGGGTTTCCACTCGAACGGCTACTCGCTGGTGCGGCGGGTGTTCCTGGATCACGCGAAGCTGCCGCTCGACGCCCGCCTCGAAGGCCTCGATGCGCCGCTGGGCGAGGCGCTGCTGCGGCCGACCCGGATCTACGTGCGCTCGCTGCGCAAGCTCTACGCCGCCGGCCTGATGAAGGGCGCGGCGCACATCACCGGCGGCGGCCTGGTCGACAACCCGACGCGCATGTTGCCCGCCGGCGCCAAGCTGGCCCTGCAGATCGACCTGCGCCGCTGGCAACTGCCGGCGCTGTTCGCGCTCTTGCAGAAGCTCGGCGACGTCGCCGACGAGGAGATGCGCCGAACGTTCAACCTGGGCGTGGGCATGATCGTGGCGGTGGCGCCAGACCGCGCCGATGAAGCCGCGCGGCTGTTGCAGGCCGAGGGTGAAACCGTGTTCCGCATCGGCCAGGTGGTGGCCGCGGATGCGCCCGACGCGCCGGTGGAGTTTCTCGGCGCATGAAGCTGGGCGTCCTGGCGTCGGGCAGCGGCAGCAACTTGCAGGCGTTGATCGAGGCTGCGGATCGCGGCGATCTGGGACCGGCGCGCATCGCCGTGGTCGGCGTCAACGTGGCCGGTTGCGGAGCGCAAGGCCGGGCGGTGGCCGCCGGGATCCCGACGTTCGTGTTGCCACACAAGGAATTCCCGTCGCGCGAGGCTTTCGACGCCGCACTGGCGGCGAAGCTGAAAGCGGCCGATGTCGAGCTGGTCGTGCTGGCCGGCTTCATGCGCGTGTTGACGCCCGTGTTCCTCGACGCTTTCCCACGGCGCGTGATCAACATCCACCCCGCGCTGCTGCCGTCGTTCCCCGGCATCCACGCCCAGACGCAAGCGCTTGCCTACGGCGTCAAGGTGGCCGGCTGCACCGTGCATTTCGTCGACGCCGGCACCGACACTGGCCCCATCATCGCGCAGGCGACGGTGCAGGTGTTAGACGGCGACAGCGCCGCGTCGTTGCAGGAGCGCATTCTGTCCGAGGAGCACCGCTTGTACCCGGCCGTGGTGCGCGCGCTGGCCGAAGGCCGCGTGACCATCGATGGCCGCCACGTGCGCGTCCGGAGTGCGTGAAGCGGCGCGGGGCAATCCGTGGCACTCGCGCTCAAGACCGTCGGGCTGTTCCTGGTGACGGCGCTGGCGGAGATTCTGGGCTGCTATCTGCCGTACTTGTGGTTGCGGAGAGATCGCTCGCCGTGGCTGCTGGTGCCAGCGGCGGCCAGCCTGGCCGCGTTCGTCTGGCTGCTGACGCTTCACCCCGCGGCTGCTGGTCGAACCTACGCGGCTTACGGCGGAATCTACGTGGTCACTGCGCTCGTCTGGCTCTGGCTGGTCGAGCGGCAGCAACCGGATCGCTGGGACCTGCTTGGCGGGTCAATCGCCGTGATCGGCATGGCGATCATCGCGTTCACGCCGCGCTGACCGCGGCGGAACCGCGCGCCGACATTCAGCCAGTCACTGGCATTGAACGACGGACGTCGTCTGAGGGCAGCGGCGATCGCCGGATCGCAAGAGCGTATAGCCGCGTGGCACACACACGGACGGGAACAGCACGCAGCTACCGTCCGCGTCGAGCGCCCAGGTGGCCGGACAGGTTCGTCTTGCACACGTCGTCACAAGAAGCCGCGAGCCAGGTTTGGGCCAACGTCAGCACGACCGCCAAACACCTGCCCAGGCTCATGAAGGCTCCGTGGTACGACGATCTCATCGCCGGGAACGCCGCGAAGGAAGTGGCTCTTGAATCCCACGAATCCGCCGCGGCATCGTCCCCTGCAACACCTTGTGGGTGGGACGCGCACGACTGACTAGAGGGAATCGCTCCGGGTGTTCGAGCGATTCGACAGCCAGATCAATATCGAGGTCCGGCCACCTGATGTGATGGGGACTGGGCCTCTCGACGGTGGTGATCTCGCGAATCGTGGCATCCCGAAACCACGGAAATTCCTTGAACGGTACGGCGAGCTCGCGGTCGTCGATCAGAAGGCAGAATCCCTCAGGGGAGAGGCTACTGACTTCGACCCTTGAAGTGGGCTTTCCACGCAGCGCGGATTTCATCTTGGTGTTCCTTGACCAGCCGGAGTGCGATCGACACTTGCCGAGGATTGAGTTCGTAATTCTGCGCCAGGGCGACCTCGGGTTGGGCTCACCTCCCCACGATACGCCCAACGGCCGCCGTGGCCCGCGGCGAACACCACCGTCGCTGCAGGTAGAGCAGGTGTTCAATGCGACCGGTTCAGGGCAGGGTCGAGATCATCGGTGGTTCCCGCCGTACCGGTTCGAGCCAGCCCCACTTGTCGCGGGTCTCGCCCGAGAACAGGCCGAGGAACGCCTTCTGTAGCTTCTCGGTGATTGGGCCGCGGCGGCCGGCGCCGACGGTGAGCCCGTCGACCGAGCGCACCGCCGCGACCTCGGTGGCGGTGCCGGTCAGGAAGACCTCGTCGGCGAGGTAGAGCAACTCACGCGGCAGGCTCTGCTCGCGCACCGTCAAGCCCAGATCCTGGGCCAGCGTCACCACGGTGTCGCGCGTGATCCCCGACAGGATCGCGGCCGACAGCGGCGGCGTGAGCAACACACCGTCGCGCACCAGGAACAGGTTCTCGCCGGCACCCTCGCTCAGGTTGCCGGTCACGTCGAGCGCGATGCCCTCGACGTAGCCGTGCCGGTGCGCTTCCATCGAAATGAGCTGCGACGACAGGTAATTGCCGCCTGCCTTGGCCATGGCGGGATGGGTGTTCGGCGCCGCGCGCGTCCACGACGACACGCCGACGTCGACGCCCTTCTCGATCGCGTCTGCGCCCAGGTAGCCTGCCCACTCGAACGCCGCCACCGAAACCTCGACCGGGGTCGCACCTGCGTCGACGCTCATGGTGCCGAAGCCGCGGTAGATGATCGGTCGCACGTACGCCGACGCGAGCTGATTTCTGCGCACGACCTCATGGCAGATCTCGGTTAGCCGCTCGCGCGACAGGCCATGCTCCATGCGGTGGATACGCGCCGAGTCGCACAGCCGCCGCACGTGCGAGTCCAGGCGAAAGAACGCCGAGCCGCCGCTGGTCTCATACACGCGGATGCCCTCGAACACCGACGAGCCATAGTGGAGGCCGTGGGACAGCACGTGCACGGTCGCGTCCGACCACGGGACCAACTTGCCCTTGTGCCAAATGAACTCGGTCGGTTTCATGGGGCGCAAGGGTTGTCTTGGCCACCTTCGGTGTCAAGCCCGGCGACACCCAGGTGCTGCAGGCCGACCACCTTCACCCCTGCGCTCCAGCCCAGACGAGCCAATCAGGCGGGACGGGGAGATCGCCGAGCCGGCAGGAATGCAGCGATCAGTTCGACCCGTGCCCGCCAATGCCCACGCGCCGTCGGCTCCGCCAGGCCCATCTTGTGCAGCTCGTTCAGATCCCGCCGCAGCGTCTTGCTCTTTTCCGGCGGGTACAGCCGCGCCAGATGGGGCGTCAAGATCGCGATCTCTCCAAACGGAACCGTCTCCCGGGCAGAGATCTCCAGCACCAGCTCCCGCCGGCGCTTGGCCACGCCATCGCTGCCCCCGCGCGTGCGGAACATTTCGTGGACGTAGTTGCGCCAGGCGACTTCGAGCTGCTGGTCCCGCACTAGGCGGAGTTGCTCGCGCAGGCCGTCGACGAACCCCTGGATCGCGTAGCGGATGAAGGGAATGACATCCCCGCCCGACCGGCTGGCGGCGTCGAGCTGCCTGTAGTACTCCGTCCGCGTCTCGTTGTAGTGGTTGCTCAGAAGGTGCGCCGCGGGCATCGGCACCCCGGCCGAGATCAGGATCGCGAACTCGATCAGGCGCGCCGTCCTTCCGTTGCCATCGCCGAAGGGGTGAATCCAGGCCAGGTACAGATGGGCGAGGATCGCGGCGAGGATTGGCCTCGTCGCCCGGTACTCCTCGTCGGGCTGGAACGACTCGTGCCCCAGCCACTCTGCAAGGCGCTCCAGGAGAAACCGGCAGTCCTCAGCCGGCGCCCCCCGGTAGCCCATCACCCCGACCGAGTGGGTCCGGATGGCGCCGGGGATCACCTCGGGGTTCCGCGGCAGGCCCTTCAGAACGCCTGCGTTGAAGGCGCAGATCCGGTCGGCAGAAAGATCGATCGGGCGGCCATGGATGATCTCGTCTTTGAGGACGTTGAAGGCCTCGACGATATTCCGGATCTCGTGGCCCAGGTACTCCTTCGAGGGAGGCAGATCCAGGGTGCCCTCGAGCTGCTGTATCACCTGCTGCTCGGACAGCGTATTGCCCTCGATTGCAGTGGTGGCCCGTGCGCCTTTGGCCAGGTAGAGCTGATTGAGTCTCTGGGCGGTATCGGGACGCAGCGGCACGCCCGCCAGGTGATCGCACTTCGACCGCGCCTCGCCGAGCAACATCCAGATCGGTGCGGGGATGCTCTGGGTGTCCAGTCTGAATGTCAGCCAGGGATGGCTGGTTTCGAATGGCCGCTTTTTTCCCAAGGAATGTCCCTATATAACTACCATGATTCCAGCTATTTAAGCCGTAAGTAGTGAATCGGAGCGTCCCTCAGAGTGTCCCTTGCGTGATCCAGCCGCTACAAACAATGTCCCGGTCGGCGCAATTGGCTACAAGGTGACTACAGGCGCCGAGAAGGAGGGCGACCAGCCCAAGGTATCCACATAGAATTTTTCGGAAAGCCGGGGTGGCGAAATGGTAAACGCGGGGGACTTAAAATCCCCTGCCGCGCAAGCGGCCTGCGGGTTCGAGTCCCGCCCCCGGCACCGCGGAAATCGCGAGGGAACCGACCGCTGGCGGCGCCTCGGGCCGGGTTGCGATTCCGCGCCGCGTGGTTCGCATGTGGTTCGCTTGCGCGCTGCCGGATACCGAACGCAAGCCGGTTGTGGGCCTCGCTCCCACGATGATCGTCACCGAGGTGACCGTGGGTCTCCTAAGTGAGGTGTCGCCAGCGGGGTTTGAGGGTCCCACTTTCAGCGGGATCACCGGTAGCCAGGGACCCACCCGGTGATTTTGGCGCGGTTCTTCGCCCAGTGGAGACGGCCATCAGGAACGCGTGAGTTCCGGCCGCGGAGGGCGCGGCCACGTTGGACCGACGGTGCGCGCGGTACCCAGGACTTGGCGGCAGATGACGCCGCGCTCGCGATGTGTGCTGAGTCGCGCTTCAGGGTGGCCAGTTACACTACGATCCCCCGAATCTGTGTACCCCCAGAGAGTTGGTGGAGGAATAATATGTCGGCTCGTGATCCAATCGTTGAAGAGGTCCGTGCTATTCGCGACGCCATCGCCAAGGAGTTCGACTACGACATCGAGCGCCTCGGGCGCGCGCTGCAAGAGCGCCAGGTGAAGAGCGGGCGCCCCGTGGTGCGCCTGCCACCGAAGCGGATTCCACCCGAGAAGAAAGCCGGGTAGCGGCGTTCTCCGGCATGAGGCAAGGCAGAACATTGGTCCCGCATCGCCCCCGGCACGGAGAGCATTCGCCACCTTGGTGACACCAGGGGTGCCCTGAACATCGGTCAACAAGTCGCGCCGCCGCACGATCGCCTCGACGACGAACCACTCGAACACCAACCAAGGCGGCGTGACGTCGTCAGCGGCCAGTTGGTCGCGGTTGAAGCCGCCGCAGACCCGCGCCCCGACGGCCATGGCGGTCAAGAAGCGAGGCCTCTTCATGCGAACTGTGACGGCGGGAAGGATCCGATCCGCGCGCCCTTCGTAGATCGCTTGCAACCCAGCGGGTCGATGCTGCCCTCGGCTCCGAGCAACGGGTCGAACGCACTCAGAACTTCGTGCGTGACGGGACATCGGAGTGATGGCAATCATCTGCCCATGAACGCAACATCGGCCCGCGCCGGAATGTTATTGCTCGCTGCTTTGCTGGCGCTGCCCGACGCTGCCCAGGCCGCACCGCCTCGCCCACGCAAGACCGCGGTGAGCATCGACGGCGACATGTTCACGATCAACGGCAAGCCGACGCACCAGGGCCAAAAGTACCAGGGCCATAGGATCGAAG
>JANPCZ010000182.1:0-3811 GCA_031431215.1 Myxococcales bacterium
CACCATCGTGCTCGACAACCTCAAGGAGGGCGTGCTGTCGCCCGACATCTGGGACCCGGCCCTGAACCCGGTCTACCGCGACATGCTGGCCCACTACGGCGCGGTCGCGCTGCCGTGCCGCGTCAACGACCCGGACCGCAAAGCTTACGTCTCATACTGCACCTCGTTCCGCCTGTGCGAAGGTGAAAGTCGGCTGCTTGGCGCGGCGGCCGCCCTGGCCCTTTAGAATAGCTCCCTTTGCGACCGGCTCGTACAGGCAGCGCCGAAGATTGTCGTAGCAATGCTTGACCAAGAGTCCCTCCCTCGCCCAGAGGTGGATTGTGGTGGTCGTCACGCCGTGCTGGATGCTCATCTCTTTGGCGGTGAGCAGTCCCCGGGCGCGCAGGCGGCTGTATCGAGACTCCAGTTGGAACGCTTGGCGAACATGCGCGATCTTTTTCAGGTTGAACAGTTCGTCCTGCCAGGTCCGCCGCCCTCGCCGATTCAGAATCTCGGCGACTTCGCGGTCACAGTGCTGGTCTAACAGCGCATCGATCTCGGCGACCACCTCCGGCTTGGTCTTCCGGATTTGAGCGATTGGAAGGGGCTTGGCCAAAGTGAGTGTGCGCGTGGCGCCTCCGCGAAGACGCACATGCGCTTGGATGGTGTCGCCGCCGATCAACGTGACGTCTTCGACGATGAGGCGGAGTATGCGTTTCCGCTCGCGATGGTCGATGGCCGGATCGTTCCAAACGCGCGGGAAGTCCTGGGCCAGGTCGAGTAACTGTTGGCGGGTTTGGGAATCGATCAACAGGCGCTGGCGCTGTGTTTGCTGCTCGTACTGCTGCTGCGATTCGGCGAGAGTCCTCAGCTTGTTGTTCCACTCCGCCTCCAGGCTGCCGGCCACCAGGCGATTGTCCGGATCCACGTTCATGTACCGGCGGCGGGCGAGTTCGGCCTCGTACCGCGCGCGCTCGACATGTTGGCGGCGCAACGCATCTGTTTCCGAAACCCGCGCCTCCACTTCCTGCTGGACGGCGAGCGCGATGTCGAGCGTCATCGGCTCCACCAATTCCAGGACGAGGTTGCTGATCGCCTGATCGACGACGCTGCCGGACACGTTCTGGCAGACCTTTTCCGCCCTTCGCACAGCCGCTTCCTGGCAAACATAGGTGGGGACCACCTGCTCATATGCCGTGCTGTAGCGAACACCCATCCGTTCTCCGCAGATGCCGCACAGGACGCGGCCTTGCAGCAGCGCCGGGCCTTCGCGTGGCGGCCCGGCCTTGCGCGTTTCTCCGAATCCCAGCGCGTTGCCCGCGAGCCGCTTCTGATTGGCTTCGAACTGTTCCCACGCGATGTAGCCGGCATGGAGGCCTGGAATGACGAACTGCCATTCAGACCGGGGAACCTTCGTGGTGCTTTGCTTGCCGTTTGGCAGCCTGCGGCAACGCACGCGGCCGAAGACGAACGCGCCGGCGTAACGAGGATTGTGCAGCACCTGGAGAATGCGGGAGTGCTGCGCCCGCACCCAGTGCAGTTCCCCCAGATTCAGTCCCTTGCGAATACGGCGGGGAAACAACACATTCTGTTCATGGAACAGTTTGGCGGTTTGCATGGCCGATCCGGTCCGGTCGAAAGTCTCGAAGACCAGACGGATCGCTGCCTGCACTTCGGCGTCCGGATCGAGGATCAGGGCGCCGTCATCCTGGTAGACCAAGCCAACGGGCGGCCGCATCTCGAGTTCGCCGCGCCGGGCCTTGTTGATCACTCCGCCCCTCATTCTCGCCTTGAGGAAGTGAAGTTCGGCCTCCGACATGGTCCCCTTCAAACCGAGCAGGAGCCTGTCGTTGAAGTTCGCCGGGTCGTAGATGCCATCCTCGTCGAGGATGAGCGTGCCGGCCAAGGAACACAACTCGATCAGCCGGTGCCAGTCGGCGGAGTTCCGCGCCAGGCGCGACACCTCCAGGCCCATCACCAACCCCGCCTTGCCGAGGGCGACCTCGCCAACCAGCTTCTGAAATCCGTCCCGGCCAAACGACTGTGAACCGGATTTGCCGAGGTCGCAGTCGATGATGTGAATGCGCTCGAAGGGCCAGCCGAGCGCCACGGCCCGGTCGCGCAACGCATATTGCCGCTGCGTGCTTTCGGTGTTCTCCAGCACCTGGCGCGGTGTGGATTGGCGAATGTAAAGATAGGCATCGCGCTGAAGATGCTGGGCCGTCACTTTCAGTTCAGGCAAGTATGACCTCCTGTCGAACACTTGAGAATCAGACCGGCGAAGATTTTGACGAGTTGTGGCTGCACGGCCGCGGGGACCTCGGACGCGCCGCCGGTTGGAAGGGATGGGCCGGGTGGTGGCGATGGCGTGGACGCCGCCCGCGCCCGCGCCCAATGCGCCAATCCATGCCGAATCAGAATGCCGCGGCCTTCGGTGCGCTCGACTCGTCCATCTGGTTGGAGCACGCACTGACGCAGTGCCTCGTAGGCTTCGGCCGCGCCCGCGGGCACGGAGACTCTCACCCTGTCGAGCGGCGTTTTTTTTTGCCCGCCAAGGCCCGCTCCAGGCTGCGGCGATGAACGCGGACGCCGAACTTTTGTTCGACGACCCGAATACGCTCCTTCGTCGTCATGGCGGGCGATGAGGATTGGAGGCTCCTGATCTGCTCGATGACTTCGTTGGATAGCTTGTGCCCTTCCTTGGGACCGCGCTGCTTGGGGGCCAGGCCTGCCAAACCAGCGCGTTCGAAGCCGGCTTGTGCCTGATAGAAGGTCGGGCGAGACACCCCGAATGTCGAGGAGACATCGACGATCGATGCTCCGTCCACGCGATGGCGGCGCAACATCTCGTAGCGGACTTGCAACAAATCGTTGGCGTCGAAGAACGGGTTCTCGCGGAACAAGGAATCGGAGATGGCGGCGGAATGAGGGTTGAGAGTGCCGCTGCGTTTGAGTTCCAGGATTTTCTGGTCGGGTTTCTTCGGTATGGCCATGGGATCTTGCGGCAGACCGCATGTAATCATTATTACGCCTATGCAATGCCCTTGTCAACGAAAATCCGCCGCCATCCACGAGCTTTATATCCGGCATAATCAGGATATCGGAAGCACACCGAAGCCCCGTGCGGCGAAATTCCCCTTGCACTAGCGGCGTTATTTCCATTACAACCCTTCCCCTCCATTCCCACCTTGCCGATGCCGGTCGATGAGCCGGCGGAGTTCCAAGAGATCGTCAACGCGGAAGGCAGACCGGCCCGCGGAAATCTGCCCGAACGCATCCTCCGGCGCCAGATCCGTCAGGTTGGTCAGAAAGGACTTGAGGGCACCGACTTGGTCGTAATAGAAAACCCGGTCTTCACCCCAAGTGAGCTTTCGCTCCACCAGTTCGTACTCGGCGCCCCGAAGGGGATGAAAAGAATGGGTAATGCGGAACCGGCCTTGGGTCGTCCCCACACAGCCCGCATTTGATGACTCTCGACAAGGGCAAGGTGGAGAGGGCCGTGGGACACGCGCAGACCACGCCCCTGAAGGGCCTGCGGTTCGAATCGCTGGAACTGGCCCAGGCCCTCGACCACTGGGAGCGGCGCTGGGCCGACACCCGCGGCATCCTACACGGCACCACCAAGCGACAGGTGGCGGCCATGTTCGCCGAGGAGCGCCCCGCGCTGCTGCCACTGCCGCTGGAGCCTTTCCGCATCTACCAGTTCGGCAACCGCACCGTGCACCTGGACGGATGCGTGGAGGTGGAGGCGGCCTACTACAGCGCACCGCCGTGCTGGACCGCCCGCCAGGTCGCCGTGCAGTGGGACGGACACCAAGTGCGCATCCTGGAC
>JANPCZ010000183.1:0-17257 GCA_031431215.1 Myxococcales bacterium
TCCTGTGGGCGCGCGAACCCTCGTCGTGCTGGAGGATCTGGTCGATGTGGACAATCTCGGTGCTCTGGCCCGTAGCGCCGCCGCGCTGGGTGTCGATGCGCTGTTGCTGTCACCCCGATGCGCCGATCCGTTCTATCGCAAAGCGATTCGCGTCTCGGCCGGCTGCGTGTTCGGTTTGCCCATCGTCCGCTGCACGGCCTGGCCCGCGGATGTATTGGCGCTGCGCTCACGCCACGGGTTCGCGCTGGTCGGCGCCGCGCTGGATGGAGCGGCCACGCCCCTGCCCGACTTTCGCCGGCCCGAGAAACTGGCGCTGCTGCTGGGCTCGGAGGGCCCCGGCCTGCGAGCCGAGACCAAGCAACTCTGCGACACGCTGGTGAAGATCCCGCTGGCCGCGGGCACCGACTCGCTCAACGTCGCAACCGCGGGCGCCGTGTTGCTCTACACGCTGCGATGATGCCAGCCCCACGCTTCGGCGCCGTACGGCCACGGCGGCTCCGCTATCATGGCGCCCGATGACCCGGCGCCGCCGCTCCTTCTCCCTCGGCCTGTTGCTGACGGGTCTGGCCGGGGCCGCGCTCGTGCCCGCGGTCGATCGCGCGCTCGCACGACGGATCATCGACGACGATGTACGGGCCGTGCAGTCGCTGGCCGCGGCGTCGGGCAGCCGATCAACCTATCAGCGCGTGGCCAGCCCCGAGCTCGCGTGGCCCCGGACCCAGCGCGCGGGCGTACTTGCAAGCTGGGCCAACGTCGGCGGCTGCGGCGCCGGCGGCGGTGCGGCCAGCTCGCCGGGCGGCGGCATCAAGTGGGTAGGGCGCAACGTGACCGGCGGCCTGCTCGACGCGCAGGTCATGGCGACCCAGAGCTATTCGCGCGGCAGCGAGTACGCCACCGTGTCCACGCGCCTCGGCACCATCCTGTCGCCGCGCTGGCGTCTGGCGCTCAACGTCCCGGTCCTCTACAAGGAGGGCAACGTCACTGTGCTCGGCGCGACGAAGCGAGCGGGCCTTGCGGGCTTCGGCGACCTCAGCCTCGAAATAGCGACCAAGCTGGGCACCATCGGATCGCATCAGCTGTCGCTGACGGCGGTGGCGCCGACCGGGGCCGCCGATGCAGTCCGCCAGGGTATCGTGCTGCCGCAACATCTGCAGCTTGGGGCTGGTGTTCCCGGCGCGGTCGCCCAGTACGAACACACCCGCGACCAGGATTGGGGCCTTTTCATCGTGGGCGGCAGCGTCGGCTACGGCGGCTGGGAAAACCGCGTCGGTGACTTCCGCGCGGCCAGCGCCTCGGCGTATGTGCACGCCGGATACCTGGCCGGGCCCTGGGTTCCGTCCGCCGGACTTACTGTGTTCGGCAAAGCCACGCATGATCGCGAGCGCGGCGCCGCCCGTGCCGCTAACCGCGATCCATTGTTCATGGTCATGCCTAGCCTGGGGATCGAGTGGTCAACCGACTCGCTGGCGGTTCTACCGGGCGCCGTACTCGGACTTTCGCCTGCCGGGTTCCAGAGCATCCTGTTCGGCGTCGGGATCTCGTCGTCGCTGTTTTGATTCGACCGACCCGCCCCGGCGGAACCGCCCAACGAAGGACCGCCGGGGTCGCTGCCAGTGCTATCCTCCTTCGAATGGGAGCCGTCCCGCAGCGCAGTCCTGCTACGTACGAGGATCTGAAGAGCGTGCCGGATCATCAGGTGGCGGAGATCCTCGACGGTGAGCTTGTCGCAAGCCCCCGCCCGTCGTTCAGACACACGGCGGTCAGCAGTAGGCTCGGAGTCGACCTTGGCTCGTCCTACGGGCGCCAGAGGGGCGGGGAGCCTGGCGGCTGGGTGATCCTGGACGAGCCCGAGCTGCACATCGTGGGGCAGATCCTCGTGCCCGACATCGCCGGCTGGCGGCGCGAGCGCATGCCGGAGATCCCGGATGTTGCGTTCGTCGAACTTGCCCCCGATTGGCTGTGTGAGGTTCTCTCGCCTTCCACCGCGGCCATGGATCGAACCCGGAAAATGCACCACTACGCGCGGGCTCAGGTTCGGCACGTCTGGCTCCTCGATCCCGGGCCCGAGACACTTGAGGTGTTTCGCCTTGATGGAGAAACCTGGCGAGTGGTCATGAGCGTCGCAGGTCCGGTCAAGGTGCGTGCCGAGCCGTTCGATGCGGTGGAGATCGATCTGCAGAACCTCTGGGCGCGGTAGCCGGGCCGCGTTCCATCTTCTCATTCGACCGGCAAGCAGGACCAGCAGCCCGAGCGCAGCCAACCAGAGCGTCAAAGACGCCCGCCCCGCCCCCGCGATCCCGCCCGCGGGCGCAGCCGTGCACCGAAAGCCACCGTGGTCCGGCAGCAACCCGTCTTTCAGGGCCGCGACGTTCACGGTGACGGACGCCCGCACCGGACCACCGTGACCCTGGGCCGTCAGGACATAGGTCGTCGTCGCAAGCGGGGACACCTCACGGCTGTCCGTCGGGGCAGCGCGCTCCGCGTCGAGATCGAGGGTGGTGGCATTCTGCACTTGCCAGGCCAGCGTGGTGCTCTTGCCTTTCTCGACCTGCAGGGCCGCGGCGGTGAAACGCGTGATGACAACCGCCTGCGGTGTTTCGTTCACCTGGATGGCAACCGCGCGGCTGTCGCTGTCGGCAACCAGCTTGCTGCGCGCCACCAGCGTGTACGTGGTCGAGGCGGCGGGCATGGCCTCGGCGGTCGCTTCAACGGCCACCGGCCGCCCATCAAGCGACACTTCGTCAGCACCGAAGGTACTCCAGGTCAGAGTGACCACATCGCCCGGCGGCACCGTGTAGCTCGATGGATAGAACTCGGCCACCTCGGGTCGCGCCGGTGGCGGCGGCGCGGGTCGCCCGACCCACAAGTCGGGCCAGCCGTTGAAGCCGCCGGACAGCAGCGGCTGCTCATCGCTGACGGTCATGCGGGCCGCATCGAGTGCGTAGATACGCACGTCGTAGCGACCACTGTTGTGGTCCGCGTCGGTGCCTTGCGCCGCCATCACCCAGCGCTCGTCGCTCGATACGCCGGGGTGATACGCCTTGTGCGCGGCGGACTGGGCGGGGATGAGCAGCTGATCCTCCTTGCGCGTGCCTGCCCTGGGTCCGTGGCCCCAACGGATGCCGTCCTCGGCGCCCGCGATGATGGCGAAGCTGCCGCTGGGCGCGACCCGAGGCATGCAACCAACCGAGCCGGCGTGCGCCAGCGCCACCGAAATAGGCGGATTCAACGTCAGCGCCGACACGCCGTTCTGACTGGCGTTGCCGCGGGTGCGAGCCGCGAACCAGCTTTCGTCAGGGGCTACGGTCACTTCATTGACCTCGGCGTAGCCGCCGAACAGGTCCCGGGTGACCAGTGCAGTCGTCCGGCGCGTGATGCGGCCCCGATCGTCGATCTCGACCCGCACGACGCGGCTGTGGGTGCCGTCGGCCTGGTTGTAGTAAAGCGCGCCGCTCTTGCTCCAGCTTGGCCACGCGCCGTCGTCATCGATCTTGATCTCGCGGCGGCCTTGCCCGACACCGTGGATCGACACCACGTACACCTTCCACAGCTTGAAGTCGTGGTAGTCGGACCCGCCCGGGAACTTCGCCTTGGCGTACGCCACCCATTTTCCATCCGGGCTTGCCTGCGGCTCGACGTCCTCGCCCGCGGTCAGGGTCAAGTCGTCGGTGTTCTGCGGCAGTGTGATGCGGTGGATCTTGCGGGTGCCGGCATCGTCGGCCGTGCCCTTCGACCAGACCAGATACCCTTCGGGCAGCGCGCCCGACGCGGGCCCGGCGGCCAGCATCGCGACGACAGGGGCAACCCAGAGAAAAACGCGCATCACCGTGGCCTCGCGCCGGCACGATAGCACTGAGCCGGGCGGTAGACGGAGCAGCTGCAACGCGGTGCCGCCGACAACGCGCAGAGCCACGAAGGTCGATAGTGTACTTTATATTTCACGTCCTTTATTGTTGGCACCATGTATACCCGCTGGGTCGAGCCGGTCTGGGCTCGGAAGCTTGCCGCGCCCTACGTCCACATCGTTTTCGGCGCTCGGCAGGTCGGCAAGACCACCCTGCTTCGGAAGCTGCTCCCAGCCGACGCCACGGTCATCGACCTTTCCAACCCGCGCGAACGGATCAGGTACCTGAGCGATCCGGACGCGCTCATTCGCTTGTGTCAGGCGCTGCCCGAAAAGCCAGGAGGGCAGACAGTGTTCATCGACGAGGCCCAGTCGGTTCCCGCACTGTTCGACGCCGTTCAGCACCTCTACGATGCCGACAAGAGGCGCTTTCGCTTCGTGCTGTGTGGGAGCTCGGCGCGGCGGCTACGTCGCGCCGGCACCAGTCTCCTGCCCGGGCGCAGCTTTCTGCATCGTCTCTATCCGCTCACCCTGGCCGAGCGGCCTGCCCCGGCAGCCCGGATGTCGGGACGCAGTCGCCTCGTGCCGTTCGATTTTTCGGGCAGCACGCCGGCGCCAGAGCACCTCTTCCCCGCCGCTGACCTCGAGGAACGCCTGGTATGGGGCGAACTCCCTGGCATCGCCACAGCGCACCCATCCCACCGCAACGATCTCCTCAGCGCGTACGCCGTCGTGCATCTTGAGGAGGAGATGCGTCGCGAGGCCATGGTGCGAGACTGGCCGTCGTTCGTGCGGTTCCTCCGCCTCGCGGCCATAGAGTCCGGGCAGATCCTCAACTACTCCTCGATCTCGCGAGACGCAGGCATCAGCATCCCCACCGTCAAGAGCCACTTCCAGTTGCTCGAGGACATGTTCCTGGGGTTCCGTGTTCCAGCTTTCTCCGGCCGGTCGCGCCGCACGTTATTGTCGACCGACCGCTTTTTCTTCATGGACCTGGGCATCCGGCACGCGGCCGCTGGCCTCGATGCCAGCCCGGCTGCGGTGGCGATGAATCCGGGGCCCATCTTCGAGCAGTGGGTCGGCATCGAGATCTGGAAGCGCACGCAGTATCAGGCCGACAGCAAGCTGAGCTACCTGCGTACCAAGGATGGCGCCGAAGTCGATTTCATCGTCGAGGTGGCGGGAACCCTGGTCCCGATCGAGGTGAAATGGACCGAGCGTCCATCGCTGGCGGACGCTCGTCACCTGCGCGCGTTCATGGCCGAACACCCGCGTACCGCCCAGCACGGCTTCATAGTCTGCCGATGCCACGCCCCGATGGCTCTCGACGATCGGATCACCGCGCTGCCGTGGTGGGCGCTGTGACGACGGAGGCCCGCGATGGGTTCCCGATGGGCACGGTGGATTCGCCGTACCACAAGCCCGTGCTAGCTTCGCGCCGTGCTGACCTGCAGGCTCGTCACGCTTTTCGCCCTCACAACGCTGGCCGGGCCAGCGACTGCCAGCGCCGCGGCCCTCGCGGCCCCCGACGACGGCTGGGTGGCCTGGGTGTCGTGGCGCCAGGATCGCAACGAAGTGTGGATGGCCCGCGCCGACGGCGCCCAGCCGCGGCGATTGACCAACACCGGAGCCGGGGTGGGCCTGGTGTTCTGGGCCCCAGACGGGCGCTGGCTGGTGTACGGCGACGAGGCCGGTCGCATCGCCGCCATGCGCCCCGACGGCAGCGAGGAGCGAACTCTGTCGAAGCAAGGTTCGCCATCCTTCTGGCTGCACGACAACAGCGGCTTCGTCGTGCAAGAGAACGGTGACTACACCCTGGTCGACCCGGAAACCGGCGAGCGTACGCTGCTGTTTCGCGGTGCCGACTTCAAGCACTTCGCCGGGGTTTCGTTCGGGCCCAACGCCATGACCCACGACAACCGGTATGTGCTCGCCGGGTCGCACCTGTTCATCGACGGCTACACGGCGAGCAACGGCTCTTTCAAATCGGAGTATTCGGCGGTCATCGTCGACCTGCTGGATAAGGACAAGGTCTACTTCTTCGGCACCGGCTGCTGGCCGTTCACGCCGCCCAGCGGGGATCTGGTCTTCCATATCTGCGGCGCCGGGGGCGGCTGCCCCACGTATCCCGATGTGTACCGGATGAGCATGGCCGACCTCCTCACTCGTTCCTCGTACCAGGCCGAGGTCGCCCACCCGGATGCCGACTGGGGCCACGAGTACAACCCGCGCGCGTCGACCGATGGCAAGTGGATCACGTACATGAGCTCGACCGGTTGCCATGAGGGGTCGTCGTGCAACTACGACATCTTCATCCATCCAATCGGGGCAGCGCCAAGCCAGCGCTTTCGCGTGACCGACCACCCCGCCACCGACGCCTACCCGGATATGTACGTCGGGCCGCTGTGGAAGCGGGACGCCACCCCTCGCGTTCTGGCGACGCCCTCGCGGGTGACTTTCCACGCGCTCGGCGCCGCGGTCACGCCGGCGGCGCATACCGTGAAGATCAAGAACGCCGGCAGCGGTGATCTGGGGGCGGTGCAGGCCTCGATCGACCCACCGGTGCCGTGGCTGGCAATCGAGACCCGCGCCAACTCGTTCGAGCTCAAGGTGATCCGCGACCGCGGACTTCGGGCCGGCAAGAACCTGGCGCAAGTGACGGTCAGAGCCCTTGGCGCTGTGGGTGACCCGACGACGGTGCCAGTCGTGGTGCTCGCCGACGACACCTACCCGGCCCCCGCACCGTCCCCGTCAGTAGCGCCCAGCGACGGCGCAAGGCCTGATGGCGGCCTCGTGGCGGCTGACGGGTCTGGCGCTGCGCTGCCCTCAACCGGCTCGCGCGAGATCGCGGGCGGCTGCCACTGCGCGCTCACGAATCGAACACAGCCGGGCGGTCGCGGGGCGGCCATGACGCTGGTGCTGGCGGTACTTGCGTTGGGCCTGGCTTGGCGCCTCAGACGACTATGCCGGGGCGCTTGAGATACTCGATGTAGTACGCAGCGTCCTGGCGTTCCTGCAGGACGCCGCTCTCGATCGCGTCCTCGCACAGCTTGCGTAGCTCGCCGATGCGCTTACCCGGGGCCAGAGCGAAGCCCTCCATGATGGCGTTGCCAAGACCCGGCGGCAGCGGCGGCACACGCGCGTCCAGCTCGCGGATGGCGGAGATCCGCTGCATCAGCGCCTCGATGTTGGCGGCAGCTTCCTGGCGGCGGCCGGGACGGCGCGAGGTCACGTCAGCGCGCGACAGCTCGGTCAGATCCTCCAGGTACCCGGCCATCTCGTGATCGAAACGGCGCACCGCCGCGTCGGTCCAGCCGCCCTGGTAAGCGTTGGCGCGCAGGTGGTGATAGATGAGAAAGCGGATGTGGTGCCGTGCAACGCGGTCGAAGCCCAGGCGCTTGCCCACCGCATCGAACATCCGCGCGCCGACCTCGGCGTGGCGGTGAAAAGTCACGCGCCCGTCGGGCAGAATGATCCGCGTCGGCACCTTGCCGATGTCGTGCAGCAGCGCCGACCAGCGCACCAACGGCTTGCCCGGTGACTGCAGCACCACCAGCTTGGTGTGCTCCCACACGTCCTTGTGCCGGCGGCCCGCCTCCTGAGAAAAATCCACAGTCGCGTCCAGTTCTGGCAGCACGACCGCGAGCACGCCCGAGTCGTGCAGCCACTGCAGCCCGGCGCCAAGTTGCGGCGCCATCAGGATCGCCTCGACTGCCTCACGGATGCGCGCCGGCGGCAGGTTCTGCACGTCGGGCGCCGCCTCGCGAGCCGCAAGGGTTATCTCTGCGGGCAGCACCAGGCCCTCACGCGCCACGCGGCACGCGATGTCCAACATTCCGTCGGGCCCGGCGGCAACCACCGCGGCCCCCGAGATGGGCGACGAACTCACCGGCTCGTGGACCTTAAGATTGCGTGATCTTCTTCTTGTCCTGGTCGCGTTTGCGGACCAGGTGGTCGACGATGGGCTGCGCCTGCTTGAGCCGCCCGGCGATGGTCTTGTCCGAGATGGAGTAATCCGTCCCGAAGCGCAGGCCTTCGTCGTACAGGAACGTCCCCACCTCTTCATCGTCGACGAACTGCGGAATCTTCTTCTTTGCGTACACCACGCGCTTGAGCGCCGACCACTTGGTGTCGATCCAGCTGATCATGTCCTCGCCCAGCGCCTTACCGAACAGCTCAAGGTCCGCGTCGATCTGGGCATAGTCCTCGGCGAAACGGTCCTTGAATGCGGCCGCGTCAGCCCCACCCTCGGCCACGATCTTCTTCAGTGCCAGGCGAAGCAGGATCACGTCCTCGGCGTGGCGCACGATGGGGTCCACGTTGCCGTCCTTGGGATTGATAATGTGCACCACAGTGGCCGCGGCCAGCTCGCGCACGTCGTGCTCAAGGTCCGGATCGGACACCGCCTGCAGCAACACCTTCAAATCAAAGGGAAGCGAGACCAACGCGCGGGCAAGGGTCTCCAGGAAACTGCGCTCTAGATCCTTCTCCATGGGACGATCCGAAAAGACTGGTGGGGGGGCGGGCGAACCTTTGAGCGGGTGAGCGACCGCCAGAACGGCTGTCGCGTGTGGGGCGCATACTACCCGATCTTTTCGGCATGGATAGCCGTTTGTAGCGCCGCCTGCGCTTTCACGGAAAACTCTGCATAGGGCCCGGCGGGAAGTTCCAGCGTCACTATCGCCAGCCCTCGGTCCCGACCGAGCCAGCTGCCGAGCGACCCAGGCGTCGGATAGCCGATGTCGGCCTGCACCGGCCAGCCCGAAGCGGCCGCCATGGCGCCTGCCCACCCTGCCGCCGGCCCGTCGTAGTTGATGCAGGCGAGAGGAGCATGAACGGCGACCACACCCGCCCATTCGAGACGGGCCAGCAGGCCGGCAAGCACCCGTGTCTCGGGCTCCGACAGAGGGCCCGGGCCCGGGAAATACCCCGGCTTGTGCTCCGCGCTGAAGTTGCGCGCAGGAAAATTGCGATTCAGGTCGACGTCGCGCGCGGAGTTCTTGCGCCCGGCAAAGAGCCCGTCGGGGTTGAGCGCCGGCAACAGCCACACCGCGCGCGCGGTGGGCGGCCGCGCCCGCAGGGTTGCCGCAAGCTCAATGACTGCCTCGACCGATGACGGCTCGTTGCCATGCACGCCCGCCACCACCAGCAAGGGCCGGCCCGGACCAGCCCCGAGCGGTCCGGCGAACAGCGGCCGCCCTTCGCTCGATGCGCCCAGCACGGGCAGGGCCAGTGCGATGACTTCATCGAAGGTGTTGGCAAAAGCTTCTGGTACGAACACGGTTGACGGGAGTCCCCTCACCCGGGAGTCTAGCGCCATGTCCGCCAAGCTTTTCGAGCTGAAAGCCGAAGCGCGCCGCCTGCACCGCGAAGGGGACTACGCCCGGGCGCTACGCGCCTACGAGCGCATCCTGGCCGCCGTACCGCACGACTACGACTCGCGCTTTCGAATAGCTGATTTGCTGGCGCGGGTCGGCCTCGACGACGATGCCGCCGAGGTGTACCGCACGGTCGCGCTGCATGACACCCGCACCGGACACCCGCTGCCCGCGATCGTCGCGGCGCACCTGCTGGGCGCCATGGGCCGTCCGGCCGACGACATCTTCACCTTGCTGGCGCAGACCTACGCCTCCGGATCGCCGCAGCTGGCGCGTTTCGCCGTGCGCCAGTCGCCGGTTGATCCTGACACTGCGGTCGAGCTGCCGCGCACCACCGAACAGGGCGATCCCTTCGACAAGGCGGCGGCGCGCGCGGTGACGCGGGCGCTCGATCTGTCGGGGCTTACCGACTACCCGCAGCAGTACTACCCGCTGCCGTTCTTCTCTGACCTCGGCCCCGACGCGTTCATCGCGGTCGTGCGCTCGCTGACAGTTCGCCGCCTCACCGACGGCGAGGTCGTGCTGCGGCAAGGCGATCGGGGCGACGCGCTTTACCTCATTGCAACCGGCGAGGTGCGTGTATACGCAACCGACCCTGGCGGGATCGAGCGCGAGGTCGCCCGCCTGTTCGAGAACACCCTGTTCGGCGAGATGGCACTCTTGACCAATCTGCCCCGTGCGGCGTCGGTGGCGGTGGTCGGCGAGGCGGACGTGATCGAGGTCAGCCGCGCCGCTCTCGAACGCGTGATCGCGGTCATCCCAGCGGTGCGCGACGCTCTCGACCGTTTCGCGCGCGAGCGCCTGATCAAGAACCTGCTGGCCAGCTCGCCCCTGTTCGCGCCGTTCTCCAAGCCGCAGCAAGCCGAGCTTCTCAAGCGCTTCGAGGGCGTCGACGTGGACGCCGGCACCGAGATCATCAAGCAAGGCGAGCCCGGCGCTGGCCTGTTCCTGATGCTCGCCGGCGAGGTCGAGGTCATCGCCCGCAACGCCGATGGCGACAGCGTGAACCTGGCGCGCCTCGGAACTGGCGATCTGTTCGGCGAGATGTCGCTCATCACTAACCAGCCGACCAGTGCCACCGTACGGGCGGTGACCCGCGCGTCGCTGCTTTACCTTTCGCGCATGTACGTCGAACGGCTGGCGGGCGCCATCCCGGAGGTCAGCGCGTATTTCGCGCACGTCGCCGCCCATCGCGCCCGGGACAACAGCCTGCGCCTGGGTGCACGCGCCGTACCTGAACATGCCGTGGAGCTGGACGACTCGGACGTGATTCTGATTTGACGAATTCTCCACCGGCCGCCCGATGCTGCCCCGTTCGGGTCGCTCTCGTTGGTGGTTGCAATGTGTGTTCGACCCGCTAGGCTTTCGCCCATCATGAAACGGTTTCGCGTGTATCTGGTGGGTTCGGCGCTGCTGGCCTGGTTGATCATCCCGGCGGTTTCCTTCGCGGCCCCCCGATCCGGCGCCAGCTTCGGCGGCCGCGTCGGGTTTCGCTCGTCGGGCTCGGGGTTTTCCGGCGGCGCGCGCAACTACTCCACCGGCCGCAGCTACGGCGGCGGAACCAACGTCTTTGTGACGCCTGGCTTCGGCTGGGGTTTCGGCATGTCACCGTTCGGCTGGGGTGGCGGTGGCGGCTTTGGGCTCATGGGCTCGCTCGTCATGCTGGGCGTGGTGGGATTCGGTGCCGTCATGGTCATGCGCGCCGTGCGGCGCGCCCAGCGCGGCGGCACTGTCCTGCCCTGGGGCCAGGGCGATGGCAGCGACGAACTCGACGACGAGCCGCGCGTGGCGCCCGGCCGCGCCTACGTCTACAAGTTGCAGATTGGCCTGGGCCGTTCGGCACGCGGCATCCGCGATCGCTTGACGGAATTCGCGTCCAGCGGCGACACCTCGAGCGAGGCAGGCCTGTCGCAGCTACTCGGGCAGACCTCCTTGGAACTGCTGCGCGAGAAGGCGTCGATCCGCTACGGCGCGGCCGAAGCGGCCGGGCCCATGAACCTGACCAACGGCGAGACAAGAATGAACGCGTTCGCGCTGGCCGAGCGCTCCCGCTTCCAGGTCGAGCGCGTGCGGGGCGCCGACGGCAAGGTCCGCAAGTCCGACGCAGCAGCCGCGGCGAACGGCGATGTTCTGGAGTACGTGCTGGTCAACATCGTGGTGGCGGCGCGGACGCAGATCGATGAACTCAAGAAGGTGGACGATCGCGAGTCACTTGAGGCGGCCCTGCAAGCCCTGGGCGGGCTGTCCCCGCAGGCGCTGCTCGGGCTTGAGGTGATCTGGACGCCGGCTGACGCTGACGACGCGCTGACCGAGACCGACCTGATGACCACCTACCCCCACCTAAGAGGGCTCTGACCCATGCCAGTCCAGGAACAGCTCGATCGGGCGGTGGCGGCCGCTGCGCTTGCGTCGGCCACCCCGGTGCCGTTGTGGCGTCTACTACTCGACGCCGCGCTGTTCGGCGTCGCGGGCATAGCTTTGCTGATCATCGGCTACTACATCTGGGAGCTGGTCACGCCCTACAACCTGCGGCGCGAGCTGCAGGAGCAGAAGAACGTCGCCGTCGCCGTCGTCGTGGCCGCGTTCATTCTCGGCATGGCCATCGTGATCGCCGCGTCGCTCATCCTGATCAAGTGACCGCTAAGGACCTAGAATCCCTGCGCCTTTAGGCCCGAGCGTGCTTGACCGGTCAAAAGCACGCAGATAAAGTCCGGGGGTTCTTTCCCACCAGATCCCTACCGATGCACAAGCTTACCATCGAGGATGAAGAAGGTAAGACGGTGGTGGTCCCGCTGATCCGGGACGAGATCACCATCGGGCGGCAGGACGGCAATACCATCCGGCTGACCGAGAAGAACATCTCGCGGCGGCACGCCCGGATGTTTCGCAAGGACGGCACCCTGCTGGTCGAGGATCTGGGCAGCTACAACGGCGTCAAGGTCAACGGCACCCGGCTGTCGGCGGCGGTGGCTCTGAACGACGGCGATCTGATCGTCATCGGGGACTACAAGCTCGGGATCAAGGCTGACAAACCGACCGCCACTCTGCTCTATACGAGTGCCGCGCCCATCCCGGGCGGGCAGTCCCCGAAACCCGCGATGGCAGCCGCGCCGGCGCAGGCCGCACCGATCCCGGTGGCCGCGACGCCAGCCCCGGCGGGCGCAGCCGCGCCCACGCCGCCGCCCGCATCGGCTTATGCGGTACCCGAGCCCATGGATGGCTCACCCACAATTCCAGTCCGTACGCTTGCCGACCAGGGCCTGGTGCCCGGCATTTCGACCGGGCCGGCCGCGGCGTCGACGCCGCCGGCAAAACTGGCCGCCATCTCGACCAATCTGGCAGGCAGCGAGTTCCTGCTGGATCGCGCGTCGCTGGTGATTGGGCGGACGCCCGAGAACGACATCGTCCTCAACCACAAATCCATTTCGCGCCACCACGCCAAGATCATCCGCGATGGCAACAGCTACGTGGTCGTCGATCTGGAAAGCGCCAACGGCGTGCGGGTCAACGGCGCGCAGTACGAGCGGACCGAGCTGTCGAGTGGAGACGTGGTCGAACTCGGCCACGTGAAGCTGCGCTTCGTCCAGGGCGACGATGCGTTCGGCTTCGATGCCGGCGGCTACGGGGCCGGCAGCAAGAAGAAGATCATCATCGGCGCCGGACTGGGTGCGGTGGCACTGGGTGCAATCCTGATCATGCTGGTGAGCGGCGGCAAGAAGGAAGCGCCCAAGTCGGTCATGGAGCAGGCGCTGCAGAAGACCCAGGAAGCTGCAAAGGAAGTCCCGAAAACTGGCAAGCCGGCCGCACCGGCCGTCGGCGGGGCCGGCGGCGCGGCCGAGTCGGCTGACACGTTCATCGCCCGGGCCAAGGCGGCAGCCAAGGACGAGAAATGGGCCGAAGCACTGGACGCTGCCAGCAAGGCGGCCGGCCTGGGATCGGCGGAAGCCAGTGAGCTGCAGAAGGTGCTTGAGATCGAGGGGCGCAGCTCGGAACAGTTCGCCACTCTCAAGCGCGCGGCCGGCGGCAAGCAATACGATGCTGTGTTGACGGCGTGGGCGGCGATACCCGATGGCAGCACCTACAGGGACAAGGCGCGCCCCCTGTTCACCGAGGCACGCGGCAAGCTCGTCGGCCTGCACGTCGACGCCGCAAATCGACTGGCGGGCGCCAGGAAGTGCGGAGAAGCCAAGGTTGAGGCGGAGGCGGCGTTGGCCCTCGACGGTGAGAACGCGGGCGCCCGATCCGTGGTCGATCGGTGCAGCAGGGTCGCGACACCGCCGCCCGGCCGCGAGGTGGTTGCCGTCCGGAAACCCGATCGCCCCGCACCGGCCCCGCGCCCGGCGCGCCCGGTCGCTGCCGCAAAGCCGCCCGAAGCAGCGGCGACCGCCGCGGACCCGGACGCTCTCATGCAGGACGCGCAGGACGCCTGGCTGAAAGGCCAATACGCCGCCGCAATCGAGTCATCGAAGAAGGCACTGCGCGTGCGGCCGGGTCTCACCCGCGCCTATCAGATTATCGCAGTGTGCTCGTGCTCGCTGCGCAACGGGGATCAGGCCAAGTTGGCCTACGACAGGCTGGACGAGAAGATAAAGCCCCTGGTCAAGCAAGCCTGCAGCAAGAGCGGCATCACCATCGAGTGACGCGCGGCCCAGGCAGGTCCGGTGCCGCTACTTGGTCTTCTTTTCCAGCTCAGCGTAGTTGTTCCCGGGAGCCGCGGTGGTGGCGACCGGGAGGCCGGCGTCGGCCCATCCGGCGAAGCTGACGCGGCCAAACATGTCGCGCTCACCCGAGAACCCGCCGCGCATGTCGACCAGCGACGAGAAACCGGCGGCCTCGAGCAGGGCCGCGGCCTGGGCAGAGCGGCCGCCAACCTTGCACCCAACCACCAGCTTGGCATCCTTGGGGAAGTTGGCTTCAACCACCGTCTGGAACACAGCGTTCGGCGCCATCCGGCCGCCCTGGCTGTGCATGAGCGGCACGTTGGCGGCCCCTTCGGGGTGGCCACTGTCAAACTCGGGAATCGAACGGACATCCAGGTACCGCCAGCCTTGCGCCATGAGCTGGGCGGCCTCGGCTGGCGAGACACGTTTCGGCATGCCGCCGATCTACCATACCCAACATCGCACTGTCGGCATGGCTTTCTTGCGATTGACGGCCCTTGACCTCATGTAGTATTCGCGCCCCATGGCAGGGGAGACGCTCAAGCAGATAAGGGTGGTGGCCGCCGTCATCTCACGTGACGGGCGCTACCTCATCACCCAACGTCGCCCGACTGCTGTGCTGGCCGGTCTGTGGGAGTTTCCCGGCGGCAAGGTCGAAGCCGGCGAGAGCGACGAGAACGCCCTGCTGCGCGAGGTGCGGGAGCGCATGGGCGTGACGGTCACCATCGGCAAACGGATCGCTCATCGCATTCATCACTACGACGGATACTCGGTGGACCTGAACCTGTACGAGACCGCCCTCCTGCCCGGACAGGAACCAAAAGCGCTGCGGGTGGCGGAGGTCCGGTGGGTGGCGTCCGACGAGTTCGAAAAATACCCCTTTCCGGCCGCCGACCAGGCCAGCACGGATTTGCTCCTAGGCATCAAGCGGTCCTGACTTGCCCGGCAAGCGCAGTTTCTCCTCCCGCCGTGGCGGCGCGCGTGACCCCATCAAGGGTGGGGCCCCGCCCACCGGCATTCACCGGTCGCTCGACGGTGGCACCAGCCTGAAGTCGCTCGACCCGGCGGCTGCGCGATGGATAGGTGCCCTCATCCGTATCTCGTCGCCGCACCCGGCGATGACCCGCATCCTCGACGTCATCGAGCGACTGCAAGACCGCCCGTACCGCACCAATTTCCTGTTGCTCGGCGAGCCCGGCACCGGCAAGGAGGGCCTGGCACGCGCCTTCCACCAGCTCGGTTCCACGGCTGGCCCGCTGGTGCGACTGGACGTCGCTGGCTTTCCCGAGGAGGAAGCCCTGGCGGTGCTGTGTGGGCGCGGGCGTGACCGCGGCGCCGCCGAGACGGCCCACCAGGGTACCCTGCTCATCGAGGAGGTGGCGATGCTGACGCCGCGGGTGCAGGAGGCCCTCCTGCGTCTGCTCAAGACGGGGCGATGCCGCCGCGTCGGCGAGCACAAGGATCTGCCCCACAAGCTCGAAGTCAACGCGGTTTCTCTGTCGGACCAGGATGTCGGTGTGGCCGTGGCCGCGGGCAAACTGCGGCAAGACCTCTACCACCGACTTGCACGCGTGGTGCTGTGGTTGCCGCCATTGCGCGAGCGCACCGATGACATCGGCCCGGCGGCGGTGTGGATGGGCAACCGCATCCTCGCCGCAGCTCGGGTGCCTCTGGAGCTGCGATCGAGTGAGGATCTTCGCAACGCGCCGGCGGGCGAGAAAGCGCGCGCCATCGAGCTTGCACCCGACGCGGTGCTGGCGCTCAAGGCGCACCCCTGGCCGGGCAACTTCCGCGAGCTGGAGACGGCGCTCGAGCGCGCCTTGCTGCTCTACCGTTCGGGCTCGCGCATCGGCGCCGCGGAGGTCGAGGCGGCGCTCGCGCCGGCCCGGCCGTCAGCTGCGAAAGCTCGCGTGTAGCACGTCGGAAAACAGGTTGCACAGGGCGTGAAACAGCGCGCCCGCGGCGATGGATCCAGTGCGGGCACGCATGAACCCGAAAACCAAGCCGGGGAAGAACACCACCATCCTTTGTGGATCGAAGTCGACTAGCACGTGCCCGAGGCCGAACAGCACGCTCGACAGCACAAGCGGCCAGCCGACCGGCGCACCCCACAAGCGGCGGCGCGACGGCCAGCGTTCTTCCAGGCGGGTCAGCAGGTAGCCGCGGAAAAAGAATTCCTCGGGCACCGCAATGACCACGATCTGCGACAGCGCGACCAGCGCGAAGTCGGGCGGCAAGCGCAAGTGCGCGCCCGCGAGGCCGGTCCATCGCACACATAGCGGGACAAACACCTCGGTCCATGAGGCGAGAAATCCCGGCAGCCCCTCGCGGCACACCCAGGTATAGAAGGTCAGGAACGCGACGAAAAAAATCGGCCAGGTCGCCGCGATGCCGATGCCTGCGACGGCGGCGTTCAGGCCAACCGGTTCGACCCGCAGCCCGGATTCGCGGTAATCGAACCGGCGCCGGGACAAGCGCGCCGCCAGCGCGGGCGCGTACAGGAACATGACGGCGATGGCGCCATGAAGGTTCTCGCCAACGAAGGGCACGGCGCGGCCGATCCAGAACAGCGCCGACACGACCGCCGTGACCGCGAAGAACGTGAGCAGCGGCTCGAGCACGGGGCAGCTTTACGTCTGCGACGGCAACAACCGCTCGATGCCCCCAAGCGAGGCCATGGCGGCAACGGCTTCTCGCCGCGCCAAAGCCAGGCGGTCGGGCGTGTCGGTGTCGAGGCCGCGGCCGCCATTGCGCAGGGTCACCAGCAACGCGTCAAGCTGCCTCTCAATATCGGTCAGTGCCTGCCGCCCGCGCCGCAGGGCCGCCACCGCCCGCGGCACCGTCAGTCGCGACCGCGCAGGCAAGCTGGCTCCCACCTGCCGCGCGCGCCGACGACGACGCGAACCTGGCCCGCGGGAGGATGTCATGCGCGCCCTAGTTTCGACTACGGGTACGATCTGTCAACTTTCCCGCAGCGGCCTTTTCCTGGCCGCGACCTGGCCCGCGAGGCCGTTGGCTAGCTGTTGCCGAGGGTCTTGCCGTCGTCGTCGCTCAGATAGGCGAACGTACGCACCAGAGCCATGACTTGTTCGCGCTGGGCGAGCGTCAGATCGACGAACTGCACCCCCATGCCAGGATTCAGGTTGTCGGCGCTACCCGGACGCAGCGGATTGACCCACATGACCCGGCCCTCCACATCGATGGCGGGCCCGCCCGCTGGCTTGAAGTGCAAATTCAGGTGCGTGCCGGGCTGCAACGGCTTGGGCGTCTGGATGAAGATACCCACTGCCGACAGATCTGTGATGTATGCGAACAGGAACGTGTCGTCGCACTTGTAGTCGACCTCGATGTTGACCAGCACGCGCTTGTGCTCG
>JANPCZ010000184.1:0-7063 GCA_031431215.1 Myxococcales bacterium
GGCGCACATACGTTGTCCAAGAGCGTCCGCAACCGAGTCTGATAGGCGTTCACGACCGCCTCGTACGCGTCCACCCTGCCCTGGTTGACGCGCTTGATCGAATGCTCCGCGTACCCGCTCATGATCAGAGAATAGCCGCTGGTCCCTGCCAGTTAGGCCATATGTAACCGATTTCTTTCGGTTTTTCTCTCATGCCACTCTCACACGGGAGCCGTCATGTGCATCGCCCACGTCTTGTGGAGCGGTTCGGCACCCTCGCCACCGTCGTCCGCGTCTAGCAACGGTCTTGTCGAGCGGCGCCCAAGCGCTATTTCAAGCGCCTGTTCAGGACGGGGCCATTCATGGACTCGTCTTGGGCGTCGAAGCGGCCAACTTGCGACACAGCGTCAGCAGTTCGGAGACCTCGCGCAGCCTCCGCATGATCGCTTGGGGCGACATGTCGATCCTGGCATCGAGGCGCGTCTGTAGCGACAGATCCGAAAGCGCGCTCAGCTGTCGCACCCGCGATCCGATCGCCGCGGCCGACATGTCGACGCAGCGCCGGGAACCACTCATCGGTCCATCTCCAGCAGCCGTATCACGTCGGCCTGGTCCTGCGGCCGCCCGGCGGCCACCTTCATCGCAATCAAGCCATCCCGCGAAATGACCCACACTTGGGTGCCTTCAAGCGCACGCGACTCCCGCCTGTCCCAGTAGCCCTGAAGGTTCTTGTTCACCACCAGCAAGTCCAGCATGAGCAAGTGCCCCTCGCCGACCTTGCTGACCCGGTGAACCGTCATGCCGTCCGCGAACTCCATCGGTTCCGCGCTGAGCGTGAACCCGCAGCGACGGGCGGTCGCCTTCGCCCGGCCGATGTCACCGGGCTGCACCAGCAGGTCGATGTCTTTGGTCGCTCGCGGGGCGCCCCAGATCGCCACCGCGATGCCCCCCACGATTGCATAGTCGACCCTGTCCTCCGCCAGCGCGGTTAGAAGCGCGATCAGCTCCTCATGAAGCTGCATCGGTGCCTCCCCTCTACCCGCCCTACTCCCACTCGATCGTGCCGGGCGGCTTCGAGGTGACGTCGTAGACCACGCGGTTGATGCCGCGGACCTCGTTGACCACGCGCGACGAGATGCGCCCCAGTACGTCGTACGGCAGCGGCACCCAGTCGGCGGTCATGCCGTCGCGCGAGTGCACCGCGCGCACCGCCAGCACGCTCGCGTAGGTGCGCTCGTCCCCCATGACGCCAACGGTGTTGATCGGCAGAAGCACGCCGAACGACTGCCAGATGCTGTCGTATATGTCAGAGCCGCGAACTTCCTGATCGATGATCCCGTCGGCGGCGCGCAGAATCTCGCAGCGCGCTTTGGTGACCTCGCCCAGGATGCGCACCGCAAGCCCAGGGCCCGGGAACGGCTGCCGCCACAGCACGTGGCGCGGTAGACCCAGTTCTTCGCCGAGCGCGCGCACTTCGTCCTTGAACAGCTCGCGCAGCGGTTCCACCAACTTGAGGTTCATCTTGTCGGGCAGGCCGCCGACGTTGTGGTGCGACTTGATGGTGGCCGACGGGCCCTTGTGCGACACCGACTCGATGACGTCGGGATACAGCGTCCCTTGCACCAGGAAATCAGCGCCGCCCAGCTTGCGCGCCTCCTCCTCGAACACCGCTATGAACTCACGCCCGATGATCTTGCGCTTCTTCTCGGGATCGGTCACGCCCGCCAGCGCCGACAGGAAGCGTTCCGCCGCATCGACCACGCGCAGGTCCATGTGGAAGGCGTCGCGGAACAGCGCCTCGACCTGCGGTCCCTCGGCGGCACGCAAAAGCCCGTTGTCGACGAAGATGCAGGTCAGTCGATCACCAACCGCCCGGTGCACCAGCGCCGCCGCCACCGACGAGTCCACGCCGCCCGACAACCCGCAGATCACCCGGCCACCGCCGACCTGCTTCTTGACCGCCGCCACCGCCTCGTCGGCGAAGTTGGCCATGGTCCAATTCGGCGTGCAGCCGCAGATGCGGAACAGGAAGTTCGACAGGATCTCCCCGCCACGCGGCGTGTGCACGACCTCGGGGTGGAACTGCACGCCCCAAAATTTTCGCCCGGGCGCATCGACCGCGGCGTAGGGACAGTTGGGGCTGGTGCCGATGGCGCGAAAGCCCGGCGGCAGTTTGTCTACGCGATCGCCGTGGCTCATCCACACCGCGAACTCCTCGCCCGGGGTGAAGCCGGCGAACAGGTCCGACGCCGTGTCCAGCATGACGGTCGCGCGACCGTACTCGCGCTGCGCCGATGGCACCACCTGCCCGCCCAGCAGGAAGCTGGCCAGCTGCACGCCATAGCAGATGCCCAGGATCGGCACGCCCAGGTCGAATAGCTCGGCTCCGATGCGCGGCGCGCCCGTGTCGTATACGGATGACGGCCCACCCGACAGGATGATGCCGGTCGGGGCCAGCGCGCGGATCTTGTCGATGCCGACGTTGAACGGGTGGATTTCCGAGTACACCTTCTGCTCGCGCACCCGCCTGGCAATGAGCTGCGTGTACTGCGATCCGAAATCCAGGATGACGATGTGCTGCTTGGGCGCGTTCATACGGTCTTACTGCTCGACCCGGTAGTTGGGCGCTTCCTTGGTGATGATGACATCGTGGACGTGCGACTCGCGCAGGCCCATGGTGGTCACCTTGATGAAGCGCGCCTTGGTGCGTAGCTCTTCGATGTTGCGGCAACCGCAGTAGCCCATGCCGGCGCGCAGACCACCGATGAGCTGGTAGATCGACTGTGACAGGCTGCCCCGGTACGGCACGCGGCCCTCGATGCCTTCCGGCACCAGCTTGGCGTCGGTGGTGGTCTCGGACTGGAAGTAGCGATCCTTGCTGCCGGAACGCATGGCTGAAACCGAGCCCATGCCCCGGTACACCTTGTAGCTGCGGCCCTGGTACAAGATGATCTCGCCCGGCGCCTCGTCGGTGCCAGCGAACAGGCTGCCGATCATCACGGTGTGCGCGCCGGCCGCCATGGCCTTGGTGACGTCGCCCGAGTACTTGATGCCACCGTCGGCGATGATGCGCACGTTCAGTTTCTCGACCGCGCGGGCACAATCGGCGATGGCCGTGATCTGCGGAACGCCGACGCCCGCCACCACGCGCGTCGTGCAAATCGAGCCGGGGCCGATGCCCACCTTGATGGCGTCGGCACCCGCCTTGGCCAGCGCCAGCGCGGCCTCGGCGGTCGCGACATTGCCGGCGACGATCTGGGCCTTGGGGAAGGTCTTGCGAATGTCGGCTACCGCCTCCAGCACCGACTTCGAGTGGCCGTGGGCCGTGTCGACGCAGATGACGTCGCAGCCGCCGGCCAGCAAGGCCGACACGCGCTCGACCCGATCGGGCCCGATGCCGACCGCGGCGCCCACACGCAGTCGGCCGAACTCGTCCTTGGCGGCGTGCGGGTGCTGCTGGGCCTTCTCGATGTCCTTGATCGTGATGAGGCCACGGAGTTTTCCGCTGGCATCGATCACCAGGAGTTTCTCGATCCGGTTCGTGTGCAGAAGCTCCTTCGAGCCTTCCAGGCTCATCCCCTCGGGCGCGGTGATGAGTTTGGTGGTCATCATGGTGCGCACAGCCTGATCCAGGTTGCGCTCGAATCGCACGTCGCGGTTGGTGAGGATGCCGACCGGCCGCTCATCGGGGCCGACCACCGGCAAGCCCGAGATCTCGTAGCGCCGCATGAGCTCCAGCGCCTCGCTCAACTTCTGGTCGGGGCCAATGGTGATCGGGTCGATGACCATGCCGGTCTCGGCCTTCTTGACCTTTTGCACCTCCAGCGCCTGCTCGGCGATGCCCATGTTCTTGTGGATGAAGCCGATACCGCCGTCGCGTGCCATGCAGATGGCGGTGCGCGCCTCGGTCACCGTGTCCATGGCAGACGACACAATGGGCGTGACCAGCGAGATGGCGGCAGTCAGGTGGCTGCGCACGTCCACGTCCTTGGGCAGGACATCGCTTTCGGCCGGCACCAGGATGACGTCGTCGAACGTCAGCGCTTCTCGCAGATGACCTTCCGGTAGCATTTCGGGAATCTAATGAAAGCCCCCCGGCGTCGCAAGCGACGTCTCAAGAACGTTGCCGGCCCCGACCCGACTACTTCTTCTGCTTCTTGCCAGGCGTGCACGTCTTGAGAAGCTCGGCGGTGCCGGTCTTGGCCTCGGCCTTGACCCCGGGCAGCGCCGTGAACCTGTCGAACTCGGTCTTGGCGGCCGCGCAATCACCCTGCGCGACCAGAGCCTTGCCCAGCTCGTAGCGCGCCAGCGGATTGCCCGGCGCCAGCGCGAGCGCGGCCCGGCATTCGCTTGCCGCCGCAGGCGCCAACGGATCTTTGTCGACCAGCGCGCGGCACAGATCAGCGGCGATCGCAGGCTCCTTGGGTGCAAGCTTGCGCGCTTTGCCCAGCGCCTCGGCGGCGGCGGACGAGTCCTTGCGTCGCAGCTCGACGCGGCCGAGTCCATTCCACGCCAGCGCGTAGCCGGGGTCGAGCTTCACCGCCCGGGCCAGCGCATCCCGGGCGTCATCGTAGGACTTCTTGTCGGACAGCAGAAGGCCAAGGTTGGTCCACGCGATGGCGTTCTTCGGTGACAGCCTGCTCGCCTCGCGCAGCTCGGTGATGGCACCATCAAGATCGCCGCTGCGACGCAGTGCCGCGCCCAGATTCAGTCGAATGCCGGCGTCGTCAGACCGCAGCTTGGCGGCCATCCGATAGGCGATCACCGCGTCGGCCGGGCGGCTCTGGGCGTCGCGCAGCAGACCCAGGTTGAACTGCGCCTCGGGGTTCTTCGCGTCGGCCTTGGCCGCGGCCATGAACTCCCTCTCGGCGTCGGCGTGGTTGCCCTTCGCCAGCGCCAGCGCACCCAGATTGTTGTGCGCCTCGGCGAAAGCCGGGTTGCGCTTCAGGGCCTCGCGGTACGCCGCTTCCGCGGCGGCGCCGTCGCCCTTCTTTTCGAGCGCCACGCCGCGCAGGTAGTGGGCGCGCGCATCCTTCGGGTCGGCCTTCACCGCCGCATCGAACGCCACCAGTGCCCCGGCCGTGTCGCCCGCTCTGAACAGCTTCTCGCCTTTGTCCATCTGCTCGGCGGCGCCCGGACCTGCCGCCCACAGCACGTAGAACGGTAGCGCCGCCAGAAATCCCATGCTCCGACTTGACCCCGATGCACGCTCTACGTCAAGGTCGGCACCCAGGATGTTGCACTTCGATCTGAATCTGGCCCTCGTGCTGCGCGATGTCCCCTTCTCGGATCGCTTCGACGAAGCTGCGCGGCTGGGCTTCGACGCCGTCGAATTCTACTGGCCAAGCGGCGAGGATCTCGGCGTCCTTGCGCAGAAACTGAAAGACACCGGCTTACGCACGGTGTGCTTCAGCTTCGACGCCGGCGACCTTGCGGCGGGCGATCGGGGCTTGATCTCGGACCTTGAGCGCCACGGACGCTTTCGCGCCAATGTCCCCGCGGCGCTGGATCTCGCGCACAAGACCGGTTGCAAGCTGGTCAACGTGCTCATCGGCAAGTCGCGACCGGGCCAGGATCGCGAGACCCAGCTGGAACTCGCGCGCGACAACTTGCGCTGGGCCGCCGACCAGGCCCGCGACGCCGGCGTGACCCTGCTGGTCGAGGTATTGAACAGCTGGGAGAACCCGGGCTACCTCCTGGGCAACACACGCGAGGCCATGGCCTTCATCGCCGCGGTCGGGGCGGTCAACGTGAAGTACCTGTTCGACATGTACCACTTGCAGCGGATGGAGGGGAACATCGCCGCCAACCTGCAAAATTACGCCGCCCACATCGGCCACATCCAGATCGCCGACTCGCCTGGGCGCAACCAGCCCGGCACCGGCGAGCTGAATTTCCGTTTCATCTTTCAAGAACTCGAACGCCTGGGCTACAGCGGCCACATTGGCCTCGAGTATTTTCCCAAGGGAACGCCAGCCGAGAGCATGACCTGGCTGCCCCCCGATCGACGCCGCGGCGTCTCGGTCTCCGACATCGAATTCCGTGCGAAGACCTGCGGTTGATCGCCGCCGAGAAAATCGTTGCGCGTCACGACATCGTGAAGTAAATGTGACGCGGCGTCGGCGCTGCAAGTCGCCGTCCTTCGCAACCACCTGGAGCCAAACGATGAGCAAGCTAGTTCCCCTGTGTCTCGCAGCAGTCGCGGCGATCAGCGCCTGTTCGGATGACAAGAGCGACGCCAACATGATGGGCGGCGGCGGCACGACCGGAAGCGCTGGCGCGGGCGCAGGCGGCAAGGCCACTGACCTGGCGCCACCGCCGGCCGGCATGGGCGTGCAGATCAAGATGCTCTCCGAGGTGGCCCCCGGCATCGAGACCGAGCGCTGCAAATTCGTCCAGATACCCGCCGAGGGTTACGCCGTCACTCGGCAGGAGATCAAGTTCACCAAGGGAAGCCACCACATCCTTGTGTACACGACGCCATACAAGGAGATCCCGACCAAGGATCACTTCGGCGAAGCGGTCGACACCAGCGACGTTTTCGAGTGCGGCAAGCAAGGGCCGACCGGGCATTGGGACATCGACGGCATCGCCGGCGGTTCGCAGTCTGCCGACGGCCCCCCGGTGATAGGCGGCCTGCCCGCCGACGTGGCGGTGAAGTTCCCAGGCGGCAGCATCCTGCTGCTGAACGCGCACTACCTCAACGCATCCGACAAGCCGATCATGACCGACGTGCGCATCAACCTGTTCACGATGCCCGCCGATCAGGTCAAGCAAGAGGCTGGCTTCTTGTTTTTCTACAACACCTTCATCCGGGTCAGTGCCAAGAGCACCGGCGAGGCCCGCGCGGTGTGCCCGATCCTGAGCGACATCTCGCTCTTGAACGCGCAGAACCACATGCACAAGCGCGGCGTCGGCTATCTCGCCAATTTGATCGACGACAAGGGCGCCGTGATCGAGGAACTGAGCCAGGGCACCGAGTGGGCCGACGTGCGTTTGAAAGAGCTAAGCCCCCCCAAGCTGCTGAAGGCTGGCCAGGCGATCGACTACCGCTGCAAGTACGACAACAAGGAAGATCGGGTCG
>JANPCZ010000185.1:0-4420 GCA_031431215.1 Myxococcales bacterium
CGGGCGCACGCGTGGCGGAGCGCAGGGGTCAACCGGCTGTCACTGGGCGTGCAGTCGTTCGACGATCAGTTGCTGGCCGCTATCGGGCGCAACCACGACGGCGATGCGGCGCGCCGGGGGCTGGCCGTGGCGCGCGCGGCGGGCTTCGACAACGTGTCGTGCGATCTCATGTTCGGATTGCCGGGCCAGACCGAGGCGGCGTGGCGGCGCGCGGTCGGCGATCTGATAGCGCTCGGTCCGGAACACATCTCGGCGTACGCGCTGACAGTCGAGCGAGGCACGCCGTTTGGCGCGCTCGATCGCGCCGGTAAGTTGCCGAGGCCCGACGACGGCGAGGTGGCCTTGATGTTCGAGGAGGCGCACCGGGAGTTGGCGGCGGCCGGGTACCAGCACTACGAAGTTTCGAGCCACGCCCGGCCAGGCCGTCGGGCGGTGCACAACAATCTGTACTGGACCGGCGCCGCCTACCTGGGCGTCGGCGCGTCGGCGGCGTCGTTCCGGCCGCTCGACGATGGCACGGCGTGGCGGTATTCGAACCCGCGCTCGACCAAGGCCTATCTGCGCGCCGCGCGGGCGGGCGGCGGCAGTCCCGCGCCCACGATGATCGAGCGCCGTGGCGGCGCGGATCTGGAGAACGAGGCGGTGTGGCTCGGCCTGCGCACCAGCGACGGCATCGATAGAGCCGCTCATGCGGCGCGCTTCGGGGCTGACCCGCTGGCCGACGGCGCACGTCGGTCGGCCGCGCGAGGTTGTGCGGATGCGGGATGGCTGGACATATCGGAGCGCGCCGTGCGGCCGACCGCGCGCGGATTGTTGTTCGCGGATGAGATCGCCGCTCGCTTGTGGCGTTAAGGCATGAATCAGGCTGCCGTCGCCATGACACTCGTCGAGATCAGCCGGTCGTTGGCCAAAGAGGTGGGGCGGCTCAGGTTCGCTGCCCCGATCACCCACGTGTACAACCCGCTGCAGTACGCGGCTCGGTTGCATGAGGCGTATCTGGAACGGTGGGGGCGAGGAACCAAGGAGGTCCTGCTTCTGGGCATGAACCCGGGGCCGTTCGGTATGGCGCAGACCGGCGTGCCGTTCGGAGACGTGGCGATGGTGCGTGGGTTCCTCGGCCTTGACGGCGCGGTTGGCAAGCCAGCTCGCGAGCACGACAAGCGGCCCGTGCTGGGACTTTCCTGCCGGCGCGGCGAAGTGAGCGGGGCCAGGCTGTGGGGCTGGGCGCGGCAGCGTTTCGGGACACCCGAGAAATTCTTCGGACGTTTCTTCGTCGCCAACTATTGCCCGCTGGTCTTCATGGAGGCGAGCGGCCGCAACTTCACGCCCGACAAATTGCCGAAGGTCGAGCAGCAGGCGCTGTTCGCCGCTTGCGACCAGGCTCTGCTCGCTGTGGTCGCGGCGCTGCAACCTCGCCATGTTGTGGGTGTCGGCGCCTTCGCGACGGCGCGGGCGGCGCGCGCGCTTGGCGGCGCGGGCCCGTTGGTGAGCACGATCCTGCATCCCAGCCCGGCAAGTCCGCTTGCCAACCAGGGCTGGGCCGGGGCGATCGAAAAGCAGCTGCGCGCGGCCGGGATCGCGGTCGCCTGACTTGCCCCGGCGCACCCGGCCGGCGCATACTCGGCCGCCATGACCGACGATTACAGCGTTTCACACGGCGAGGCCGCGATGGCCGGCTTCTATGCGGGCGGCGTGCTCACCGCGGTGGTGTGCGGCGCCGCCGCGGACATCCTGCAACTGCACGTCAACTCGATGCTGTTCTACATCGTCGGCGCCTGCATCGGCGGCCTGGTCGGCCTGATCGGCGGCCAGGTCGTGTCACGAATGATGTAAGCGGGGATGGGCTGCGATGAAGCTGCTCATCGGAAACAAGAACTATTCCAGCTGGTCGCTGCGGCCCTGGCTCTTGCTCAAGCACGCAGGTATCGCGTTCGAGGAGGAACGCATTGGTTTTAATGAGGACGACTTCACGGCGCGGGTGAATCGCCACTCGCCGGTCGGCAAGGTGCCGGTGCTGGTCGACGGTGATGTCGTGGTCTGGGACAGCCTGGCCATCGTCGAGTACCTGGCCGAAAAATTCCCCGACCGGCAACTGTGGCCGGTCGATCGCAAGGCGCGCGCGCTGGCGCGATCGATCTGTGCCGAGATGCACGCCGGATTTCGCGACATGCGCGAAACGCTGGTGATGAATTGCGAGTGCACGTTCGCGACGCCGCTTCTGCCGGTCAAGGTGCGCAGGGACATCGACCGCATCGTCTTCATGTGGTCGGACGCGCGTGCGCGTTTCGGCGCGGCCGGACCGTTCCTGTTCGGCGCCTTCAGCATCGCGGATGCTTATTTCGCGCCGGTCGCGTCTCGCTTCGTGACCTACGGGATTGAACTGCCTGAGGTGTGCCAGCGCTACGTTGAGACCGTCTCGGGCTTGCCGGCCATGCGCACATGGATCGCCGGCGCGGTTGCCGAGCACGACTTCGTGCCCGAGGACGAGCCGTACCGCGCCGGACCCGGCTGAACGCCCAGCCCGCAAAGAACTTGAACACCTGCTTGGGGGGGCACATGGGGGCCGCTATCATGTTTCGCCGTGCTCAACCTGCGGGATCTCGACCTTGCGGCGACTGCCATCGCGCTGGCACCATTTGGGGTCGACGAGCGGCTGGCACGCAAGGTCTTCGCGCATGTGCACAGCCGCTGCGATCGTGTCGGGCACGGCGCCCCGAGTCTGGACGGGCTCCGTGCGCTACCGTTGGTGGCGCGGCGGGCGCTGGCACCCGAACTGGTGTGGCCCGAACTGGAGGTGATCGAACGGCGTCGTGCCGCCGATGGTTTCGTGAAGTATCTGTTCCGTCTGGCTGACGGGCCCGAGATCGAGGCGGTGCGTATCCCCTTGCCCGACCCCGCGGATACGCGCGCGCTGAAGGAACGTCGCCGCCGCGGCGAGGTCGCTGGGTTGGTGGCTTTGCCGACGGCGAAGTACACCGTGTGTGTCAGCTCGCAGGCGGGCTGCGCGCTGGGGTGCGACTTCTGCGCGACCGGACGGCTGGGCGGCATCCGCAGCCTCGAGACCTGGGAGATCCTGGCGCAGGTGCGGCGTATCGCGATCGAGGCCGATCATGCGGTGCGCGGCGTGGTGTTCATGGGCATGGGCGAGCCGCTGCTCAATTACGACAACGTCGTCCGGGCGGCCAGCATTCTCGCGCATCCGGCGGGCGGCGCGATCTCGGCTGATGCCATATCGATCTCGACCGCGGGCGTGGTGCCGATGATCCGTCGCTTCACCACCGAGGGTCATCGCTTCAGGCTGGTGTTCTCGTTGGGCGCACCGACCAGCGCTGCACGCTTGGCGCTGATGCCGATCGAGAAGCGCTGGCCACTGCCCGACCTCATGGCGGCGGTGCGGGCGTACGCGGCCGCCAGAAACGAGCGGGTGACCCTGGCCTACGTCGCCATCGGTGGCGCGGGCGGCAACCTGGCGCGAGCGTACGCGCGACAGCTGGGCGAGCTGTGCGTGGGCCTCAAGGTGAAGGTGAATCTCATCGATGTCAGCGACGAATCCGGCAAGTACCTGCCGCCGTCGCCGGCCGAGTTGCAGGGCTTTCGTGACGAGCTGTCGGCCGTCGGCATCCCGGTGGTGCGGCGCTATTCGGGCGGGCAAGATATTGGCGCCGGGTGCGGCACCCTTGCCGGCTCGCGCGTTGGTGGCACGCTGGTCGAGCTGCGCCTGCCGGGCACCGACGCCGGCGTCACGCGCGCCGGAACTTGAGGTGAGCGCGGCTCCGCGTGGTAAAAAGCCCGGCATGGTGGCAAGCGCGGCATTGACGAGATCGCTGGTGGCGGGGTTTCGGGCGTTTCCATTGCTGGTCGTGCTGGCCGGCTGTGGTGGCGCGGTTTCGCGCGAGGGCACATACAGCGGACCCAACGAAGCGATGATCGTGGTCACCAACGATGTGGTCACCAAGGTGCGGTTGCGCTACGCAGGCAACGCCGGATTTGTGGTCGCGAGTGCTCTGATCAGCGTCGAGGGCCGGTGGCCGATCGAGGGCGACACGTTCACGGTGCCCACCGCCGGCCCCACGCTGCGAGGAACATTCGTGGATGGCAATCACAAGATCGACGGCACCTGGCAGGAGGGCGTGGTCAAGGGCACCTGGTCGGCCCACAAGGACTGATGGTACCCTCGTCGTGTCGAGGAGGTGCTCATGGCGATCGTGATGCGTTTGGGACTTTCAGTTGGCCTGGCGCTGTCTGCGATCGTGGTGTCGTCGCCGGCCCGCGCTGACGAAGGATTCCGTTGCTACCGTACCAACCGGCTCATCAATGTCGGTGATCGTTTGTCGGAGGTGCGCGCCCGATGCGGCGCGCCCGACTTTGCTGATAGCCGGGCCGAGAAGCGCAAGGTCAAGCTGCGCGTGCGCCGCCGGGA
>JANPCZ010000186.1:0-2116 GCA_031431215.1 Myxococcales bacterium
CCCCTGAGTGGTTCGCGGAGTACACGGGTGTGGTGGTGGACCGGCTCTCGGATCGGGTGTCCAAGTGGATCACGATCAACGAGCCGCAGATTTTCCTTGGGCCTGATCCCGGCGACACGATCGGCGCGCCGAGCCTTCGTCCGACGGTTGGCGAGCGGCTCGTGACGGCCCACCACACGCTGATGGCGCATGGGCGGGCGGTACAGGTGATCCGATCGCGTGCGAAGGTTAAGCCATCGGTTGGTTGGGCGCCGATCGGACGGACGAAGTATCCCGCGAGCACATCTCCCCGAGACATCGACGCGGCGCGTGCGCTCATGATGAGTGTTCCCGCGCGAGACTTCTGGAACAACACATGGTTCGCGGACCCCGTGGTCTTCGGGCGCTATCCCGAGGATGGCATCGCGACCTACGGCGTGCCGATGTCGTTTGTGAAGCCCGGCGATATGGAGATCATCAAGCAGCCGCTGGACTTCTACGGCGTGAACATCTACGACGGCGAGGCGGTCGCGGCCGATGCGGATGGGCGGCCGCGGATTGTGCCGCATGCACCAGGGCATCCCCAGACGGCGATCCGCTGGTTCATCACACCCGAGGCGCTGTATTGGGGGCCGAAGTTTCTGTACGAGCGGTACAAGCTTCCGATGGTGGTCAACGAGAATGGAATGTCGGGCACGGACTGGGTGGGTGTCGATGGCAGAGTGGCGGATGGGCCGCGGATCGACTACACGACGAGGTACTTGAATGCACTCGGCCGCGCCATCGCGGATGGAACGGATGTCCGCGGCTACTTCCACTGGTCGATCATGGACAACTTTGAGTGGCAGCAGGGCTTCAAGGAGCGGTTCGGGCTGATCCACGTGGATTACGCGACGCAGAAGCGAACGCTGAAGGACTCGGCACACTGGTACGCGAAGGTCATGGCGAGTAACGGCCGGAGTTTGGGAGTCGAGGCATGAACCGGACGATGCTGGCCTTTGCTGTCGCGGGCTGGCTACTGGGCGCTGTCGTGTGCCACGCGCAGGAACGAGTCATCGACGCGTTCGATTCGACGCAGGCCTGGACGGTGATGCCCTCGGACGGCGTCAAGGCGTCGGTGTCGCTGGTGGAGGGTGTGGAGGGCAAGGCGCTGCGGTTGCAGTACAACTTTGAGGCGGGTGCAGGGTTTGTGGTGCTGCGTCGTGCCGCGCCGCCGGAACTGCAAGCGGGTTTGGGCGATCACTATCGCTTCACGTTTCAGGTTCAGGGCCAGGGGCCGAAGAACAACCTTGAGTTCAAGCTGGCTGACCCGTCCGGCGACAACGTCTGGTGGCTGAACCAGCGGGCGTACGAGTGGCCTGCCACTTGGAAAGAGGAGCGGCTGCCCGATCGCAAGATCTCGTTCGCGTGGGGTCCGCTCGGCGCGACCGTACCCAGTCCGAAACCTGGGAAGATCGGGTTCATCGAGTTCGCGATCGCGGCAAGTGAGGGCGGGGCCGGGACGGTGGACTTCGATTCGCTGACGTTCGAACAGTTGCCGCCGCCGGCGCCCGTGGTGCACATCCCGACGGTCACGTTTGTGAACGACCGCGAGTTCGAGATTGACTGCAAGCAGGTTCGGGAGTTTGGCGGTCTGATGCTGAATTGGGATCCACAGTCGCATCCGATCGACTACACCATCCACGGTGCGATGGAGGATCGGAAGTACTCGCCGATTGGCACCGTGCGAGGCGCTCGCGGCGGCAAGCGGTTCGTCCCGCTTCCCGACGCTCAGGCGAGGTTTGTGCGACTGACGATTGAGAAGAATCGCGGGTCAAAGCCGGCCCTTCGGGGCATGGAGGTCTTGCCCATTGAGTTCGGCTCATCCGACAACGCCATGTTTCGCGAAATCGCGGGGCGCGTGGATCGTGGTCTATTGCCGCGGTACTTCCATGGGGAGCAGAGCTATTGGACGGTGGTGGGGGTGCCGGGAGATCGGGATGAAGCGCTGTTGAGCATGGATGGCGCGATCGAGATGGGGACGGGCGGATTCACGATCGAGCCATTTCTGCGGTTGGGAACGCGGCTCATCACGTGGGCGGATGTCACGACCAGTCACCGCCTCGAAGAGGGATACCTGCCGATTCCGACGGTGATG
>JANPCZ010000187.1:0-8577 GCA_031431215.1 Myxococcales bacterium
CTTCGTCCAAACGACGTTTACGCGAATGCTCGCTCACGCGGCGCCTCGCTCCCGCTCGCCGCCTCCCTCGCTCGACTCACGTAAACGCCTATCTCTTCTGTCAACTTGGCGGTCATCGGCGTCAGATGATGCCCGAAAACGGCGGTCATCGGCGTCAGATGATGCCCGAAAACGCCGCCGCTGCGGGCGAACCCTCGGCTCCGACAGTCATTTTGGATCCACAGCCGGGCCGCGGTTCTTGGAAGCCTCGCAATTTAGGGGCATTCGCGAGATCCGCCCAGGCCGCCCTCCCAGCCCCCGAGGTTGCACTCAATTCTTGTTTCCTGCCGCGATCCCCTGGCACTGAGTCGCGCCTGCCAGATTTGAAACGTCGATCACCTTTCTGTTGCAGGCGTAAATTACTACTTTCCTACCGTATCGATCACAATCGCCCACACAAGGAGTGAGGCCATCTAGACCACCCATCACATTCGGCCGGATCCCTATGCCGTCCGGGGCACCGCAGTTCCTCCTGAGATCCTCCTGAGACATGCCTTTTTCCGCACGGCAGGACCGACCAGCCGAACTGGTCAGAGTCCAGTCTGAACAGGCCGTTGTCGCGAGCGACAACACAACAACTGAGACCAGCGTACGAAACGTCATAGGCCGTTGTCCCATCTGGGTAGAAGCCGGGGTAATCGCGGTTCTCGTACGGGGCGAAAAAGAGGTCAAACTGCCGCTCAGGGATTCGTGATTCAACAATCCCAGCCCCCAACGGGCCCCCGTGAACGCCTGGTAGAATTAGTCACCCACAGATTCTGTTGAAGCGGCTAACTTCCTTACTTCCTCCGTATACGGGATTCCGAACTTCAACATGGTGTTGAAGTCGGCATTCAGTGCAACATCTGCCGCGGCGATCGCCTGATCCACCGGGACTGGATCCAACCAACTCAAATCGGAATGATCTTCGCTCGGAATACCGGGGGAGCTCAACTCATGACCTCCGTCGAAAGCAGCAAGCTTGCTGCCCGCCGGAAAGCCGAGATGACCAAAGGCGACTCCGACGTTCTCCTGGGGCGGCCACGGAAGCCCGCCGAATTGCGTTTCGAATTTTCTCTTCGTCGTCCACATCAAACGAAGCCGAAACCAATCCCGATCGTCCTGAAACATCAAGAACACATACCACCACAGGTTCTCGGATGCTTTCCAGACGTACAATCGACTTCCGCGCGGCAACTCAACTGCCTTATCTTCAGTAAACGCTGGGAGGTGTTTCTTCATAAACTGAGCCACTCGTTTTCTGATGTGATTTCCTACTGCGCTGCGCATTTGTCATTTCCGAGATTCAGCGCGCCGTCCTAACAACAAGATACGTCACCAGATCGTTGAATCCTAATACAAGTCGGATCTTTGAGAAGTCATCGCCAAGTGCCCTTTGAAGTTGCCCAGTCCGCGCTATTTCCCTGAACGAAACCAAAACCACTTCATCGCCAGTGGCCAGCGCCGCCTGCATTTGCGCGGTCAGCCGCGACAGCGCCGCGCCACTCTGCGGAATCTGATACTTCAGCTCCATCAAGATCCTGCTTCCGTCCACTCTCAGCGCAAAATCAATTATTCTGCTTCCGACCTGAACTCCCCGGTCAATCAAGTACGGCAGGTTGAATTGATCTTTCATGCGCATCAGCACCGTAAACGCCTGGGCTTCAGCTTGCGCTCCAAGTTGCTGAAAGAACTGGCCGATCTGCGCTCCTGCTCCAGATGAGAATACCGCACCAGCCCTGGCGGACAAAACCGTGACCGCCAAGTTAGCTGAAATCACGATCGATGCCATCGCCGAACTGATGCTGTAATCCCTTCCGGCTGAGTCGAGATAGTTGACGGGATTTGCACCGGCGTAGAGTTGGTTGTGGAGCGACGTTGGCAGCTCACGATCGCCTTCGGCCGGGTCCATGCTGGCGAACATGCCAGCCCTCGGATCCATCCATCGCGCTCGGTGGTAGGCCAGCCCACTAACGGCCTCGAACGCCTCGCCCGCAAACGCATATGGCTGCGGGTCCGCCCCGGTGTGCGTAAGACTCTCGCCGAAAGCAGTGTACCCTCGTGTATCCGTCGTGCTGCCTACCATGTCTGCCAGGCCCCGCACCGATCCGAGGCCATCGGCCAGGTAGTACCTCGCGTCGGTCGTCCCACGCCGCACGGCCAGCAATTGGCCCCCGGCTCGCACGAAATACGCCTCCACCACGCCACTCCCATCGGTCTCCGCCAGCACTTGCGACAATCCGCCCATCGTATCGACCAAGAAATTCGTCACGACAGCAGTCGAGCTCGGCCGTGTGACCGTTGTCTTCACGCGATTTCCGGCAGTGTCATAGACATGGTCGACCACTGTCCCATCAGTCTTGGTGACCTTGACCAAGCGCTCGTCGAAGTCCCACGTGTACGTGGCGTCCCCGGACTTGCTCACGAGGTTGCCGTTGTCGTCCCACGTGTACGTGGCGCCACTCTCGGTCAACATCCGATCGCGGGAGTCGTACGAGTAAGCCACGCTAGCGACGCCCGCTCCCGTCGTTATCTGCGTCTGTCGATTGCCAACGGGGTCGTAGCCAAACGTCTTCCCGTAATCCGCCGCCGAGCCCGTCACCGTCTCCGTCGTCAACCGATACAGCCCGTCGTACCCATACGCCCTCGCCGTCCCGTCGGCCTCGTCGATGTGAGTCCGCAAGCCCGTCGCACCTAGCGTGTACTGGTACGACTGCAAGGTCGTCGCGCCGTGCTTGCTGGTCAGGTTCGTGAGCCTATTCAAGCTGTCGTGGGCGTACGTGGTCGTCACCCCATTCGGCTGCGCCATGGTCACGGGGCTTCCGGTGGCGCTGTACGAGTACGTGTAGGTGCGCCCGTCAGGGTCCGTCACCGTCGAGATCTGGTTCCGCACGTCGTGCGCATACGTCGTGGTCAGGGTCGTTGCGCCGATGGTGGCGGTGAGACCCGTCCGGTTCCCCGCGGCGTCGTAGGCGTAGCCCAGCATCCTGCCGTCGGGGTAGGTCAGCGAGGTCGGTCGATCGCGATTGTCGTAGACGTACGTCGTGGTCCCGCGCGCATCCACCGCCGTCAACCGCCGACCCGTGTTCGAGTACGTGAACGAGACCCCCGTCGAGTCCGGATACGTCTTCTGGAAAAGCCGGCTGTTGACGTCGTACCCGAAGATCGTCGTGCGCCCCAAGAAGTCCGTCCTGCCAGTCATCTCGCCTCCGGCATTGTACGTCTTGATCTCGTACTTGCCATCGGGCAGGGTGCGCTTCGTCTGACGCCCCAACTTGTCGTACTCGAAGCGCGTGATGTGGCCATTGGCATCGGTCTGGCTCACCCGGCTGCCCTGCTCGTCGTACGCGTACGAGGTGACCTGGTTCAGCGCATCGGTGACCGTCAGCAAGCGTCCCTCGAAGTCGTAACCGAATGCGGTCACGCGCCCGGCCTGATCCGTCTCCGTTGTTCGCCTCCCCAGGGCGTCGTACGCCGTCGTCGTGATCGTCGAGTCTGGGAAGGTGACCTGAGTCCGCCGGTTGTCGGCGTCGTACGTGTAGCTGGGTATCCGTTCGGTGTTGCCCGTTCCGCCGCCACGCCCGTGGCGGTGTACTACTTGGGCATGACGAATCGGTCACTACCGCAGGCTGAGGACGGTTCGGCGAAAGATGTTCGCTTCGAGGATCTTCTGAGTCTCCGCTTCCTGGAGGGTCTGCTGCCAGTTGACGGGGGCGAGGTGCAAGAGCCGGTGCTTGGGCCATCGGGGCATCAAGCACAGCAGATCCCTTATGTATCCGAGGGGCTCGATTTCGTGGATCCGGCAACTCGCGAGCAAGGAGACGAATACGGTGTTTGTGTGGCCGCCGTCGTCGCTGCCCAGGAACAGCCAGTTGCGGCGACCCAGAACTTGCCGCCGCAGGTTCAACTCGGAGATGTTGTTCGACAGCGGCAAGCGGCCATCCTCCAGAAAACGCTCGAGGGCTTCCCGTTGGTTCAGGGCGTAGCGGATGGCGTGCGCAATGGGCGTCTCGTCGAGGACGCGGTCCTGATCCTCCGTGGCCCAACGGAAAAAAGCCGCCACGATTGGCTTGGACTTGGCCTGGCGGGCATCTCGCCGTTTCCGAGGCGACAAGTGCGCGATCGAGCGCTCGATGGCGAACAGCGCACCGATGTGAGTCAGCATCAACTTGGCGCGCTCGGGGTCGGTGGCCAGAGACTTGAAGGCGTATCGGCGCGCGTGGGCCCAACACGCCACTTCGATGACGCCCAGGTCCCGGTAGAGATGCTCGTACACGCTGTGGGCGTCGGCGACCAGGTGGCCGCTGTAGCCGGGCAACAAGACGTCGACGGCCTTGGCGGTGTGCTCCTTGGTGTACCGGTACAGGACGTGCCGCTCGGGCGCGACCAGCACCCAGAAGTGCCCAACGCGGCAGCGTTCCTTGGCCTGCACCAAGACGCCAGTCGCATCCACGCACAGGTACGGCGCCGTCAGCGCATCCGTGAACATGGCCTCGACCAGCGGCCGGCACAGCTTCGCCAGCTCCATGTGCCAATCGCACATCGTCGAGCGTGCCAACGGCAGACCCTCGCGGCCGTAGATTCCCTCAAGGCGATGCAACGGCTGGTGATCCTGCCAGCGGCGCACGATCGAGTCCGCCAGCAGGCCCGGGCCGGCGCTGCCCCTCTCGATGGGCAACTCGACCGTCTCGCCGACCAAAATCGTGGGCTCGCGAACGATCGGTTGCTGCTCGTCAGCAGCGTTGTTGCCGGGCGCTTCCGCCGGCGCGGGTTCAGCGGAAGCACCACCATCGACGACGGCCTCCTGCTCGTCGACGGTGGCCAAGCCGCCGTCTGCCACGGCTTGTGCCTCGCCGTCGGGACGAGGCTTGCGAACGAACTTCTTGTACAGGATGTCGACGACAACGTTCGAAGCCGAGCGGCGCTCGAGTACCGACCGCTTGTCGACTCCGATCAGGTCAAAAGCGTCGAGTCCTTCACGCTCGACCTCTGGCGGCAGAATGCTGAACTCCACCCGGGGTAGGTCTTCGGCCGGTGCTTTGCGCTTGGGCTTTCGCCGCACGTGCTCCGCGATGATCTGGTCGGGCTCTTCGCTCGTTGGCGTCGCCGCGTCGCTGTCCGCCTCCGCAGCAGCAACACCGCCCATGGCCATCGCGATGATGGCCATGGTGAGCTGCGCATCGTTGCGTGGCAGACGCTCTGCTTTCTGCCCGAGCAGCCCACGCTTGAGGCGCTCGTTTTCCTCGCGCAAGTGAAGGACGAGCTTGCGGTATTCGTCGCGCTCTCCCGTGACCTTCGTCAGCTGCTCCGCCGACTCGGTCACCACCTGAGCCAGCTTCGCTTCCAGCCCGGTCAGGCGCTGTTCGAGAACCGAAGCCGTGTCGTTCACGCCATCGACAAATGCCGATGCGCGATCGATCTGTCAAGACTTCACGCATCCGCGCGCTCATTTTTTCTCCGCGTCCTTTGCATTCTCGGCACGCCGGCCAGTAGCTTCGCCAGCCCGACGCTGTCGATGTGCACAGAGGCCGCCCCCGCAGTGCTGCCGGGCATCTCGAACACCGCACGGTGAAGACGTTTGTACAGCATGCAAATGCCGTGGCCCTCGAACCACAAGACCTTCACCCGCGTCGCGCTCTTGCCGGCGAACACGAAGAGCGCGCCGCCGGCGATTGGATCGTGCCCGATCCGTTCGCGCGCTACCTGTGCCAGGCGGTCGAAGCCAAACCGCATGTCCACCGTCTCGGTGCACACGAAGATCCGGATCGCCGCCGGGATCACGCGCGCGCCTCCAGCGTGTCGAGCAGGCGTTGCAGTGCCGCGATGTCAAACGACGGTGGGACGTGCAAGCGGCGCCCGTCGCTCAACTCGATCTCAAAGCGTTCGTCGCCAACCCCAGCCGCCGCCCGGACCTCGACGAACGACAGATTCTGCTGCGGCCGCGCCGCTGCACCGGCCGACGGTGATCTGCCGCGGGCAGCACGCCCGCGCCCCGAAGCCTCCTTGCCCAGGATGTACTTCCAGTGCTGCAATGTGCGCCAGTTCAGCCCTTGGGCCGTGGCGAATTCCTTCAGTCCCTTGCCGCTGTCGCGCAGTTGGGTCAGCAGCCCTCGCCATTCGTCTCGTCTCCGCATGGGGCGATCCTCCTGCCCCATCCTGTACACCTTTCAACCCACGATCGCCCGACGGGCAAGACCGAACGGATACATTGGATCCGGCGCGCCCCTGCGTGTCCTCACCGACCGCGGGGCGGTCTTCGCCTCGCCACCTGTGCGGGCCGTGTTCACCGCGAAGCGCGTGGGCCACACGACCACGTGGCCCGCGCACCCGTGGACGAATGGAAGAATCGAGAGAATCTTCGGCACCTACAAGCGAACCGTCTTCGGTTTGATCTGGCTGTTCTCGTCGCTGGGCCAGGTTGACCGCTTCGTTGCGGATTTTCTCCGCTGGTACAACGCAGATCGGCCGCACAGCAGTTGGGGCGGTCGCAGTCCGGACGAGGTCTCCTTCGGGCGCCCCAAGCGCATCCCGCCGCGCCCGGAGCGAGTCGCGTACTTCGACGGCCGCCTGGTCTGGTGGAAATTCGGCTGACGTCGGGCGCCGGAGAAGAAGCACGGTCCGGCGCCCGCACCCACGTTCTTTGGTGTCCTTCCGGCAAGGGTGCGTGAATGGGCTGAAGGCAGGGGCTAGGTTCGTGGGCGAAGGAGATCGCTCATGGAACGAAAGACATCGGCGGAGCTGAATGATCTGGGCCGGCGCGTGGCCGAGTGGCGGGAAAAGCACGGGGGGCGCGGATCGCGGATCCCGGATGAACTGTGGAAGGACGCGGGCCTGGTGGCGAAGGTCGAAGGGGTGTGGGCGACCGCGAAAGCGCTGCGCTTCAACTATGAGGCGCTCAGGGACCGAGTGCGGCAGGGCGGCAGCAGCCGCGCGGTGGTCAAGGTGCCGAGGAAGACCGGTGGCACGGCGGCGACACGCGCAAGGCGAACCGAAGTGCCGCCGGGCGGGAGTGCGGGAGCAAGCTTCATCGCGTTTGAGTTGGGGCAGCTTGGTGGCGCGGGTAGGACCGTGATCGATCTACTGAGCCGCCACGGTGATCGGATGCGTGTCGACGTCGCGGGCGGGGTGGACCTGGCGGGCCTGGTTGAGACGTTCTGGGGCCGGCAGCCATGATGCAGTTGACGCCGCAGATGAAGATCCTGGTGTGCGTGGAGCCGGTGGATTTTCGGGCGGGCATCGACGGACTGGGGCGGATCTGCCGGCAAGCGCTGTCGTTGGATCCGTTCTCGGGGGCAGTGTTCGTGTTCCGCAGCCGGCGCGGGACCGGGATCAAGATTCTGGCGTACGACGGGCAAGGGTTCTGGCTGTGCCAGAAACGATTGTCAGCGGGGCGGTTTCGTTATTGGCCCGCCAGCAGCGGGGCGGTCAAGGCCGAGCTATTGGCGCACGAGCTGGCGGTGTTGTTGGCGGGCGGCAATCCGAAGGCGACGCAGGCGGCGCCGCAATGGCGGCCGCTGGTGCCAGCGATGCCGGCGATGGCAGCGAGCTGGAGCGAGGTCGAGCGCGCACCACCCGTGTGAATCGAAAGGATCAGAGAGGCTTTTTCTGGGCCGTCTTGGTCGAAAAGCGTTGACTCCTTCGACGGCGAGATCTTAATGACGAGATCGAACCCAAGACGCCAGGAACGCCGAAGTTTCCTTCGCCCGCGGAGGTCGAGCAGGTGCTCGCCCGGCTCGACGATGTCGAGCTTTCCCCCGAAGAGCGCGCGCTGATCGAGAAGACGGCGAGGGACTATCTCGAGATCATGTCGCTGCTGGGAAAGCCCGGCGTGACGATGACCGAGATCCGGGCCCGGCTCCGGATCCAGGTGGATCGCGAGGGCGGGTGATCGGGGCAGCGAATTCGATCTCCCCGGTCGTAACGGTCACACGACAGACCGTTGAGAGCATCCTTGGCAAGACACACACGGTCTTGGTTGAAACCGAGCAGCAGATCCTGCGCGGGGTGGTCGACTCATACTACAGCCTCACCGAGCGGCTGCGGGAGCAAACTGCGACGCTGGCGCGCTTGCGCCGGTTCATGGGCATCACGAGCAGCGAGAAGACCACCGACGTTCTCGGCCGCAGCGGCGCCGACGTCGGCGCGGCGCCGCTCGCCCCGGCCACCGGCGATCCGACGCCGCCGCGGCCCGGCCCGGCCACCGGGCACAGCGCCTCTGCGTCGGACGCTCAGGACAAGGAGTCGTCGCCGACGGAGGTGAAGCCCAAGCGGAAAGGCCACGGCCGCGTACCCGTCACAGCCTATCCCGATGCCCAGTGCATCTCGGTCTTGCATGAAAACCTGAAAGGGGGCGAGAAGTGCCCGCTGTGTGGCTCCGGCCGGCTGTACCAGCTCCCGGCGCCGGCTCAGGTCCTGCGTATCGTCGGGCAGCCGCCGCTGGCGGCCATTTGCTGGAACTGCGAGCGGCTCCGTTGCAGCGGCTGTGGCCACGTCTTTACCGCACGTGCGCCCGAGGCGGCGCAGGGATCCAAGTACGACGAGACGGCCGTCAGCATGATG
>JANPCZ010000188.1:0-4310 GCA_031431215.1 Myxococcales bacterium
TCGTACGGCTCGGGCGAGGTGACCTCGGAGACCAGATCGCGCCCTTCCAGCGACGGGTGGCTGCGCGCCCTTGCGATGGCAGCGGCAGGATCGTCCACCTTGCGCGTGACCACCGCGCGCTGGGCGCCGCCAAGGCGTATGCGCCGGGTGACGGCACGGGTGTCAATGCCGGTGATGCCGGCGACCCCGTGCTGCGCCATCAGCTGCGCGAGAGTCCCGGTGGCGCGCCAGTTCGACACGCGCGGCGACAGATCGCGCACCACGAAGCCGGCGCACCAGGGGCGGCTCGATTCGAAGTCCTCGGGATTGACACCGACGTTGCCGACCTCGGGCGCGGTCATCAGCACGATCTGCCCACGGTAGGACGGGTCGGTCAGTACCTCCTGGTAACCGGTGAGCGCGGTGTTGAACACGATCTCGCCGGCCATGTCGCTGTCGGCGCCGTAGCCAAAGCCGCGGTACACGGTGCCGTCCTCCATCGCCAGCAGCGCGGGCGGTAAGGCGGCCGACGGCTCGGTGTGCGGGTCACTGGACATGAAACTTCTCCTCGGCGAAGGCGGTCCGCCCGGCCACCAATGTGAGCACCGCCCGGCCACGCAGCGAGCGGCCCAGGAACGGGCTGTTCTTCGATCGCGACAACAGCTGCCCGGGTTCGCACGGCCACGCCATGTCGGGGTCGATGACGGTCACGTCGGCGGGCGATCCCAGTGCCAGGCTGCCACCAGGCAGCGCCAGAAGCGACGCCGGCCCGACGGTCAAGCGCTGCACCAACAGCGAGGGTGTCAGCAGCCCATCGCGGACCAGGTCAAGGCACAGCGGCAACGCGGTCTCGAGGCCGATCATGCCGAACGCCGCGTTCTCGAATTCCAGCTCCTTCTCGACCGGCGAGTGCGGCGCGTGATCGGTGGCGATGGCGTCGATGGTGCCGTCGGCCAGGCCCTCGCGCAGGGCGGCCACGTCCGCGGAAGCGCGCAGCGGCGGGTTGCACTTGGTGTTGGGGTCGTAACCCGCGCACGCGTCGTCGGTCAGGGTCAGATGGTGGGGTGTCACCTCGCAGGTGACCAGCAGGCCGCGCCGCTTCGCCGCACGCACCAGGGCCACGGACTCGGCCGCACTGATGTGCGCCACATGGTAACGAGCACCGGTCAGCTCGCACAGCTGCAGGTCGCGCGCCACCATCGCCGACTCGGCGGCCGAGGGCTGCCCGCGCATACCGCACCGGGTGGCGACCGCGCCCTCGTTCATGGCCCCGCCACCCGAAAGATCGAGATCCTCGGCATGCTGGATCAGCGTCAAGCCGAAGCCGCGCGCGTACTCGAGCGCGCGCCGCATGACCTCGGCGTTCATGATCGGGCGGCCGTCGTCGCTGACCGCGACACAGCCTGCATCCTTGAGCTCGCCCATCTCCGTCAGGGTCTCGCCCTTCTGGCCCATGGTCACCGCGCCAATGGGATACACCCGCACCGAGCCGACTTCGCGCGCACGCCGCACGATGAGCTCGGTCACGGCGCGGTTGTCGTTGGGCGGTTTGGTGTTCGGCATCGCGCACAACGCGGTGAAGCCGCCCGCCGCCGCGGCCGCCGTGCCGGTGGCGATGTCTTCCTTGTACTCCTGCCCTGGCTCCCGCAGATGCGTGTGCAGGTCGATGAATCCCGGCACCACCCACAGGCCCTTGACCGCCACCACACGCACGCCGGCACCGGGCACGATGCCCCGTTCGATCCGGGTTATGCGCCCGTCCTGAATGAGAACGTCGGCCTCGATGTCGAGGTTTCGCGCCGGGTCGATGACCCGGCCGCCCGCGAGGCAGATGTCGGTCATTGCGTCCGAGGGTTCACATAGAAGGTGCGGGGCGGGGGTGTCAACGTCTTTTCCACCTCTGCCTGCTACTCGCTGCCGCCCTCGCCACCACCCAGGAGGTAAAGCACGGCCATTCGAATGGCCACGCCGCGCGCGACCTGCTCCAGGATCACCGAGCGCGGCCCGTCGGCAATCGACGGATCCAGTTCGACGCCGCGGTTGACAGGTCCCGGATGCATCACGATCGCGTCAGGCTTGGCCAGGCCCAGGCGCCCCGCATTCAGCCCGAAATAGCGCGAATACTCGCGTGTGTTGGGAAAGCGGCCCGCGGCCATGCGCTCGCTTTGGATCCGTAGCATCATGACCACATCGGCGCCCTCGAGGGCCGGTTCCAGGCGGTCGTGGGCCACCGCGCCCATGGCGTCGATACCGGCCGGCAGTAGGGTACGCGGGCCCGCCACGCGCACCTGAGCGCCCAGCAGCCGCAACGCCAGGATGTTCGACCGCGCCACCCGGCTGTTGCTGATATCGCCGCAGATGGCGACGGTCAGGCCGTCGATGCGGCCCTTGTGCGCGCGGATGGTCGAGCAGTCGAGCAACGCCTGCGTCGGATGCTCGTGGGCGCCGTCACCGGCGTTGACCACGGCGGCGCGGATCTTCTGGGTGAGCAGCAGCGCGGCCCCGGCGTGCGCGTGGCGCACCACCACCACATCCGGACTCATGGCGTCCAGGTTGCGCGCGGTATCGATCAAGGTCTCGCCCTTGGTAGTAGACGACGCTGCGGCCGAGATGTTGACCGCGTCGGCCGACAGGCGCTTGGCGGCGATCTCGAACGAGGTGCGCGTGCGGGTCGACGGCTCCAGGAACAGGTTGATCACGGTCTTGCCCCGCAGCGTGGGCACCTTCTTGATCGGGCGGGTGGCGATCTCGAGGAAGCGTTCGCCCAGGTCCAGGATGGTCGTGATGTCGGAGGCGGACAGGCCTTCGATGCCGGTCAGGTGCCGGTGGGGAAACGAGGGCGCAGTCACGAGCCTGCCTTCTCGCGCAGCACCACGCGGTCGGGCTCGCCGCGCTCGGCCAGCATGACCCGCACGGATTCGTCGCCGCTGGTCTGGATGCGCACGCCGACAAAGTCGGGCTGGATGGGCAATTCGCGCCGGCCGCGATCGACCAGCGCGCATAGCTGCACCGCGCGCGGCCGACCGTAGTCGGCTAGCACGTCCATCGCCGCGCGCACCGTGCGGCCAGTGAACAGCACGTCGTCGATGAGCACGACTGTGCGTCCGTCGATGGTCTCGGGCAGATCGGTGGGGCCGATCTCGGGCTTGGGCAGGCCCAGGAACACGTCGTCGCGGTACAGGGTGATGTCGATGGCGCCCAGGGTCGGCCGCGCCTCGCCACCTTCGGCAAGCAGGCGCACCATACGCTCGGCCAGGAACGCGCCGCCGGTGCGGATGCCGACGAAGTAGGCCTCGGCGCCGTTGCGCTCGACGATCTCGAAGGCCATCCGACGCAGCACCCGCGCGATGCCGAGCGCATCCAGGATCTCGGATCGCTCGACGAGGTTGTCTTCCTTGGGCGGCGGGCGAACGACCATGCGTGGTGGCTGCCCGTTCTAGAAGTAGAAGCGCAGGTACATGTTGGTGACCAGGCCCCACAGCGACTGCGGCCCCGCCAGGCCGACCGACCACTCGCTCGACGTGCCGGTCGGGTTGAGGTCCATCTTGTCGGCTTTCGAGAGGCCCTTGTACGACAGCAGGAGCCCGCTCATGATGCCGACGCTGGCCGCCGGCAGGCCCATCATGCCGAGGTGAATCTCACCTTCGATGACGCCGCGGACATTGACCAGCAGGGTCTTGCTGCCGCGCCCGCTGGGCGCGAAGTACACCAGATCCAGTTGCGGGCTGGCGCTGACCGCGAGGTGCTTCCAGTTGGCCAGCAACATGTGCGACGCAACCGTGGGCCCGAAGCCGAAGTACGTGTCCCAGGTGCGCGACTCGCCGCTCGGCTTCTTGCTGGCGCCGCCGCCCGCGCCGAAGATCAGGCCCGCGCTCCATGCGTACTTGTGCGTGGACCAGCGCCGCACGCCGATGGCGTTCAGATCGACCGGGCAGTTCATCCCGCAGCCGCCGTCCTGGCCTGGCGTCTTCTGCACGCGGGCCATGTGGCGCGCTTCGATGCCCCAGTGGCCCACCACGGTGTCGTGATCAGTGACGCTGCCAACGGTGGGGGACATCGGCATGGCGGTCCGCGGGGCGGCCGTCATCTCACCCGGCATCGGCGGTGGCGCGGGCTCGGCCGCAGGGGCGGCTTCACCGGGCACGGGCGCAGGTGGCGGTAGAGCGTCCTGAGCGACGGCGCGACCAGACACCATCAGGGTGGCGCCGAACAGGAGCGAGTAGCCGAGCGCGGTCTTGAAAAAGTTCGTGGAGGACAGGGTCATCATGAGGGCACCTCTTGCCGGGTTTGACTGCCGACGACACCCTACCCCGCCCCGCGTGTCAATAGTT
>JANPCZ010000189.1:0-88853 GCA_031431215.1 Myxococcales bacterium
CGATTCAGGGACGGTCAGGTCGACGACGGCTGGCTGCACCGGCTCTACGATCTGCTCGCGATGATGAAACGAAGCGGTAGAATATCCGGCGCTGACCTGGCCGCTGCCCGCAACGAGCGGCTTACTCTCCGCAAGATCTGAACCGCATGAATCGCAAGCTCCTGCTGTCCCTGGCCCGCCTGGGCTGCCTTGTCCTGATGCTGACCCCGGCGGTCGGATGGGCCTCGCTGGCCCTGTTTCAAGACGTCAAGGACCTGGTCGAAAGATCGGACCGCGTACTGGTAGGTGAGGTGCTTTCGGTGGACGCGGCCTGGGACAAGGACCACAAGCGCATCTACAGCAGCATCGAGTTGCAGGTAGCCGAGATGTGGAAAGGCGCCATGCCGCCGGCGAGCACACTGAAGATTGTCCAGCCCGGCGGCAGCGTCGGCGACATCGAGATGCGCGTGCACGGCATGCCGTCGTTCACCGCCGGCGAGCGAGCCGTGCTGTTCCTGCGAGGCTCCGACACCGCAGCGGTGGTGGGCATGGCACAGGGCAAGCGCTCGCTTCTGCGCAGCGCCCACGGCGTCTGGCTGGTCGCCCCACCTGACCTATCGGGGGTGGTGACGCTGGACCAGGGTGGGCGGCCTGCTGCTACACCGGTCCAGACGGTGGCCCCGCTCGATGTGTTTCGCGAGCAAATCCGCGCGCTGCTCAAGCGTTCGGACGAGGCCGGCCAGCGGGACGACCGGGTACGCGCGCGGGGCAAACCGTGAGGCGGCTTTGGTGAGGCGGCCTTGAGGATCGGCCGCGTGGTCTTGCTCGCGTGCTGCGCCGCCGCATCGGTCGACGGCCGCGCTTCCGCCTACGTTCGCACCACCACCGAACTTGGCAAGCCGATGGAGTGGCCGCAGCGGTGCCTTGCCATCACCGTGTACACCGGAAATCCGCCATCGCGACTCACCGGCGATGTGCTGCTGGAAGCGGCAAGGCTGGCGGCGGCGGCATGGACGCACGACTCGATCGCTTGCTCCGCGCTCGAGATCGCCGTCGACACCTCGGAAGAAGCCCAGGCGGACGCGGCGTACGACGGCCACAACCGCCTGATGTTCAACCGCACCTGGTGCCGCGACGGGAAGCCAGGGGATCCCCTCGAATGCTACGAACCCTCGGCGCTGGCTATCACGTCGGTGTTCGCCAAAAAATCCACTGGCGAGATCCTGGACGCTGACATCGAGCTCAACGCCAAGCAGCCGGGAGGGTTTACCTGGGCCGATCTGGTGGCCGGTGGGGCTGCGGTCGCCGGATCACAGGACGTCCAGAACACACTCACGCATGAGTTCGGGCACTTCGTCGGCCTCGACCACAACTGCTATTCACCCAGCCAGCGCGGCCGACCCGTCGACAACACCGGACGCCCGGCGCCCGACTGTGGCAGCGCAGCGACGCCCGAGATCCTGAGAGCCACCATGTACCCGTCGGTCCGCCGCGGCGACATCGAGCGCCGGACCCTGGAGAACGATGACCAGCAGGCGGTTTGCGCCGTCTACCCGACCGAATCGCCACCCGCGTGCCACCCCAGTGGCTCCGGCGGTGGCGGCTGCCGCGTCGACGACGCAGGCAATCCGACCCGTGGGGCGACAACCATGGTGCCGCTGGCTTTGCTCGTCGGGGTAGGCGCGTTGGCAGTGTGCCGACGTCACCGCGCGCGCGCGCGTTCGGTACGCGCCAGGCGCAGCTCGTGCGGCGGCGCGCTCTCGCCATCCTGAACGCGGATCGGGGAACTCGCCGCACGCCACTCGCCCGGAAGCGAAGCGCTGAGCCCATATTCGCCGGCCGGCACGCGAAGCGAAAAGGCCCCCGTCGCGTCAGACTGCGTGACCACGCCGGGCCGCGTGCCCGATCGGGCGAACGCCTGGGCTTCCACGCGAGCGCCCTCGACCGGCTTGCCGTCCTGATCGAGCACCCGCCCACCGAGTTGCGCGCCGGCATGGATGGTGAGATCACCCAGTTGCCGATCTTCGCCCGGAGCCAACGGCACGGCTTGCCGTCGTAACGGCAGACGATCCGGCGCAGACACATCGACCCGGCAACGCCCCGGCGGCAAATCGGTCAGCACAAATCGTCCGTCCGGCCCTGTGACCGTGCTGCGGGCACGGCCAGGCCGCGACAAGCTGGCGCCGGGCCCGGCAGCCTCGGCCGCGGTCGGCAGGTAGCCCGGCAACACGAGAAGATCGTCGTCGGCGGCCACCAGGGAAATGGCGGTCACCGCCATCCCGACCAGAACGGCCCCCCCTGGATCGACCGCGCGGCCTCGCAGCGCCGCGGTCTTCACCAGAGACAGGTCGATCCTGGCGGCAGCACCAGCACGCAAGACCACGTGCGGCGCGCGGGCAAGCACGTGCCCGGGATGGCGCGCAAGTACCTGGTAGCGCCCCGGCGGCAATGCGCCGAGTGAAAAAGCACCCTCGGCACTGCTGGTGGTCCGGACCTCGGCGTCGTCCATCTGCATCGCCACCGCGACGATCTCGGCGCCGGCGAGCCCGCGTCCCGAATCGTCGCGGGCGCGGCCAGTGATGGCACCACCCGGGGCAAGCGCGAGCCGTGCGGGCGGAATGAAACCCAGGGCCTCCTCGATGATCTGGACGGCGGGTGCGGCGGCGCGGGAAGCTTTCGTCGCGCGCAGCGTGTAGTGCCCCGAGCCAAGGCCATGGAATAGAAAGGCGCCGTTGCCATCGCTCACCGCCTCACGGGGGGATCCGAGCCCCGCGCCGGCGAGAACGATGCGGGCGTCCGCCTCGGGCGCACCACCCTCCCCGACCACCACGCCGCCCAGGCTGCGCTCCTCGCCCGCAAGGCGGAGCAAGACCGGCCGCGACGGTACCGCCACGCCATCGAGCTGGAAGGTGCCGAAGCCGGGCGCTTCGGCCAGCAGGTTCCAGACGCCGGCCGGCAGGGTCGCGAAGCTGAAGTGCCCATCGCCATCGGTGCGCGTCTCGGCCACGGCGCCAGCGTTATTCCGGGTGGGAAACGCAAAGACCCGCGCGTCCGCCAGAGCCCGGCCCCGGCTGTCGGTGACCCGGCCATCGACACCTTTCGATGCCCACGCAGCGTCGGAGCGCGGAGCATCTGCCGGCGGCCGCCGCTGCTTGCAGCCCGACCAGGCGGTCAGAACCACCAGGACACCTGGCAGGACGCGCGCCAAAACCACCTTTGATTTGCTTGCCAGTGGCATGGGCAGATGCTAACTGTACCCCCCTTTCGGAGTTCACCATGCCAGCCTCATGTGCCGTTTGCGGGAAAATCAGGCGCGTTGCCAACAACGTTAGCCATTCCAACATCAAGACCAAGAGCATTCAGCGCCCCAACCTGCAGCGTGTCCACGCCAGCGTTGACGGCGCCCGCAGGCACATCCGCGTTTGCACGCGGTGCCTGCGCTCGGGCCTCGTGACCAAAGTCGCCTGAAGCGATCGCCCGGGCCGCGCGGCCCCGGCGGAATCACGGTTGTTCCGGCGCTGCCGGAAATCAGCTTGCAGTGTCTCGATGCGCGTCTATACCGTGCGGTCGTGCCACCTCCACGCCGTCCCTATCGCCGCCGTGCTCCCCACAGCTCCGAGCCCAAGACGGTGGCCGAGCTGATGCACCAGACGGTCACGCATCTCGGCGGTCAGGCGCGCGGTCGTGAGCGGCGCGTGTTCATCGCCTACGAAGAGGCCGCCGGCGAGATGCTGCGCCGACTGGCGACGCCCGACGTGCTGCGCGGCACGACGCTGTTCCTGCGCGTGGGCAGCTCGCCGCTTGCACACGAGGTAACTCTCCTGCGCCGCGAGTTGCTAGATCGCCTGGCGCTGAAACTGGGACCTGACGTCGTCACCGATATCCGAACCCGGGTGGATCACGGTGCCGGCGCGCCCAGCGCGGCCCGCAACTCGCGCACGTAGCCGGCAAGTTCGGGCACCGGATCACGTCCGGCGGTAACTGCCTGCTCGATGGTGCGAACGGCGGCGCTGCCCACCACGACGCCGTCGGCGCAGGCGGCGACAGCCCGGGCATCGGCCGGGGTCTTGATACCGAAGCCGACCACCACAGGTAGGCGGTTGCCGGTCAGGGCCTTTATCTCGTCAACCCGCGCACGCACCTCGCCGAAATCCGCAATCTGCGCGCCGGTGATTCCGGTCAGGCTCACATAGTAGAGAAAGCCGCCCGCCGCCGCTGCCGCCGCTTGGATGCGCGCGGGTGTGGACGTGGGCGCGAGCAGGGGCACCAGGTCCAGTCCCTCGCTGGTGAGTGCGGTCGCCAGATCGGGATCCTCGTCGGGTGGCCAGTCGACCGCCAGGACTCCGTCGGCGCCAACCTCACGCACCGCGCGCGCGAAAACCACCGGGCCCCGCACCATGATCGGGTTCGCGTAGCCGAACAGCACGATGCCGACTTTCGGGTTGGCGGCGCGAACCCGCCGGCAAATCTCAAGCGACGTCGTCAGGCCCCCACCCGCCGCTATCGCCCGGTGCATCGCACCTTGGATGGCGATGCCGTCCGCCGAGGGATCGCTCCACGGCACACCCACCTCAAGGATGTCAGCGCCGGCGCTGGCGGCCGCGTTCAGCAACGCCACGCTGGTGTCGGTGTTGGGGTCGGACGCCGTCAGGTACACCACCAGCGGCTTGCGCTTCTCGGCGCGCGCCCGTGCGAAGACCTCGCCGATGCGACTCATGTGCCCAGCACCACGCCCAGCGCCTTGGCGATGGTGCCCATGTCCTTGTCACCGCGGCCGGACAGATTGGCGACGATGACGGCGCCATCGGGCAGCTCACGCGCGACAGCCGGCAGCGCCGCGATCGCGTGCGAGGTCTCCAGCGCCGCCAGGATGCCCTCGGTGCGTGCCAGCAGCTGGAACCCGGCCAGGGCCTCATCGTCAGTGACAGTCAGGTAGCGCGCGCGGCCGGTGTCCTTGAGCTGGGCATGCTCGGGGCCCACGCCCGGGTAGTCGAGTCCGGCCGAGATCGAATGGGCTTCCGCTATCTGGCCCTCGTCGTCGCACAGAACGTACGAGCGCGCGCCGTGCAGCACGCCGACTCGGCCGCCGTTCAACGTGGCCGCATGCCGGCCCGTGGCGACGCCATGCCCGGCAGCTTCGACGCCATAGAGCCGCACCCCGGCGTCGGGCACGAACGCGTGAAACAAGCCCATTGCATTTGATCCGCCGCCCACGCACGCGACCAGAGCGTCGGGCAGGCGACCGGTCACCTTCTGGATCTGAGCGCGCGCCTCGCGGCCAATCACCGCCTGAAGGTCACGCACCAACGTTGGGTACGGATGCGGGCCCGCCACGCTGCCGATGACGTAGTGAGTGGTCCGCACGTTGGTCACCCAGTCGCGCAGGGCCTCGTTCATCGCGTCCTTGAGCGTGGCAGTACCGTCCTTGACCGGGTGAACCTGCGCACCCAGCAGCTTCATGCGGAACACGTTGAGCGCCTGTCGCTCGACATCGACCGAGCCCATGTAGATCTCGCACGGCAGGCCGAACCGGGCACAGGCACTGGCGGTCGCCACACCGAGCTGACCGGCGCCGGTCTCGGCGATGATGCGCGTCTTGCCCATCCGTTTCGCCAGCAGCACCTGGCCGAGGCAATTGTTGATCTTGTGCGCGCCGGTGTGGCACAGATCCTCGCGCTTGAGAAACAGGCGGACGTTGCGCCCGGATAGCCGCGCGACTTCGGCGCCCAGGCGGCTGGCCTCCGACAGCGGGGTCGGCCGGCCCACGTAGTCGGTGAACAGACGGGCGAGCTCGGCCTGGAACTGCGGATCGCTTGCGGCGCTTTCCCACGCAGATGTCAGCTCTTCAAGTGAAGGCATCAGCGTCTCGCTGACGTAGCGGCCACCGTAAGGGCCAAAGCGACCCGCGCGTGCTAGGGATGCGGACGATGTGGACATTCGAAGATTCGCACTATATGCCTTGAACTTCCCGACATGTCGACGACGACTCTGGACAGTGAACCCTTTGATCCGCGTGCACGGCGGCTGTGCCCGGACGGTGCGTGCCTCGGGCTGCTCGACGACACCAACCACTGCAAGGTGTGCGGCGTCCAGGATGGCGATGCCCCGCCCGCGGCGGCGCCCACCGGTCCCATGCCCGCACAGCAAGTCGATGCCGAGCCCGCGCCCGAGGCCGAGGCCGAACCGGCGGCAACGCCGGCGGGAGACGGCGCCGCCTTCAGCCCAGGGCGCGCCCTGTGCCCCGACGGCCGCTGCATCGGCATCATCGGATCGAACGGACGCTGCAAGGTCTGCGGGCGCCAGAAGGAAAGCTGAGCCCGCCGATGCCGTCCGTGGCCATCATCGGCGCATCGAGCGACCGTGCCAAGTACGGCAACCGCGCCGTCCGCGCCTACGTCCGCCAGGGCTGGACGGTGTACCCGGTCAACCCGAACGAGAAGAAAATCGAGGGCCTGCCGGCGTTCGCCAGCATCGGCGATATCCCGGGCGCGGTCGATCGGGTGTCCCTGTACGTGCCACCCGAGGTCGGCGAGACCCTACTGACCGCCATCAAGCGCAAGGGGGTCACCGAGCTGTTCGTGAACCCGGGCGCCGAGAGTGATGCGCTGTCGAGCGCGGCTGAACGCTTGGGCCTCGATCCGATCTACGCGTGTAGCATCATCGATATCGGTGAGCGGCCGTGATCGCACCCGCGGTCGAGAATCTTGTCGAGCTCATCGGCGGCACGCCGCTTTTGCAACTGCGCCGGCTTCCGGACGCCGACAGCGCCGACATCTTCGTCAAGTGCGAGCAGTTCAACCCCGGCGGCTCGGTCAAAGACCGCGTGGCGCTGGCGATGATCCGGCGCGCCGAGCGTGAGGGCAAGCTGATACCCGGCCAGTCGTCGATCGTCGAACCAACCTCGGGCAACACCGGCGTCGGTCTGGCGCTGGTGTCCGCGGTGCGGCACTACCGCTTGATCCTGACCATGCCCGACAACATGTCGCTCGAGCGCAGGACGCTGTTGCGGGCCTACGGCGCCGAGGTGATCTTGACCCCGGCCGCTGAGGTCATGGCAGGCGCGGTCAACAAGGCGCTTGAACTGGCGGCGGCTAACCCGACCTGGGTGATGCCCCAGCAATTCAAGAACCCCGCCAATGTCGAGGCCCACCGGCGCACCACCGGCCCTGAGATCGTGGCACAGCTCGAGGTTGCCGGGAAGCGCACGCCCGATGCATTCGTCGCTGGCGTGGGCACCGGTGGCACCATCACCGGCGTGGGTCAGGTGCTGCGGCACAGGTTTCCTGGCATCCGCATCGTCGCGGTCGAGCCGGCCAGGAGCGCCGTGCTGTCAGGTCGACCGCCGGCCGCGCACCGGATCGACGGCATCGGTGCCGGCTTCGTACCGGAGATCCTGGACCGCGGCCTCATCAGCGAAGTGCGCACCATCCAGGACGAGGACGCCCAGCGCGTCAAGCAACTGCTGGCGCGGCGCGAGGGTCTCCTGGTCGGTATCTCGTCGGGCGCGGCGGTCAAGATCGCGCTCGATGTGGCGCGCGAACTTGGTCCAGGCAAGACCGTGATCACCATCCTGCCCGACACCGGCGAGCGCTACTTCAGCAGCGACGAGACGTTCAAATGAGCGAAGTGCTGCTGATCGGCGCCGGCGGCATCGGCTGCGCTGCGGCCCTGGGTCTGGCGTCCGGCGGGGCTCAGCGGCTGACGGTCATCGACGACGACGTGGTCGACGCCAGCAACCTGCACCGGCAGGTCCTGCACACGGAAGCTTCGGTGGGCGAGCCCAAGGTGTGGTCGCTGGCACGTACGCTCGAGCGGCGTTTCCCGTCGGTGCGCGTGACTGCCATCCGCGGTCGTTTCGATGCTCACACGGCGCCGGCCCTGGTTGCTTCGGCGCGCCTGCTGCTCGATGGCTCGGACAACCTGACGACCAAGTTCCTGGCCAACGACGCGGCGATTCTAGGCGCCCGGCCGCTGGTGCATGCCGCCGCGGTCGGGCTAGGTGGCCAGCTGCTGGTGGTTCCGGCGCTCGGGAAACCTTGCTACCGATGCCTGTTCGAGGAGCTGCCGGCGCCGGATGCCGACGCGCCGTCGTGTGCCGAGGCGGGCGTGCTGGGTCCCGTGCCGGGGGTGCTCGGAGCGCTCGCGGCGGCGCTGGCGATGCGTATCCTGCGCGGTGGCTCATCAGGCTTGAGTGGGCGCCTCATCAGGTATGATTCGCCGCTCATGACTCTACGGAGTATCACGTTTCGCGCCAACCCCACCTGCCGGGTGTGCGGGCTCGCGCCGGACATCACGTCGCTGTCTGAAGGTACCAACGCCCGCGCGCCGGAGTCCGCCTGATGAGCATTGCAAGCGCCATGAAACCGCACGAAAACTACGTCAAAGGTCTCGCCTGTCGCGAGTGCGGCAAGAGCTATCCCAAGCAGCCCATCCATGTCTGCGAGTTCTGCTTCGGCCCGCTGGAAATCGCTTACGACTACGAGGCCATCGCCCAGGTGCTATCGCGCTCAGTTATCGAGTCGCGACCGGCCTCCATGTGGCGGTACTCGGAGCTGCTGCCACTCGACGGTCCGCCCCGGGTCGGCCTGCAAACTGGCATGACCCCGCTGGTGAAGGCCGACCGCCTGGCCGCGCGCTTGGGGGTCAAAGAAGTGTGGGTGAAGAACGACTCGGTCAGCCATCCGTCGCTCTCGTTCAAGGATCGCGTGGTCTCGGTCGCGGTATCGAAGGCGCTCGAGTTCGGCATCGAGATCGTCGCGTGCGCCTCGACCGGCAACCTGGCCAACGCGACGGCGGCCCAGGCCGCATCCGTGGGCCTCAAGTGCGTGGTCCTCATCCCGCACGATCTAGAGCCGGCGAAGGTCATCGGCACCAGCGTCTACGGCGCCCATGTCGTGCGGGTCCAGGGCACCTACGACGAGGTCAACCGTCTGTGCTCGGAGATCGCCGACAAGTACCACTGGGGCTTCGTGAACGTGAACCTGCGCCCGTTTTACGCCGAGGGCTCGAAGGCATTCGGCTTCGAGATCGCCGAGCAGCTGGGCTGGCGCCTGCCCGCCCACGTGGTGGTGCCCATGGCCGGCGGATCGCTTATTACGAAGATTGGCAAGGCATTCAGCGAGCTGCAGAAACTGGGGTTGGTGCCGGCGCGCAATCCGCGGCCCAAGATTCACGGTGCCCAGGCTGAAGGCTGTGCGCCGATCGCCTCGATGGTGATCGAGGGGCGCGACGTGATGAAGCCGATCAAGACGCCTTCGACCATCGCGAAGTCGCTGGCCATCGGCAACCCGGCCGACGCGGTGTACGCGCGCGCGACCATGCTCGACTCGGGTGGCTTCGCGGCGACACCGAACGACGAGGAGATCGTCGAGGGCATGCGCATGCTGGCCGAAACCGAGGGCATCTTCACCGAGACCGCGGGCGGCGTGACCGTCGCCGCCACCAGGCGCCTCATCGCCCAGGGCAAGATCGGACGAGACGACGGGCCCATCATCGTCAGCGTGACCGGTCAGGGCTTGAAGACCCAGGACCCGCTGGTCGCGCACCTGCCGAAGCCCGATCTGATTGGCCCGAGGCTGTCCGATTTCGACGGGCTGCTGGCTGGGCCACTTAAAGGTGCCCTGATCTAACGGTTTCTTTTTCACGACCAACAAGGAGACGCGAAATGGCCACGGTTCGAATCCCGACCCCACTGCGCAAGCTGACCCAGGGCAAGGAGGAAGTGAGCGTCGATGGCAGCACCATCGCCGCGTTGCTGACTGGTCTTGAGGCGCAGTACCCGGGCATCAAGGAACGCATCTGCGACGATCAGGGCAAGGTGCGCCGCTTCGTCAACATCTTCGCCAACGACGAGGACATCCGCTTCCTGCAGAACCTGGAGACGCCGGTCAAGGACAGCGACGAAATCTCGATCGTGCCGGCAATCGCGGGCGGCGTGTGACGGGCGCGCAGATCCAACGATTCAGCCGGCAGATCGCCCTGCCCGAGGTGGGCGTCGACGGGCAGCGCCGGATCCTTGCCGCCGAGGTAGCGCTTCTGGGTGCGGACACCGCCATCGAAACCGCCGCGCTCTACCTGGCCGGCGCGGGGGTGCAAAAGCTACGACTCGTGGTGCGGGAGGGTGATGCGGCGAGCGCGGCCCGGATCGCTGCCGAGGTTCACGAACGGGCGTCAGCGGCTCGCGTGACCACCCTGCCCTGGCCCCCCGACGGGCCCGGTTGGGTAGCGGCCCTGCATGGCACGCATCTGGCGGTGCGATCGGGCTTTGACGACGATGCCTTGCTGCGCGCGGCCCTGCGCCTGGGGCTGCCGGTGATCGTGATGCGGGTGCGCGAGGCCGGCACCGACGTGCTGTCGTTCCGGCACCAGGGACCGTGCGTGCACGCGGCGCTCGACGTTCCGCAGCGACCCGCGCTGGCCGAGGCGCACGAAGGCCCGGCGGCCGTGCTGGCTGGTACCCTTGCCGCCACGGAAGCCTTGGGGTTGTTAGTCGACGCACAGGCGCCGCCGCGGGCACGCCATCTGAGCGTGCCGCTCGAGGGCGGTGAGCCCGTTACCGTGGACATCCCGTGGACACCCGAGTGCTATCTGTGCGGCGGCTCGGGCCGGGAGGCAGCACGCGCGTGACGGACGAGGTTGACCAGGACGCGGTCGCCCGGGCACGCGGGCGCGTCGCGGGGCGTATCACCGATCTCATCGGCAACACGCCCATGGTGCGCCTGCGCTCGTTCGATAGCGCGTTCGCGGGCATCGAGATCTGGGCCAAGTGCGAGTTCATGAATCCGGGCGGCTCGGTGAAAGACCGGGCCGCATACCAGATGATCAAGGACGCCATCGCCTCGGGCGCGCTGACCCCCGACAAGGAGATCATCGATTCGTCGAGCGGCAACACCGGCATCGCGTATTCGCTCATCGGCGGCGCGCTCGGCCTCAAGGTGTCGCTGGTGCTGCCCGGTAACGTGTCGTGGGCGCGGCGGAAGATCACCGAAGCGTTCGGGACGCGGCTTATCTTGTCGAGTCCCCTGGAAGGCTCTGACGGCGCCATCAATCTGTGCCGCGAGGTGGTCGACAAGGATCCGGGTCGCTACTTCTATCCGAATCAGTACGCCAACGAGGGCAACCCGCGCGGGCACTATCTGACCACTGGCGAGGAAATCTGGCAGCAGACCGCAGGCCGCGTGACCCACTTCGTGGCCGGCATCGGCACCAGCGGCACCGTCATGGGTACCGGCCGGCGGCTCAAGGAAAAAAACCGCGCCATCCGCGTGTTCGCGTGCGAGCCCGACGATGCTCTGCACGGCCTCGAAGGGCTCAAGCACATGGAGAGTTCCATGGTGCCTGGCATCTACCATCCCGAGGAACTGGACGGCGTGCTGGCCATTGGAACCGACGAGGCCTGGGAGGTCAGCGAGGCGCTGTCGCGGCAGGAGGGACTGCTGGTCGGGCACTCGTCGGGCGCGGCGTTGGCGGGGGCGTTGCGGCTGGCGAAGGGGTTGGCGGCACAGGGGAAGCCCGGCGTCATCGTCACCGTGTTTCCCGACCGTGCCGAACGCTACTTCGAGGCACCGCTGCTCCAGCAAAGGGCGCTCGACGCGAGCCAGCCGCGATGACGACCGTCAGCCCAGGCACCCACCCCACCGTGACGCCCGAAGCCCTGGCTTTGATGTATGCGCACGCGCAGGCCGACTACCCCAAGGAATGCTGCGGGATCGTGTTCGGACCGCGGGCGACCGAAGCCGCTGACAGGTCCCAGCCGTGCGTGAATGTCCAGGATCAGCTCCACGCCGAGGATCCGGCGACCCACACCCGGGACGCGCGGACGGCATACAACTTCGGCGCCAAGGATCTGTTCGCACTGCAAAAGAGCCTGCGTGGCGACCGTCCGGCCAAGATCATCTACCACTCGCATTGCGATGTGGGCGCCTACTTCAGCGACACCGACCAGGCGGCCGCGGTCATGGACGACGAGCCCAGCTACCCGGTCGAATACGTCGTCATCGACGTCAGGGCCGATGGACCCAGGGGCGCCGCGCAGTTCGCGTGGGACGAAGGGCAGAAGAAGTACCTGGAAGTGCGCCGCTACCCGTGAAGCGCGGCCTCGTGCGGCGGTAAAGAAGTCGGCGCAACCTGCCGATTGTCGCGGGGTGGCGATCTCCGCCTCGACGGCCGATCGGTTGAACAACACGGGTCCGTCCCGGCCGGTCACCCGCAAGGTGACGATCCCGGTGGCGATGGTGCCGCTTCTGCGCGGGTTCCCCGACCTCGACCGGCAACTGTGGATCCTGGCGATCGCTCGCCTGGTGGTGACCGCCGGTTTCTCGGTGGTGATGCCCTTCCTCGCCATGCACCTCGCGGTCGAGCGACACGTCCCGGTGCTGCACATCGGGCTCCTGTGGACGGTGGTAGGGGCGACCAGCGCATCGATGCAATGGGTGAGCGGCCAGGTCGCCGATCGCCTGGGGCGGCGGCCGGTGCTCATCGTGGCGATGGTGCTGCGATCCGTGAACCTGGCGGCGCTGGGCTGGGCGTTGGGGCACGGCGTCTCGTTCACGGTCATCGGGCTCCTGTGCATTCTGAACGGTGCCATGCGCGCGTTCTACGATCCGGTGGCGTTCGCGGTGGTTGCGTCGCTATGCACCGCCGAGGAGCGGGTGGCGGCGTTCTCGCTCCACCGCGTGGGTTCCAGTGTCGGCTGGGCGCTGGGGCCGCTGACCGCGACGCTATTTTCGGACGTGCCGTTCTCAACCCTGTTCTACGTCTGCGCGCCGCTGACCCTGGTGGCAGCGGCCGCGGTCGCGACCATTCCCGAGACCCGCCCAGCCCAGCCCAAGGCTCGACCGGTGTTGGCCGAACGAACTGCGGCGCTGCGCGATCGATCGTTCGTGCGTTTTCTGTGGGCGACGGCCGCGTTCTACCTGCTGCAAACGCAGATGTATCACATCATGTCGATCTACGCGGCCAAGTACCTCGGCCTCGATCGCGCGCAGGTCGGCACGCTGTTCATCGTCAACGGGATCCTGGTCGTGCTGCTGCAACTACCGGCGGTGCGCGCCATCAAGAAGCTCGGCACGTCGTGGGCGCTTGTGGTGGGGTCGATGGGCTACGTGATGGCCTACACCGGCTGCGGACTGGCGGTCGGCTACCTGAGCCTGCTGGCGTGTGTCGCGCTCATGACCCTGTGCGAGATCGTGGCGGTGCCGGCGCAACAAGCGAAGACCACGGCGCTGGCACCCGAGGACAACGTCGCCAGCTACGCCGGGATGGCCGGGCTGGTGCAGGGCTTGGCACAGACCGCGGGGCCCCTGCTTGGTACCTGCCTTATCGAGTTCGTGTCACCGCGCGGAGCTTGGTTCTTGCTGGCGGCGGTGGGGCTGGTGGCGGCTGCGGGCTACCGGCCGCGGCGCGTGCCGGTAGCGCACTGACGGGTCAGGCCACCGACAGAACTGTCGAGCCGGTGGTCTGGCGAGCCTCCAGCGCCGCGTGGGCAAGACGGGCGTCCCGCAGCGGCCAGGTGTGGCTTGCGCGAATCTTCACGGCGCCCGATTGCACGACCGCGAACAGATCTGCCGCCATGGCACGAAGGTCGTCCGGTCGGGCGGCGTAGCTGAACAGGCTCGGCCGGGTCAAGAAGAGCGAGCCCTTCTGCGCGAGTGTCATGATGTCGAACGGCGCGACTGGCCCCGAGGATGCGCCGTAAAGCACCATCAGGCCGCGCGGACTCAAGCAATCGAGCGAGCGTAGGAAAGTCTCCTGCCCGACGCTGTCGTAGACCACCGACAGTCCCCGCCCGGCGGTGATCTCCTTGACCCGATCAACGAAATTCTCGCGGGTATAGACGATGGTGTGATCACAGCCGTGGGCACGGGCCAGGGCCGCCTTGTCGTCGCTGCTGACGGTGCCGATCACGGTGGCGCCCAGGTGTTTCGCCCACTGGCACACGATAAGGCCTACTCCGCCGGCCGCCGCCTGGACCAGGATGGTGTCGCCGGGCTTGACCAAGTAGGTCTGCCGCAACAGGTACTGCGCGGTCAGGCCTTTCAACATCATGGCGGCCGCGGTGCGATCGTCGATACCGGGCGGCAGTGCCACCAGGCGATCGGCCGGCACCAGTCGCTCCTCGGCGTAGGCGCCCGGCGGCGCGGTTCCGTAGGCCACACGATCACCGAGGCCAAACCCGGTCACGTCGGCGCCCACGGCGACCACGATGCCAGCACCTTCTTGCCCCGGCGTGAACGGCAGAGGCAACTTGTACAGGCCGTTGCGATGATAGACGTCGATGAAGTTGAGGCCAACGAAAGTGTGGCGCAGGCGCACTTGTCCCGGTCCGGGTGCGCCGGGTGAAACGTCCTCCCAGCGAAGCGCCTCGGGCCCGCCGGGTTGATGGACGCGGATGGCTTTAGGCATGGTTGCGTTTCTAGCAGAGCCGAGCCGGGATTCGGAGGAATGCCGGCGGCACGGCAGCGGTTCGACCACGCGACAAAGTGAGGTAGAAACGCCCGGTGACACCCTTGTTCTTGCGTGCTTGCCGGGGTGAGAGCACCCCTCGACCACCCTTGTGGCTGATGCGCCAAGCGGGCCGCTACTTGCCCGAGTACCGCGAGGTGCGCGCCCGGGTTTCGTTCCTGGAGCTATGCAAGACGCCGGCCCTGGCCGCGGAGGTGACGTTGCAGCCCATCCGCCGCTTCGGCTTCGACGCCGCGATCCTGTTCTCGGATCTGCTGGTGCCGCTTGAGGCCATGGGACTGTCGGTCGTCTTCACCGATGAAGGCCCGACCTTGCCGACGCCGGTGCGCACGCCCGCGGATCTCGATCGCATGTCGGTCTTTGCGCCCGCGGATCGCACCGGGTTCGTCATGGAGGCCATCCGTTTGGTGCGTGAGAAACTGGGCGACACACCGCTGATTGGCTTCGCGGGCGCGCCTTTCACGGTGGCGACGTACGCGATCGAGGGTAAGACTTCGAAGCGCTTCATCGAGACCAAGAAGTTCATGTACCGCGAGCCAGCCGCTGCCCGCCGGCTGTTCGCACTCATCGCAGAGGCGACCAAGGGCTATCTGCTGGCGCAGGTGGCTGCGGGTGCGCAGTGCATCCAGCTGTTCGATTCATGGGTGGGCGTGGTGTCGCCCGAAGACTGGGATGCTTTCGTGTTCGAGCCGACCGCCGCCCTGGTCGCGGCAGTGAAGGCGACCGGTGTGCCGGTGATCTACTTCGCCAACGGCGCAACGACGATCCTCGACCGGGTCGCGCGCGTCGGCGCGGACGTGTACGGCATCGACTGGCGCCTGCCGCTCGATGAAGCCCGTGCCCGGCTAGCGGCCGGCGGGGCCACGACAGCGGCGGTGCAAGGCAACCTCGACCCGGCGCTATTGCTGTCCACGCCCGACCAGATCCGCAGGCAAGCTGCCGAAGTGATCCGTCGCGGCGGCGGTCGCGGCCATATCTTCAACCTGGGCCACGGCATCTACCCTGAGACGCCGCTCGATCACGTCGAGGCCCTGGTGCAGGCCGTGCGAGACGCCTGAGAACACCGCCAGACTTGGGCCAGGCACCGTGGGCCAGCACGCATGATCGCAGTCGTCGCGCAGAACCTCGGTGGGCCGGATTCGCCCGACGCCGTCGAGCCATTCCTGCGCAACCTGTTTCGCGACCCCGAGACCTTGCAGGAGATCGACATCCTTTACAGGGAACGCGCCCGGGCGCGCGGGCTGGTCACCTTCGCGCGGGCGGCCACTGTTGGCTGTCACCCAGCTTTCATCACAGCCCTCGCGGACATGACCCTGGCGGCGGCGCGAACGCGGGAGTGGGCATGAAGGTCATCGTCGTGGGCGGCGGCATCTCGGGACTGTCGGCGGCGTATTTTCTGCAAGGCGCCGGCCACGATGTGCGTTGCCTGGAACCGTCGCCGCGCCCGGGCGGCTACCTGCGCAGCGAGATCCGCGACGGCTTTCTGTGCGAGACCGGACCGCAGGGCATCAGCGACGCCGCGCCGGAGGTGCGCGAGTTGCTCGACAACCTGGCTCTGTCCGCCGAGATCGTCCGCCCGGCGCCCGAAGCCGACCGCCGCTTCGTGTACGTCGACGGCAAGCTGCGACCGCTGCCCACGGGGCCGGGATCACTGCTGACCACCAACCTGCTGTCGGCCGCAGGCAAGTGGCGCCTGGTGCGCGAGTCGAAGGTGCCGCCGCGCACCGACGGCGCCGACGAATCGGTGCTGGATTTTGCCACCCGTCGTGGTGGCGCGGAAGCCGCGCACAGACTCGTGGGTCCCGGAGTCATAGGCATCTTCGCGGGTGACGCGGCGGCCTTGTCCCTGCGTAGCGCGTTCCCGCTGCTGCACGATTTCGAGCGGCAGCACGGCAGCGTGCTGGCCGGCCTCCGGGCCACACGCCGCGGTGGCCGCTCACCTGGGCGCTTCTTCTCGTTTCGCGACGGCATCGAGCGGCTGCCGCGCGCCCTGGCGGCGGCGCTGGGGCCGAGGCTGGTGCGTGCGGCAGCGCTGCGGGTGCGGCGCGACACCGTCGGCTGGGTCGTGGATACCCTTGAGGCCGGAACCACGCCCGTGGCCGACGCGATCGTGCTGGCCACACCAGCGCCAGTCACTGCCGACTTGCTCGAGCCCATCGAGTTGGGGGCAAGCGCCGATCTGCGCGCGGTGCCCCACGCGGGGGTTGCAATCGTCAGTCTGGGGTTTCATCAAAGTGACATCGGCTGCGACCTGCGCGCCTACGGGTTCCTGGTCGCGCGCGGAGAACGGCCAACCCTGCTCGGCTGCCAGTACGAAACCTCTGCGTATCCGGGGCGCGCTCCCGACGGAAGTGTGCTCCTACGCGCCATCCTGGGCGGCACCTTCGAGCCCGGTGTCGTCGATCAGAGCGACGACGTTCTGGTCGAACACGCGCTCGCGGATCTGGGGATCTGCGTCGGGGTCACCGCCCGCCCCGATTTCGTCTCGGTCTGGCGCCACCCTGCTGCGATACCGCAATACAGCCTCGGACACGCCGCTCGCGTCGCCGGCATCGAGATCGCGGTCGCGACGTTGCCGGGCCTGCACCTGCTGGGCAACACGTACCACGGTGTCAGCGTCGGTGACTGCATAAAGCGCGCGGCGGAGCTGGCGCGGCGGCTGCCGATCAGTGCGTGAGTCTCAAGATCCAGACCGCGCTCTGCACGTAGATGACGATGCCCAGGATGTCGACGATGGAGGCGACGAAGGGCCCCGACGAAACCGCCGGATCGAAGCCGATGCGCTTGATGAGCAGGGGCAGCGCGGCTCCGACGAACGATCCAAAGGACACGCAAGCCACCAGCGCAAGGCCGACCGCGATCGCCATGCCACCGCCGCCGCTGTGGCCGACGAAGGCAGCGCGAAAGAAGCCGATGACGCCCAGGATCCCACCCAGGACCACTCCCATGCGCGCTTCGCGCCACAGGATCTTGCGCGCGTCACCGGGGCCGAACTCGCCCAGCGCCATGCCGCGGATGACCAGCGCGGAGGCCTGGCTGCCGGTGTTGCCGCCCGACGAGATGATGAGTGGCAGGAATACGGTGATGGCACCCACCGCACGTGTGGCCCAGTCGTAGTACTCAAGCGCGCTGGCCGTCAGAATCTCGCCCAGGAACAGGGCGACCAGCCAGCCGGCTCGCTTGGTGACGAAGGTCCAGAAGTCGGTCTGGAAGTAAGCAGTCGCGGTGGCCTGGACTGCGCCCAGCTTCTGGATGTCCTCGGCCTGTTCCTGCTTGATGACCGACACCACATCGTCGACGGTGACGATGCCAAGCAGCTTGCGGGCCTCGTCGACCACTGGCAGGGCCAGCAGGCCGTAGCGCTGAAAGATGCGCGCCACATCTTCCTGGTCCATGGCTGGGGGCACCGAGACGATGTCAGCGTTCATGACCGCGGAGATCGGCTCGCCCGCGCGCGCCAACACCAAAGCGCGCAGCGACAGCGCACCCAGCAGCGTTCCGTTGGGATCGACGGCGTAGGCTTCGTAGATGGTCTCCATCTCGGCGGCGGTGCGACGGACCTCGTCTATGGCGCGCTCGACGGTGAGGTCGGGAGCGAGCGCCACGTAGTCCGTCGTCATGAGCCCACCCGCCGAGGTCTCCGGGTACTTGAGAAGCTCGCGGACGTCACGCGACTCCGCGTTCGGCATGCGGGCGAGCAGATCGATCCGGACCTCGTCGGACAGCGCCTGGAAAAGGTCGACGCGCTCGTCGGCGGACATCGCGGCGGTAAGTTGCGCCGCCAACGCGCGATCCAGCGCCTCGACCAGATCCACGCGCCGGCCGATGTGCATGGCGTCCAGCGCACCCGCGGCCACGGTTTGTGGCAGCGCCTGGATCATGGTCAGGGCGGTCTCCGGCGTCAGGCCTTCGATGACGTCAGCCAGATCGGCGGCGTGCAGTTCCTCGGCCAGTTCGGCAGCGTAGGCCGGATTCGCGCGCAGCGACTCTTCGAGATCCGGGGCCAGGAGATTCGCCAAGCGCATGACGAACTTTCCCGCCCTAACTCACTTCTTGAGCGCGAAACAGCGCGGATCGACCACCGGCACACCAGGAAGCCGGAAGTACGTGAACACCTCACTCTTGGAGCCCACGAGGAGAAGCCGCTGCTCCTTGGCCGCCGCGCCGCTCGGACAGGCAGGCGCCATGAATTTTAGTTCGCCCACCGAGAACCCGAACAGCGTGTCGGCCTCCGGGCTGTTGTCGTTCACTTTGGTCAGCGGCCTGCCGTCGTCGGCAGCGAACACGTGGACCTGCCCGGCGAAGCGCTTCTGGTTCACCGCCAACTGGCTCGCCGAGACCAGGATCTCCTGACCAGGCTTGCCGTCGATATCGGCGAAGGCGACCCGCTGCCCGAACTCTCCCGTGGCACCGCCCGGCGACGACCCGGGCAGGTTCAACACCAGGGTCGGCTTTACCATCGCGCCCGCCTTGAAGGGGCCCTTGTACAGGTAGGCACGCTCGGGCGGTGATCCCACCAACAGCGACTCTTTCTTGCCGTCGCCGTCGAGATCGGCCGCCGCCAAAGAGGCACCGAAGCGCGCGACGTCGCCGGCGTCCGACGGCGCCATGAACTCGACGTCGCAGGCCAGCGCGGCAGTCGCGCCCATCCCGATCTTGGTCAGGACGACGACGCGACCTGGCTGCACTTCGCGCGGAACTCCCACAGCGATCTCGTCGCCACCGCCTTCCAGAAAATCGCCAGTCACCAGCGCGCGAAAGCCCTCGGGCTTGCCGAGGATCGTGTTGTCCGGCAGGGCCACCATTTCGCACTTGGGGTCCGTGTAGATGGGCCTTATGCCCATGCCGTCCTCGACGAGGGCCACGTCGTTCTCGGCCGCAACCACGTAGTCATCGGCGTCGCCGCCCGAGATCTTGCCGGTCGCCACAGCAAGGCCGTAGCGCACCTTGCTCTCGTCCGCGGGTTCACTGCCCTTCTGCAGCGTGAACTCGACCCCAGTCCCGTTTTGCGTCAGCGACAGATACACCACGCGGCCGCGCGGTGGCTTGAGCTCCGTGACGCCAACGTTGGGTAGGCCAAGCAAGATGCGGCCATCCTCTAGCAGCGCCGCGCTCTTGACCGGGTTCTTGAAGTCGATGAACTCGGCCAGCGCCGCGACCGGTGCCACGTGGGTGGTGACAGCACCGGCCGCATCCATGTCCACCACGGCAAGGGCGCCGCCACCGTTGGTGGCCGCGACCAGGTAACGGGCCGCGATCGCGGTGCCCTTGGGCGCCGGCAAAGGCAGCATCACACGCCCGAAATCGCCGCCCTTGTATCCGTCCGGCGATCGCACCGACAGCACGGGAGCGTCTGCCACCGCCTTGTCGAGCTGCCGCCAATCACAGCCAGCCCCCGCCAGCGTGGCGCCCGCAAGCCACATACGGATGAGCTTCGTGTCGACCATGGCTAGAACCTTCCCTGCGCGAACAGTCCACCGCCACGGCCATCGGGCAGCGGCGCAAGGCCGATGGCGCGCGAATCGATATCGGCGGTGCTCTCGGGTCCCGACGACAGAAAACTCCACACCGCCAGCAGACCGGTGACGGTCCCAAGCGCGAACGCGGCATCGGCGCCATATGCCCAGAGCTTGCCGCGCGCGACCCTGGGATCGTTGCTGTCGATGGGCAAGCCGTTCTTGATGTCGTTCTTCAGCCCGCTGCGCACCTTGCTGCTCTGCAGGCCCATATAGGTGCCCGCGCCGACAAACACCGCCGAGATCACCGCCGAGGTCCACGCGGTCGAGCGCGGCGGCTTGGGATTGAAAGTCACGTTGAGACTGGTCTCGGTGGATTTTTCGATGTCGAGCTCGCCGCGGTACGGCTCCGAATCGGGCCTGGCCACCTCGACCTTATGCTTGCCAGGCAGCGCCATGTGCTGGCAGGGCGTCGCGCACACCTCGGCACCGTCGATCTTCAGCTTGCCCCCCTTTGAATGCTTCCCCACTACGGTGACCCATCCGTTGTCCACCTTCTGGAGTGGAACGTTGTAGGTGTTTGCCGTGCCGGGCTGCACCTCTATGTCACGCGTCGCGATCTGGTAGCCCGGCCGCTCGACCCACAGTTTGTGCTTGCCGGGCTTGACGTGGCCCGAGAACGGCGTCTTCCCGATGGTTCCCTTGGCCTTGTCGTCGAGGTACACATCGGCGCCCGCTACCGAGGCCGCCACCTCGATCCAACCCAGGAAGTGCTCTTCCGACAGTGCGATATAGACCTCGTACACCTTGTCGGTGCGCGGACTGATGGTGCGCTCGTCGGGCTTGAAGCCCTTGGCTTCGATCAGCAGCTTGACCTCGTGCGGTTCGAGCGAGCCCTGCCACGGCGTCTTGGCGAACACGCCGCCGGTCTTGTCGTCGAGGTAGATCGAAGCGCCCTGCGGCTTCGAGTCGATGATGACCAGACCCTTGGTCGCGATGGCCGGCAGCACGGTCTTCTGCTGCGTCTGACCGTTGGTCAGCATGTTCTTCAGGTGGTCGACGCGCGCCCGCACGTCCTTGGCATCGCGCGCTTCGGGATCGCGATCGATGTACTGCTCGAAGTACTGGATGGCTCGCTCCAGTTTCTTGGCCTTCTCGAACGACACCGCGGCGTTGAACAAGAAGGCCCCGAATGGCTTCTTGTCGAAGGCGCCCAGGAACTTGGCCGCGGCGGCGTCGAACTGTTCCTTGATGAACAGGATCTGCCCGTCCTCGAAATCAGTCTTCGCGGATTGCAGGATGGCGTCCTGCTGCGAGTCTTGCGCGCGCGCGATGCCTTGTCCCAGGATGGTAGAAGCTAAACAGGTCCCGACAACGGATGCGACCACCAGGCGATTCATGGGGGCCGAGCTTGCGACAAGCAGCGCCCCCAAGCAAGAGTTTCGGCAGCCGGGCGGCCGGCGCGCGCCCGGGAAAAATCTGGTGAAACCAGGCGGCCTTGCCCCGCATCAGTTAATGTGAAGTCACCATGGCAAAGCCTGCCGAAGAGGTAGCGGTCCTGGGCGCCGGGGTGATGGGCGCCGGTATTGCGGCACACCTGGCCAACGCCGGCCTGCGCGTGCTCCTGCTGGACGTCGTACCGAAGGACGCACCCCCCGGCGACAGGCAAGCCAGGAACCGGATCGCAGCGGCGGGGCTCGACAAGGCTCGCAAGGCGAAGCCAGCGGCGTTTTTCTCGCCGCGTTTCGAGGCCCTGGTCAGGGTGGGCAACCTGGAGGACGACCTGCCCGCCGCCGCGAAGTGTGACCTCGTGATCGAGGCGGTGGTCGAGAACCTGGCGATCAAGCAGGCGCTTTACGGACGCCTCGAAGCGCTGGGCGGGGATGCGGTCATCACCTCCAACACGTCGGGCCTGCGCATCGCCGAACTGATGGCCGGCCGCGCGGCCGGTTTTCGCGCGCGCTTCTGCATCACGCATTTCTTCAACCCGCCCCGGTACCTGAAGCTGGTCGAGATCGTCACCGGAGCCGACACCTCGGCACAAACCGTGGTGCGGGCCGAGGATCTGTGTGGGCGCTTGCTGGGCAAGGGCCTGGTGCGCGCGAAGGACACGCCCAACTTCATCGCCAACCGCATCGGCACCTTCGCGCTGTTGCGTGCACTCGACGTGGCAGTGAAGGAAGGCTATTCGGTCGAGGAGGTGGACATGGTGCTGGGCCCGGCGACCGGCCGGCCCAAGAGCGCCGTGTTTCGCACCGCTGACGTGGTCGGCATCGACACGCTGGTTCACGTGGCCAAGAACTGCCACGACGCGCTCACCGCGGATCCCCGCCGCGAGGTGTTCGCGGCGCACCCGGTGTTGCAGAAGTTGGTCGCGAACAAGTGGCTCGGCAGCAAGACCGGCCAGGGCTTCTACAAGAAAGTCGGCAACGACATCCTTCAGCTAGACCTGGCAACCTTCGAATACCGGGCGCAAGCCAAGCCCCGCTTCCCGTCCATTGGCGCCACCAAGGGCGTCGACGATGTCGACGAGCGCCTGCGCCGCATGGTCGCGGGCGACGATCGCGCGGCAGGGTTGGCGCGCACCATCCTGTTCGAAACCCTGGTGTATGCGGCCGGGTTGGTGGGCGAGATCGCTGACGACGTGGTCGAGATCGACCGGGCCATGCGGTGGGGCTTCGGCTGGGAGCGCGGGCCGTTCGAGACCTGGGACGCGCTGGGCGTGAAAGCCACCGCCGAAAAGATGCGGGCCGCGGGCCTGACCGTACCGTCCTGGGTGGACGCGCGCATCGCAGCCGGTGACGAGGCGTTCTATCGAAAAGACGGGCCGGCGAAGCTTTGGCAGTTGCGACCGGCGGGCGGCTACGCGGCTGTGCCGGCGGACCCGCGGGTGCTTTCCCTCGATGCCGTGCGCGCGGCGGGCCAGGAGATCGAGCGCAACGCCAGCGCCTCGATCCTGGATCTCGGCGACGGAGTCCTGGGTCTGGAGTTCCACGCCAAGATGAACGCGCTCGATTCGGACACCATCGCGCTCATGGTGGCGGCCATCGATCGAGCCGAGCGCGACGGCGTCGGCCTGGTCATCGGCAACGACGCGCCCGACGCGTTCTGCGCGGGAGCCAACCTGTTCGCGCTGATGGTGGCCATGGCGCAGAACAACCTGCCGGCGGTGACAGCGATGGTGGTCGGCTTCCAGAACGCCGGCATGCGCGCGCGCTACGCCCGCGTGCCGGTGGTGGCGGCACCGTTCGGGCTGGCGCTAGGCGGCGGCTGCGAGGTGGTGCTTGCCTGCCAGCACGTGCGCGCCGGGGCCGAGCTGTACATGGGCCTGGTCGAGGTCGGCGTGGGCCTGATCCCGGCCGGCGGCGGCTGCATGGAAATGGCGGCGCGCGCCTCCGAGCGCGCTACGGCTGATCCCTTGTTCGATCTGCTGGCGCTGGTGCGCGAGCCGTTCGAGGCCATTGGCACCGCGCGGGTGTCCACCAGCGCCGAGGACGCGCGCGACATCGGCTACCTGCGTCGGGCGGATGGCGTGTCGATGGCGCGCGAGACTCTGCTCGCCGACGCCAAGGAAGCCGTGCTTGGGCTTGCTCGCGCCGGTTACCGCCCGCCCCCACCCCGCCGCATCCGGGTGGTCGGTGAGGCGGGCGCAGCCACCATGCGGCTAGCGCTGCACAACCTCGCGCACACCCACCGGATAAGCGAGCACGACGCCAAGGTCGTGGGCCACATGGCGCACGTGTTGGCCGGGGGCAACGTCGCGGCCGGCGCCGTGGTCAGCGAACAACATCTGCTCGACCTCGAGCGCGAGGCGTTCCTGTCGCTGTGCGGGGAAGACAAGACCCGCGCCCGCATCCAGCACATGCTTCAGGCCGGCAAACCTCTGCGTAACTGACGACCGAACCGAGGCTCACCATGCGTGAAGTTGCGATTCTCTCTGCGGTACGGACCCCGGTGGGGCGTTCGCTCAAGGGCAACCTGCGCCACACCCGGCCCGATGATCTAGGCGCGCTGGTGGTGAAGGAGGCGCTGGCCCGGGCTGAGGTCGCGGGCGCGGACATGGAAGACCTGGTGCTTGGCTGCGCCCACCCCGAGGGCGAGCAAGGCCTCAACGTCGCGCGCCTGGTCGGCCACCTGGCTGGCTTGCCCGACGAGGTCCCGGCCATGATCGTCAACCGCTTCTGCTCGTCGGGCCTGCAGGCTGCCGCCATCGTCGCCGATCGCATCGCCGTGGGCGCGCTCGACGCGGGCCTGGCAGGCGGCATCGAATCCATGAGCATGGTCCCAATGGGCGGCAGCCGCGTGTCGCTGAACCCGCGCCTGGTCGACAGCTTCCCGGACGCATACATCCCGATGGGCAACACCGCCGAGAATGTGGCGCGCCAGTTCGGCGTCGAGCGCGCCCTTCAGGACGAGTTCGCCTTGCGCAGCCACCAGCGCGCCGTCGCCGCCTGGAGCGAGGGAAGGTTTGCCACCGAGGTCCTACCGGTGAAGACACGGGTATTCGAGGACGGTGCATGGAAGGACGTGCTGGTCGATCGCGACGAGGGCCCGCGCGCGGACACCACAATCGAGAAGCTGGCGGCGCTGAAGGCGGTTTTCGATCCGACCGGCAGCGTGACCGCCGGCAACTCGTCGCCCTTGAACGACGGCGCCGCCGCGATGGTCCTGATGGCGGCCGATCGCGCGCAGGCGACCGGCAAGAAGATTCGCGGGTACTTTCGCGCCTTCGCGGTCGCCGGCGTGGCTCCGGCCATCATGGGCACCGGCCCCGTGCCGGCGGTGCGCAAGCTGCTGGCCAAGGCCGGCCTGACCCTCGACCAGATCGATCTGTTCGAGGTCAACGAGGCGTTCGCGTCGCAGGCGGTGTATTGCGCGCGCGAGCTGGCACTGCCGGCCGAGCGACTGAATGTGAACGGCGGCGCCATCGCCCTCGGGCACCCGCTTGGCTGCACAGGTGCGCGGCAGATCGCGACCGCGCTGCACGAACTTGAACGCCGCAAGGGCCGCTACGCGGTCATCACGATGTGCGTGGGCGGCGGCATGGGCGCGGCGGGGCTTATCGAACGGGCGACGTAGCCGCGCCTGGTGGGTTTCACGGGGCAATCTCGGCGAGCGCCCGGGCAATGTCGTCGGCCAGGGCGCGGCGGTGGTCAGCGAGTCGGCGAATCTTGTCGAAGTGAACCGCGCGCAGCCACAGGTGGCGCAGGGCCGCGTAATTTTCAACTCCGCTCAGGGAGCGGGGCGGAGATCTCGACGGATGCAAGTACCTGCCTTGGGCTCAGCTTCTGCGCCGCACGATCCCGCCTGCCGCCGTTCGCTGCTACCACGGCCCGCGTTCCCGTCGCTCGGCCATTCCCCACGGCCTTCCGGGCCACGCCCCCCGTCTGTTTCGCCTACGCGCCCCGAACGACAGTATCGTTGGGAAACGAATGGCGATACGGAATGAACGCATGGTGCGGGCAGCGATGCTCGCCTTTTCGACCCTCTTTTCCATGACATCGGGATGTGGATCGGACGGAAAACCCACCGCGCTTGCGAATTTGTCCGACCCGAGGTTGTCCTTCGTCGTGGCGCGAGTGGATCAAAAGAAGACCGCCGTCATCGTAACCCTCAAACATGGTGCGGAGGGAAAGCGGCTCCGTGGGGACTGCCCGCTGCTTGATGTGGAGGCGCGCTTCGGTGACATCGCCCTTACTCCGACGTGGGCAGGTGGGCAGGTCCAGTGTAGTTTCGGTAGTTACGCGGAGCACGCCGACTGCGGCCAGTGCCTGGGCGGACACTGGGTGGGTGATATCACCGCCTGGATTCCGACCGCGCCCATCGAGACCACCTTGACCTGGAAGACCGCGATCGAAGGAGTCGCATGACCCTGACGGCCAAGCACGTGGTCCCCTATGTGGACATCACTCTGGGCGACGTCCTGCCAGGCGGGACAGTTCCCCTCGACAAGGAGTTTCCCTTGTCGGTGGTGCCGCGGCCGCCGCTGACGGTCGTGGGTCCAGGGCACCTGGCAATGTCAATCGCGGACCGAACGTCCCATCGCTCACCATGATCTGGAGCGCCAACCCTCCTGCCAGGGGATCGGCATTTGTGTCCGTCTCGGACCACCCCTTGACCGCCAGGTTTCTCGCGACGGAGGACTATTGCGGTGACGGGCCGTCGTGCGAGGCGCGAGGCGACCTGGCGATGGGACTTGACACCGCGACTGTCGAGATAGTCCGTTGCCAGGGCGCAGAAGCCTGCGCCGCATCCTCTCGGGTGGTGATCCCGGGTATCCCTCTGGTTCTGGCACCGCGCGCCCCACCATAGGCACCGCTGTCGAGGTGGCGGTCGTTCGGCGGCCACGCCGTCTGACGGAAGGCGCCTGGCAATCGAACGCAGCGGTTCCCTCTACATGAAAACGCCGGCCGTCCTTTTTGAGCCCGCCTCGCGGAGGCGAAAGCGCCGCGGCGAAGTGGGCGATGGTGGCGTTGGCGTGGGTGTCGGCCGTGGTGCCGTCAGACAGTGACACGCCCGGGTCGACCATGCCGTGCATCGACAACACCAGCGCGGTCGGAGCGAGCGCGGCGAGCGCGCGGCAGGCGGCCTGGAACAGCGTGTTCGTGCTGTGGGCCATGTCCGACTCGCGCACGCTCTCGTCGGGCGCGCACGCGTCGGTGGTGCCGTCGCATCCAGACGGACGCGCGAGCGCACAGGGGTGGGTTCCGCTGGCGAGCAACGCCCGCGCCCTGACCCTTGCGAAGATCACCGTCGACTCCTCCAGCGTGCCGGTGTCGAAGAACGGGTGTGGCGCCTCGATGATGAGCGCGCGCGCCTCGCCTTCGCGGACGGCGAGCAGCGCATGTCCGGTCCCGGACCGAGCCGGCCGCCACAGGGTCGTCGGCCTCACTTCCACCTCCGCGGCACAGCGTGTACTCGGCCTTCGCGGCCGCGGCGAGCGCAGCGGCGCCGTCGCCCCGGCCCGCGGTGGTGATCGAGGCGGCGAGCTCGTCCATGGCCTTGGGCGTGGACGCGCGGTACGCGCCCGAGTCCGCCCATGGGGGCGCTATGGCGGCGCGGGTGAAGGCGGCGGCGATGGGCGCGGTGCACGCGGGCAGACGCGCGGGTTCCGCCGCCGCGCCGGTATCGGGCGCGACCACGTCCACGGCTCACCGTGACCATGGACTACCGGTAGCGCCGGGCGGGCGGGCAGCTCCCCGGAGGCCCAGCGCCGACGGTGTGCTACGGTCAGGCCGTGCCGACGGTGCTGCTCGCCGATGGATTTCGATTCTTCTTCTTCAGCAACGAGGGAACTGAGCCGCCGCACATCCACGTTGAGTACGGCAACGGCTACGCCAAGTACTGGCTGGATCCGGTCGGCCTGGCCGACGCCAAGGATCTGAAGACTCAGGAACTCAGACGCGCTAGACTTTTGGTCATCCAGCACCGACTGGACTTCTTGGAGAAATGGCGTGAGCATTTCGGCACCTGAGCAGCCTCGAGCCCTGCGCGTCGAGTTCGTCGATGGTGATCTTGTCGTCCACCTGGAAGACGGCCGGAGGGTCGCCGTACCACTCGAGTGGTTTGACAGGCTAAGAGACGCCACGGCCGAGGATTTAGCCGATTGGCGGCTCGTGGGCCACGGTATCGGGATCCACTGGGACAGGCTCGACGAGGACATCTCGGTTCGCGGCTTGCTTTTGCCGCAACGCACGCCCCAGCGGCAGAGCGCGTAGCTGCTGACATGTCCCAGGTCAGCCACACGCGGGTGCGCCCAGCCTGCGCGCCGGCCGTGTTCTGGTGGGTCGGGCGGGGCAGATTCGGGACGGAACTCATTCCACGTCCAGGGCGACGCGAAGCGCCGCCTTCAAGGCCTGGCGCGCCGGCAGCGTCAGCGCTCCGACATAGTCGGTGATTGCGTTCTTGGGAAGACTCACGAGTTCATCGCAGTGAATGGCCGAATCGTGCTTGAGGCCCGACTCGACGCCCACGTCCACCTGGGTCGCCAGGCCGTCGCGTCTCGAATAGACCGGCGCACAGATCACGGTCGAGTAGCGGGAATCGATCAATATCTGCCGGCTCACAACCACGAACACGCGCTGATTTTTGGTGTCGCCTTTCGGTTTTCGGATGCGGTACAGGTCGCCACGCTTCAAATCTTCACCTGGTACTTGAGCACGTCGTCGGCCTCGACGTTGAGACGATCGGCGTGTCGGTTGAGGATATCGAGGTCGCGGGCGTCGCGTTCGGCCCTGAGCCGGTTCTCGATGAGATCGCGTACCGCCTGTTCGATCAGGCGCGAGCGGTTGGTTCGGCCTCCGCCGATACGGTCCAGGTACCGCAGCAGGTCCTCGGGAAGGGTGACAGATGTCTTGAGCCGCATACCGCCGAATATACCGCACAACAGCGCCGACGAGCACCTACGTTCACCTCGGCGACCTGGCGCTGGTCGCCCAGCGCATCGACTACGCGCGCAGCCAGAGAGCCACGTGCGTGTCGAGGAGGAACCTCACGAACGGCCTGCGAACGCAGCGAGGATCTCCGGGGGCAGCGGCGCGTCGAAATCCGCGGCGATGCGGATCTTGCCCTTCCACGCGCCGAATCTTCGCGGCGTGCGTTTCACGCGCACGGGCCCCAGGCGGGCCAGTGGTTTTTCCGCCTTGGCGATGATGAACTCCTCGCCACCGGCGGCTCGCTCGACCAGCGCCGAAAGCTGAGTCTTGGCCGCGTACAGATTCAACTTCGTCGACATGCCTCGAATGTGGCAGAGGGTTTGGTTGGTCAAGTTGGTCAAGTTGGTCAACTTGGTCAAGTTGGTCAAGGGTGATGCGCCAGCGGGCTCTGCTTGGTGCTCGATGGACAGACGCCCCAGGCCCGCTTCGGTCTCGGCGGCGAGCATGGGCCCGCCGTTGTGTCGTCCTGCAGGCTTCACGGGGCAAGCTCGGCGAGCGCCCGGGCGATGTCGTCGGCCAGGGCGCGCCGGTGGTCGGCGAGCCGGCGGATCTTGTCGAAGTGAACCGCGCGCAGCCACACGTGGCGCAGGGCCTCGCGGGTGTCTGACCAGGCCTCGTCGAAACGAAGCGCGACGTAGCCGGCGGCCGGGCCCACGACCAGCGGCAGCAGCGCCCAGGCGGGCGCGAACACAAACCCAGCGAGCGCCGCTTCGCCCAGCCAGGCGAGCAGCAGGAACAGCGATCCGACCAGCAACTTCACAGTGCCCTCCAGATCCTCTTCGCTGGTGATCCGCGCCGCCGCCGGCACCGCCAGCCGGTACGGCAGCCAGCCCAGCAACGCACCCACCAGTGCCACCGGTGCGGTCACGGCCAACCCGGCAGCGGCACGTATTGCGCGCGCCGGGCTGACCACTTCGAACTCCAGCGCCCAGGGATCGCGCACGCCCAGACGGCGCAGGGTGCGCGCGTAGTCGCGGGCGTCGGCGGCGATCAGCTCGACCCGCGCGGGATCCCGCTTGGCGAGGGCACGGTACCCGTCCAGCATCTGGCGCGCACGCCGGTTATGGGCCGCTATATCGGCTGCGTTGCCTTCGTCGCCGACGGTCCACGACGCCACCCGCTCGACTCCGGCGAGCAGATCACGCGTCTCGGCCTGCAACACGACCTCGTCCAGAGCCGCACGGATGTCATCGGTCAGCGCTTCGACGGCCGATCGCTCATCGGACATGTACCCGGGCAGCCGTGGCGTCACCGCCAGCGGTGAGCCGACCAGGAGCAACACACCCGACCGGAAGCGCGCCTTGCGTTCGTACTCAAGCCCCACCGGAATGATGGTCACGCCAAGCGCGGTGCCGTGCGTGTCGCCATACTCGCGTTCGGCCGACAGCGCGATGCGAGCGGCGCCGGTCTTGAGCGGCTTGAGTTGTGGATCCGAATGCGATGTACCTTCGGGAAACAGCGCCATCCACTCGCCGCGCGCCAGCGCTTGCCGGCACACGGCGAAACTCTGCTCGTTGCGGACAGCGCTCGATTGCGGCGTGCTGGCCGCGCCCGGCGCAACATCGCGCTGTCGGTAGACCGGGATGCTGCCGAAAGCAGTCATGGCCAGCCGACCCAATGGGTTGCCAAACATCGTATTTTTGGCAAGGAAGCGTACCGGGCGACCCACCGCGAGCCACAGCACCAGCGGATCCAGGAGTCCGTTGGGGTGATTGAGCACGAAGATGACCGGCCCCGAGCCCGGGATCTGCGCGCCGCCCTCGACCGCCATGCGCGGGTAGAAGAGCCGCACCAGGATCGCGACCAATCCCCGGACCAGCCCCTGCACAAGGCGCATGAGCGGCGATGTTACTCGAAGCGCAGCGCCTCGACCGGATGCAGCCGCGACGCCCGCCACGCGGGGTAGATGCCGAACACAATGCCCACCAGGATCGCGGCGCCCAGCGCCAGCGGCGGCGCCCAGGGCACCACGTGGAAGGTCCAGCCGCCGGCCATCTTCGCCAAGATGCGCGTCGCGATCCAGGTCAGGCCCACGCCGCCGCCCACGCCCAGGACGCCGCCCAGGCCGGCGGTCAGAGTGGACTCGGCCAGAAACTGCGCCAGCACCTGCGCCCGCGGTGCGCCCACCGCGCGGCGGATGCCAATCTCGCGCGTGCGCTCGTTCACGCTGACCAGCATGATGTTCATGACGTTGATGCCGCCGACCACCAGCGAGATCACGGCGGTCGTCAGCACCAGCAAAGAAATGATGCCGATGATGAGTTCGCCCTTGCCGTCCTCCTCGCCGCCGCCGACCTTGAAGTTCTCGACGCCGTAGTGACGCCGCAGCAGCGTCGTGCGCGCCACTGCCCGCACCTCTTGCATGCGTGACGCCAAGTATTCGACGTCGGCCAGTCGCAAGAACAAGCGTTCGATCTGCCGCAGCGAGCCCTGCTGCGGTGGCAACACAATCGCGAACGTGGTGTCGGGTATCAGCACGCGGCTGTCCCACTGCCACGGCCCGTCGCCACCGAAGGATGGCTTGTGCGCCAGTACGCCTATCACGGCGAAGCGTTGCCCACCGGTGTTCACCTCCATGCCATCGAGCGCGGTTGCGCCGTCGAACAGTTCCTCCCACAAGCGATGGCCGATGACCGCAACCTTGCGCCGGTAGAGCAGATCCTGTTCGCCAAAGAACCGGCCGCGTTCGAGCCGCAGGTGGTACAGATCGAGCGAGTCCGAACGGGCGCTGACCAGGGTCGCGGCCTTCTTCTTTCCCTTCCAGTACACGGTCTGCATGGTCTGCCGCTGGCCGACCACGCGCGCGCCCCCAAGCAGGGTGGAATCGTCCAGAGTCACAGCGTCGGCCTCTTCCAGGACGCGCGTGGTGCGGCCGCGGTCTTTTTCGGGCGCACGGCGGCTGCGTATCTCGATGAGATCCTCTTCCTCGGCCCGCTGCGAGGCCATCACCAGCGCCTCCTTGCCGCCCTCGAGCAGGCCCGACAGCAGAACCAGCGACGCCGAGCCGATGATCACGCCGGTGAGGGTCAGCGCGAAACGCAGGCGGTTGGCCTGGAAGGCGTCGAGAACTCCGCGCAGTGTCTCCCGCAGCAACATCGCGTGCGCCCGCCTACCCTGCCGCCCGCAGACAGTCGACGACCTGTAAGCGTCCCGCCTTGCGCGCCGGCACCAGGCCGAAGAACACGCCGATGAGGATCGAGGCCGCCAACGCGCCCACCACCGCCTCGGGCGCTATCACTGAAACCCAGACTTCTTGTTTGCGCGCAATGATGATCCCCGCCACCACCGCCGCGCCACAGCCCATCAAAGTCCCGGTCAGGCCGCCTAGCCCCGACAACAACGCCGACTCGAACAGGAATTGCGCCCCGATGGCGCCGTCCGAAGCACCCATGGCCTTGCGAATGCCGATCTCGCGCACCCGCTCGCTGACCGACACCAGCAGAATGTTCATGACCCCGATGCCGCCCACCAGCAACGCCACGCTGGCGATGAATGCGACGATCACTTGCATGATGCGGAACACCGCGCTGAATTTCTCGGTCAGAATCCCGAAGTCGAAAGCCTGGAAGTCATCGACCTTGTTGTGGCGGTCGGCGAGGATCACCGATGCGATGCGCTTCGCGATCTCGTTCGACTTCACGTCGTCGGTGACCAGCAGGAGGCTGCCGGCCTGCACGCCCGCCGTCGCTGTCACCGGGACCAGGACGAAGTCGTTCCAGTCGAAGCCCAGCTTCACACCGAAGCGCTTGACCTTGGCGGTCACGCCCACCACGCGGTAGCTCTCGACCCCGACCCGCACGATCCGGCCAAGCGCTTCCTGGGCGGACGGAAACAGGGCAAGCGCGACCCCGTTTCCCAGCACGGCCACCCGGCGCCGCCCCAGCAGATCCTCGTTGCCGACCGAACGGCCGGCCGCCAGTTGCATGGCGAATGCTGGCAAGAAATCCGAGTTACCGCCGACGAGATCGGCGCGCTTCGGTGTCTGGCCCTCGAAGCGCACGTCGCGATCGCCCAGGTTGGCGTGCATCTCGAAGTAGCGCACGTGCGGCACCCGGCCGCGCAGCGCTTCGACATCGGACAATGTGATGCCGCGGGCGTAGCTCGACAGCTTGCGCTCGGCCTTCTCGGGCGCTTTGGGAAAGAACACCACCATGCGGGCCCCACCCAGATCCTCGATGCCACGTGCCAGCGTGACGATGCCGGATCGTGCCAGTGACGACATCAACACGATCGAGAACGCCCCGATGGTGATGGACAGTACGGTCAGCGCCGAGCGGAACTTGTGCGCGGTGATGGCGCCGATCCCGATGCGCAAAAGCTCGATGAACATGCCAGGCCGGCCAGGCTCACATCTTGATTTCGGAGGCAGCCGGGGGCTTGATCATCACGCGCTCGCCCTCGGTCAGGCCGGCGCTTATCTCGACATCGCGATCGTTGCGCGCGCCGACGGTCACGTCGCGCAGGGTGGTGCGAGGTGGCCCGGCTCCGGCCTCGATACGGCTGACGAAGCTGCGCCCCCGCTCGTTGACCAGCGCCTCGATCGGTAACAACAGAACGCCCTTGCGCGTCTCGATCAAGACGCGCACGTCGGCGGTCATGCCTGGCTTTATCTCGGACAGATCCTGTCGCGCTTCCAGCGTGGCCTCGACCGGAAACGCGTCCGGCCCCGACGACGCACCCTTGGCGGTGGTCGCAGCCGCTGCCGCCACCCGCGTGACCGTGGCGGTGTACTTCTTGCCCGGCAGCGCGTCGAGCGAGAGCTCGGCCCGTTGCCCCATGCGCACCTTGGCCACGTCGATCTGGTTGAGATCGATCTTGACCAGCAACGTGCTCAGATCGGCGATGACCAGCAACGGCTTGCCCTCGAAGGTCGACGTCACGCCCGGCACCACGGCCTCACCGGGCTGGATGTTGCGCTGGATGACAGTGCCATCGAACGGTGACTCGATGAGCGTGTAGCGCAGGCGATCGCGCGCCGTCGCCAGCGCCACCTGGCCCGCCGCCAGCCGCGCCTTGCCCATAGCGGCCTCGTGCCGAGCCTGGTCCAGCTCGGCCGCCGGCGAGACCTGCACCGCGCGCGCCCGCTCGGCCCGGGCCAGCTGCAACTCGGCGAAAGTCAGCATCTGCCGCTGCTGGGCGATGTCGGCTTCCACGCGCGCGACATCGCGCTTGTAGTCGTTGGGTTCGACGCGCACAAGCAACTGGCCCTTCTTGACCTGCTCGCCCTCCTGCACCGTCACTTCGATGACCTGCCCACCGACGCGGCCCTTGACCTGCGCTTGCAGGCGCGGCTCGACCCGTCCAGTTTCCAGGACCGTCACCTCGAGATCGGCGCGCCTGACCGTCGCCACAAGCGCCTTGTCGAGGTTGCCGATGGCACCACCCGCCGTCTGGCGGAGCACCAGAAACAGCCCGACCGCGGCGACCGGCAACAGCAGGAGTAGCCACTTGCCACTGCGGCGAAAGAAGCCCCGGCGCGGCGGTCCGTCGCCGGTCGGATCGGCGCTCACCCGGAAGTCCCCGAACCGCCGCCGGCCGGCATAATCGCGCCCGCGCCCCCTGCCGCACTGGCACGCACGGGCCGGGCGGTGTTGCGCTCGTCGGACTGAATGCGGCCGTCGCGGAAGCGCACCACGCGTTCGCAATACTCGGCGACCGAGGCCTCGTGGGTCACGATGACCACCGTCATGCCGGCCCGGTGCAGATCACAAAACAGATCCATGATCTGGCTCGTGGTCTCACTGTCGAGCGCGCCGGTCGGCTCGTCGGCCAGCAGCAGCACAGGGTTTTGAACCAGCGACCGAGCGATGGAGACGCGTTGCTGCTGCCCGCCTGATAGCTCGCTTGGCTGATGGGTCATACGATGGCCAAGCCCGACCCGTTCGAGAGCGGCTATCGCGCGTTTGCGCCGATCCGCGCGGCTGACGCCTCCGTACAGCATGGGGAGCTCGACGTTCGCCACCGCGCTGTAGCGAGGCAACAGATTGAACTGCTGGAACACGAAGCCAATCTTGCGGTTGCGAAACTGCGCCAGCTGCCGATCCGACAGCGCGGCCACGTCCTGGCCGTCAAGCGAATAGGCCCCGGACGACGGCCGGTCGAGAGTGCCCACGATGTTGAGCAAGGTCGACTTGCCGGACCCGGATGCGCCCATGACGGCCACCATCTCACCGGCTCCGATGCCCAGATCCACCTCGCGCAGCGCGTGCACGGTGGTGTCGCCCATCTGGTAGATCTTCGAGACTGTCTTTAGGTCGAGGAGCAAGGGACGCATTGTATCAAGAGCATCGTGCCCGTGCCGCCCCGGCAGCCGGCGGGTGTGACCGTGGCAGCGACGCAAGCCACACCGCCATGTCCTCGGGCCAGGGACGCTCGAAGGCCAGCGGCTCGTTCGTGCGTGGGTGCGGGAACCCAAGTCGGGTCGCGTGCAGGGCCATGCGTGGCGGATCGAAGCCGCCGGGTGTCCCGTACTTGCGGTCGCCCAGCACCGGGTGGCCGATGGACCGGCAGTGAACGCGTATCTGGTGCGTGCGCCCGGTTTCCAGGCGACAGCGCAGCACGGTCGCGGCGTCACCCAAGCGTTCCTCGATCGCCAGGTGCGTGACCGCCGGCCGTCCCTCCACCGGCTCGTCGACCCGCTCGATGTCAGCGCGCACCGCCCCACGCACCACCGCCAGATATTCGCGCCCGATGGTGTGTAGGCGGAAGCGCTCGCCCAGGACGCGATTGGCCTCGTCGGTCTTCGCGAACACCACCACGCCGCTGGTCGGCAGGTCAAGGCGGTGCACGACGAAAATCGGTCCCGCGGCATCCTTGCGCCGCGCCAGCAGACTACTCAGGTTGTTGCGATCGCTCTCGGGCGTCGGCGCGGTCAGCAGGCCGGCCGGCTTATCGACCACCACGATGTCAGCGTCCTCGAACAGGATCGTGAACGACGGCAGCCTGGCCTCGTCAGCCGAGCGCGCGACGCGACCGGTGGCGTGGGTCGCGCGCGCCAGCGCCCCGCCCAGGTGCACGACGATCTTCTCGCCTGCCCGCGCTGTCAGACCCGCGACCTTGGTGCGCTTGCCGCCCACGAAGACGCCGCCCAGATCCAACACCACGCGCGCCTGCCTGCGTGACAAACCCGGCACGCGCGCCGCCAGCAACTGATCGAGGCGTTTGCCGGCGTCTGCCGCCTCGACCACGAACGTTTCCTGGCGTGGCTCCGCGGGCATCGCTCGACTACCGCAGGGTCGACAGGAACTCGACCAGATCGCGCAGGTCGCGCTTGGACAGAATCTGGCCGAAGCCCTCGGGCATTCCCGAGGCGCCGCGCTCGCGCAGCTTCACGTCGGCCTTGGTCATGATGTCGGCGCCCTTCTCGGGCGACAGCAGCTCGAGCACGAGGTCGGTCTCGCGCTTGACGATGCCACCGTGGATGGATCCATCCTTCGCAGTCACGATGACCGATTCGAAGCCCGGGGCGAAATCGCGACTCGGTAGCACAAGCGACGCCAGCAGGTACTCGCGCGACCGCGTCTTGGCCACGCCCGCCAGCTCGGGGCCGACGTCGCCGCCCTCGCCGGCCAACTTGTGACAGCGCTTGCACGACGCCTCCGCGCGCCTGAGAAAGATGTTGCGCCCTTGCTCGACCGATCCGCCCGTCAGCGCCTCCCGGTACGGGCCAAGTTCGTCCTGCGGGCGCCGGGCCTCGAAGCGTTCGACCTTCTGCTTCACGGCGGCAGCTGCGCTCTTGGTGGCGGCCTCCAGCAGATCCAGCGTGATCTCCGGCGGTAACTTGCCGGCGTCCATTGCGTCCATCCATTCGCCCAGTAGCTGGTCGGCACTCTCGGGCGCCACACGCGCCAGGGCCGCAACCGCGGTTTGCTGGTCGGCCACGCTGCTGCCTGCCATCACCTCGCGCAGCCGGGCGGGTGCGCCCGCGGGATCGAGTTCGAGCTGTAGCCGCAAGGCAAGGGTGCGCACCCGCGGATCCGGATCGCCCGCTGCCCGCTTCACGGTGACCGCCAGGCTCGCGGGTCGGATGTCGCCCAGCGCGCGTAAAGCCGCGAGGCGCAGGTGAGGCGCGCCCTTCCGATCGGCAACCAGCTGCGCCAGGCGCGGTGCCGCCACCGCCACCTTCAATTTCTGCGTGGCTGCAATGGCTGCGGCCCGCACCGGCTCGGGTGTGGTGGCCGCCAGCAGCGCCGCAAGCTTCGGTGCCAGCGCCGCGCCCGCGAGTCCCGGCTCGCGCACCGGCCCGCCCTGGGCCAGCGGCCGAAAAAGCCCGGTGACGCGGTCGCGATTTCCCGGCGTCGTCCAATCGCCAAGTGCCGTGACCGCCTCGCTCCGGATCTGCGGCGGCAGATCCGCTCGGGTGGTCAACGCCGCAAGACGTTTCGCGCCGTCGCTGGTCCCGGCACGAAAATTCGCGTTGACCACCCGCCATGCGGTCGCCGGATCCGGCTTGGTAGCGAGCTTCAGGCCAGCCAGCTTGTCGGCCGCATCGTCGATGCGATCGTCGTTGATGGCCCGCGCGGCCTCGCGCACCAGCATCGGATCGCGATCGGCCAGAAATTGCTGCAGCTCGGGCGCGTGTTGGCGGCGCAGCGCCAGCAGGGCCACCAGGCGTACCGCGCGTGAGGCATCCTTGGCCGCCTGGGCAATGGCCGTAGCGTCAGCGACGCCGGCGAAAGCCATCACGCCCGCGTGGCGAAGATACGGATCGCGATCGGCGTTCTCGCGCAGCATCTCGGTCACGATGGGCAGGGCCTCGCGCCGGCCGATCCTGCCGATGCCCAGCGCCGCGAAGAACCGCACGCGCGGGCTCGGATCTTTCAGCAAGGTGGCAAAAGCATCCACCATCTGGGTCACCTTGCCGTCGCCCAGGGTCTTGACCGCCTGGGCGCGTACTTCGTCGTCCTTGTCCTGCAAGAGTCCAAGAAGCGTCTCGGCCACCGCGCCGCCGGTCGACGAGGCAGCGCCCTGCTTGCCTTCCTTCGCGGCCGCCCGCCGCATGAGTTGGCCCAGTCCCCAGATGCCGTGCAGGCGGGCCAGGCGATCCGAGCTGCCGCGCGCGGCTTGATTCAGCAGACCGTAGGCACCCACGTCGACCAGCTGGAACTGCGCCTCCTGTCGCACACGAATGTCGGCGTGCCCAAGCAGCGCGGCCAGCTCCAGGTTGGATCGCTTGGCCATGCCATCGGCCAGCAAGCGCCGCGTGCCGGCCACCACGGGATCCTTCGCGGCTGCCGGATCCGAGATGCGCCAGATGCGACCCTTGCCCGGCTTGGGCCAACCCTGCACCCAGTCGGTCACGTACAGCGCGCCGTCGGGGCCGAAGTCAGCGTCGGTCGCCAGCAGGCCCCACGCGAAGTGGCGCGGGTTGACCATCTCGAAGCCCGCACCCTGCGGCTTGAGCGTGAAGGTGTGAATACCGCTGATGCTGTGCTGGCCCTTGAAATCGACCAGGAAGAAGTGGCCGGCGAATTCCTTGCCGAGCCCGGTGCCCGGGTGATACGCCACCCCCGACGGTCCATTGCCGATGTTCTTCACCGGCGGGATCAAGTGCGCCGGCTGCCCGTCCCAGTGTGGCTGCCACATCTTCTCGACGTTCCATGGCCCACGCGCGACCGGCTGTTCGATGTACTGGTAACCGATGCGCCAGCCGCTGTCGCCGCCCTCGACCAGGTACACCCAGCGGGCCTCGTCACCACCGTCCGAGTTGTTGTCGCCGGTGAACAGGTTGCCGTACTGGTCGAACACCAGGTCCTGCGGGTTGCGCAGCCCGGTGGAAAATATCTCCAGGCCTGAACCGTCGAGCTCGCAGCGAAACACCGCGCCGCTTTCCGGTGACGCAAGCGCGCGGCCGTCCGCCAGATCAATGTGGGCGCCGCGATCGCCGACCGTGAAGTACAGCCGCCCGTCGGGGCCGATGCGCAAGCCATGCAGGTCATGGCCAATAAACGCGTAACGAACCCCGAATCCCGTGTGCAACGCCCGGCGTGTGTCGGCCTTGCTATTGACCTTGCCGTCACCATCATTGTCGCGCAGCAGCCACAAGCTGGGGATGTCGGTGAAGAACACGTCGCCCTTGCGGGCCAGCACCGACGCGCCAAGGCCGTCCAGAGGGCCGTTGAATCCGCCCGCGAAAACCCGTGAAGTCTCCGCCTTGCCGTCGCCGTTGCGATCCTCGACCACGACGATCCGGTCAGCGTGCTTCGTCATGAAACCGTGGTCCATGAACTCTTTGACCATGGCCTCGCGGTCGCCGAGCGTGCGGGCGGCAAGCTCGCGATCGAGCAATTCGTCCTCGATGCCGGCCAGCCGTTCGGACGTGGCGGACTTCTTGAACGATTCGCTCAACCAGCCGCGCCGGCCGCGGTTGTCGAGCCCACCTTCGCTGTGTCGGTAGGTCTCGACCACATAGGCCCGGCCCCGCTCGTCCAGACCAAACGCGACCGGATTCGCGAGCAAAGGCTCGGCCGCCCAGATGTCGATTTGAAGCCCGGGCGCGACGGTGATGAGCTTGCGCGCAAGCTCAGGCGACGGGTGCATCGCCGCCTCGTTGGAAGACTGCTGGGTCTCGCCGATGTCTTCGGCGCGTGGCGCCACCGGCCCGACCAGCGCCAGGGTGGCTGCCAGCAGGGCGGTGGCCGTGACGCCGCGCCGGCCCCCGATCACAGACCCTTCTGGGCCATGTACTTGACCAGGTCGACCACCCGATTCGAGTAGCCCCACTCGTTGTCGTACCAGCTCACCAGCTTGAAGAAGTTGGCGTTCAGTTCGATCGAGCTGCCCTCGTCGTAGATGCTGGACCGCGCGTCGTGGATGAAGTCGCTCGACACCACCTCGTCGGTGGTGACGCCCAGAATGCCCTTGAGATACGACTCGCTGGCCTTGCGGAGGGCGGCGTTGATCTCCTTGATGCTGGTCGCCTTCTCGGTCTTGAAGGTGAGATCGACCGCCGACACCGTCGCCGTCGGCACGCGGAACGCCATGCCGGTCAGCTTGCCCTTCACGGCGGGCAGCACCAGCCCCACGGCCCGCGCGGCGCCGGTGCCCGACGGGATGATGTTGATGGCGGCGCTGCGGCCACCTTTCCAATCCTTCTTCGAGGGGCCATCCACCACCTTCTGGGTGGCGGTGTAGCTGTGGATGGTGGTCATCAGGCCCTCGGCCAGGCCGAACCCTTCCTTGAGAAGGACGTGGACCAGCGGCGCCAGGCAGTTGGTCGTGCAGCTCGCGTTCGACACCACGTGGTGCTTGGTCGGATCGTAGTTCTCGTGGTTGACGCCCATCACGATGGTGATGTCCTCGTTCTTGCCGGGCGCCGAGATGATGACCTTCTTGGCGCCGGCCTTGATGTGGCCTTCGCACTTCTCCTTGTCGACGAACAGCCCGGTCGATTCGATCACCATGTCGATGCCCAACTCGCGCCACGGCAGCTCGTTGGGGGTCTTGGCGCTGACCACTTTGATGTCGTGGCCATCGACCACCAGCACGTCGTCTTCCGCCTTGTCGGGCGACGACTTCTTCGACGACACGGCACCTTCGAAGCGCCCCTGGGTCGAATCGTACTTCAGCAGATAGGCCAGGTTGTCGGCCGGCACGATGTCGCCGACCGCGACGACCTCAATGTCCTTGCCGAAGCTGCCCTGCGAGTAGAGGGCTCGAAACACGAGCCGCCCGATCCGACCAAATCCGTTGATTGCGATGCGCGTGGCCATTGTCTTTGCTCCCGTGTGCGGCGCTTCGGTGCGCCGATTCCGTTTCAGTTCGCGCGCTTTCTAGCACAATCTTTCGGTCGATGTCCGGGCCCCTGACCCTGCCAGCCGAGATCCCGGCCGCTGCCGTGAAAGACGCGGCGCGCGCCTGTGGTTTTGCACTTGTGGGGCTGGCCCGTGCCTCGCGCCTGGACGATGGACCACTGCGCACGTGGCTCGCCGCCGGGCACGCGGCTGACATGGCGTGGATGGGTGAGCGCATCGACGAACGCCTTGATCCGCGGGTGGTGCTGCCGGGCGCACGCACCGTGATCGCGCTCGGCATCCCGTACTTCCGCGCCGGCGATCAAAAGGCGCCGGTGGCCCGCTACGCACGCGGTCGCGACTATCACTACGCCCACCGCGATCGCATGAAGAAGCTGCGGCACGGCTTGCTCGGCTTGGCTCCCGGGGTGGCCACCTACGCGTGCGTGGACACCGGGGTCGCGATGGAAAAGGTCTGGGCCGAGCGCGCAGGTCTAGGCTTCATCGGCAAGAACGGGTGTCTCATCAATCGGCAGCACGGCTCGTGGCTCACCTTGAGCGTGATGTTCATGGATCGAACGGTCGAGGCCTACGATCGTCCGCACGAGAACCTGTGCGGCGACTGCGTGGCGTGCCTGCGCGGCTGCCCGACCAACGCATTCCCGTCACCGGGCGTGGTCGATGCGCGCCGTTGCCTGTCGTACCAGACCATCGAGAACCACGGTTTCGTGCCGTTGCCCCTGCGCCCCAAGTTGCGTGGGCACGTGTTCGGCTGCGACGTATGCCAGGAGGTGTGTCCGTTCAACCACGACCGCCTGCCGTCCGCGGACCCTCGGTTCGCGCCCCGCCCGCTTGGCCAGATGGCCGCTGCCGAAATCGCGGGCCTGTCGCGCGACGACTACGATCGACTGGCGCCCGGCACCGCGATGGCGCGTGCTCGTTACGACGGCTTGCGAAGAAACGCTGCCCTCGCGCTCGGTGCCGCCCGCGACGCCACCGCGCGGCCGCTGCTACAAGCGCTGGCGAGCGACGGCAGCGACATCGTCAGTGAAGCCGCGACCTGGGCGCTGGGACGCCTGCGCACGTCGGACCCGTAGCCCCAGCGCCTGCAATTGAGCCGGGTCACTGCGTTGGCTACATGTGTGTTTGGTCTGGACACCCGCCCGGTTCCTGCTAATTTCCCGGCCAGTCCTTTTCATGTCGTTTCCGTTTCTGCGGCGAGCTAGGCATTTGAGGACGAGACACCTGCATCCCTGATGCATGCGCGTGGACCGCAGCTGTCCACTGGGCTGTTGAAGGAGACAACGACATGGGCAGAAGGCTGTACGTGGGCAACCTCGCCTACACTGTGACGGAAACCGAACTGCGCGACGCATTCGGCGAAGCGGGCAACGTGGTCGATGCGAAGGTCGTGCTCGACCGCGACACCGGCCGGCCGCGCGGCTTCGCCTTTGTCGAGATGTCAACCGACGAAGAGGCCGGCAAGGCCATCGCGTCTCTGTCCGGGCGCGAGATCAGCGGCCGGGCCATCAACGTCAGCGAAGCGCGCGAGCGCACGGAGCGTGGTGGTGGTGGTGGTGGTGGCTACGGTGGCGGTGGCGGTGGCGGTGGCGGTGGCGGTCGCGACCGAGATAGGCGTGGTGGTGGTGGTGGTGGTGGTGGTGGTGGTGGCGGCGGTCGGAACCGCTGGTAAGTCTGCCGCTCTTTCCCGGCAGGGCGGCGGTTCTGACAGCACTCCGGCGTTGTCGGGGACCTGCGGCGCCTTACCTTGACCTGTGCGGGCTCTCTGGCAACGAAAGGCAAAGCACCGATCCATGTCCACCCAAGCAACTGAAATTGAGCCCAGCTCTGCCATCGCCGTGAAACCGCGACGGCTCTTCCGCGGGGCGTTCGCCGGCGAGAAGTTCGAATGGTTCCAGACCATCCCCTTCTGGGGTGTGCATGTGGCCGCGGTGGTGACGCCGTTCTGGCTGGGCTGGTCCTGGCGCTGGTTCGGGTTCGCGATGATCCTGTACGCGATCCGGATGTTCTGGCTGACGGCGGGGTATCACCGCTATCTGTCGCACCGATCTTTCAAGACGAGTCGCTGGTTCCAGTTCGTGTTCGCGCTGATGGGCACTCTGTGCGTGCAGAAGGGGCCCTTGTGGTGGGCTGCCCATCACCGGGACCACCACAAATATTCTGACCTGCCCCAGGACGTGCACTCGTCTTTCCAGCGCGGCTTCACCTGGGCGCACATGGGCTGGATCCTGGTCACGCGCTACATGCCGACCGAGTGGGACAACATCAAGGATCTGGCGAAGTACCCGGAGTTGCGCTGGCTGAACAACCACTACTTGCTGCCTGCCATCGCGTTCGCGGTTCTGCTGCAAGTCCTGGGCGGCCGTGAGGCTCTGATGTGGGGCTTTTTCGTATCAACCACCCTCCTGTGGCACGGCACCTTCACCGTGAACTCACTGGCCCATCAGATCGGGCGGCCCCGCTATCGCACCGGCGACAAGAGCCGCAACAGCTTCTTCATCGCGGCGATCACCCTGGGCGAGGGCTGGCACAACAACCACCACCACTACCAGCGCTCAGAGCGCCAAGGCTTCTTCTGGTGGGAGATGGACATCACCCACTACGTGCTCAAGCTGTTCTCCGTCGTCGGCCTGGTGTGGGACCTGCACGAGCCACCGCCAGCGATACGGAACGCTCACAAAATCCAGGCCCAGGCCGAAGAGGCCGCCTAGTTCAGGGTTGGCGCCGCTGGTCAGCGTGGCTTGCCAGCAGCGGCAGCGGGACCAGCACCGGCAGCGTGACCGGCACCGGCAGCGGGACCAGGAGGGGCAGCGGGCGGCTTCGGGGCCTCGGCGCTTGGGGCGCCCTGCTCTGCCGGTCCGCCGGCGCCGATGGCCTTGAGAACCTCCACGACATTGGCGGCGTCGACGGCTTCCTCGGCACCTTCTATGGGCTGCGGGCCGGGCACGATGCCAGCGATGTCCGGATCCTCTTCCTCCCCCGATTCAGAGCGATCCGATTTGTCGCGCTGCCGTAGCGCCTTGCGCTCTGCCTTATCCTTGAGTTTCGCCCCGCGGGCGAGTTCCTTCTGACGTTTCGACAGGCCGGGTCTCTTGAAGTACAAAGTCGTGAACTCCGGTGGTCACTTTTTCGCGACGTGCGAGGGTTTGTCCAGAAAAAACGTGTCGTGGGCCCATCCGCCCCACCCGGCGATCTTGTACACCACAAGGTCGAGCGAAGGAACCACGTAGATCCTGAAGTAAGCATCCCGGGGTGCACCTGCTACGTGGCCGCCGCGGTTCACATTGAATTCGAGGCCGTCTCTGTGGTGATGTTCGGCTGCCATGGATCCTCTCGATCGTATACGTGCCGCCTTCGATCCCGAGCGCTTCCGCGCTGACGGACACGCCATCATCGATCGCCTGGCTGACTACCTCGCACGCGCTACGGGGGGCGCAGGGATGCCCGTGCTGCCATGGCTTGACCCCGCGGCCCAGGTCGCTGCGTGGCCCGCGACATTTCCGGCTCCCGGAACAGCCCCTGAGCTTTTCGACCGTGTGATCGCCGCGTCGATCCACCTACACCACCCGCGCTACGTCGGACACCAGGTGACCTCGCCGCTGCCGGATGCGGCGCTCGCGGACCTGGTCTCATCGTTGCTCAACAACGGCATGGCCGTGTACGAGATGGGGCCGGCGTCGACCGCCATGGAACGAACCCTGGTGCGCTTTCTGGCCGCCACGCTGGGCATGCCCGGGGGCGCCGATGGTGTCTTCACCTCGGGCGGCTCGGCGGGCAACCTGACCGCCCTGCTCGCGGCTCGCCAGGCCAAGGCGCCCATCGACACGTGGCAGAGTGGCGTCGCGGCGGGACCGCCGCTTTCGTTCCTGGTGTCGGAACAAGGGCACTATTCGCTCGCCCGTGCGCTCCAGATCATGGGCCTCGGGCGCGAGGCCGCGAGGCCGGTGCCGGTCGACGACGACTTTCGCATGCGCGCCGATGCGCTGCCGGCAGCGCTCGGTCGAGCGCGCGATGCGGGCCGGACCGTCATCGGCGTGGTCGCCAACGCGGGCTCGACCGCCACCGGTGCCTTCGATCCGCTGGACGCGATCGCTGACTTCTGCGCCGCTCACGATCTGTGGCTGCATGTCGATGCCGCACATGGCGGGCCGGCGGCGTTTTCGTCCCAGCACCGCGCGCTCGTGCACGGCATCGGGCGCGCCGACTCGGTGGTGTTCGACGCCCACAAGCTGATGCTCATGCCGGCCCTGGTAACGACCGTGATCTTCCGCGATGGCGCCCGCTCGTACGACGCTTTCAAGCAAGAAGCGTCGTACCTGTTCGCCGGTGGCCGGCGCGAGGACGAGTGGTGGAACGCGGCCCACCGGACCCTCGAGTGCACCAAGTCCATGATGTGCCTCAAGCTGTACGCGGCGCTGACCACACACGGGCCGGGTTTCTTTGCCGACTACGTCGATGGCATGTTCGCGCTGTGTGCGCGGTTCGCCGACCGCATCGCAGCGACGCCCGACTTCCAGCTGGCGATCCGGCCGGCGTGCAACATCCTTTGCTTTCGCCACATGCGCGCTGGCTTCACCGGCAAGGCCCTCGACGATCTTCAGTCTCGGCTCCGCCGGAGCGTGGTCGAATCGGGCGCCTTTCATCTGGTCCAGACCCGCCTGCCCGCCGGAGTTTTCCTGCGCGTGACCCTGCTCAACCCATTCACCCGCGACGCCGATCTCGACGCCCTGCTGGACACGATCCGGGCCACGGCCGGGTGATCCGGGTTAGCCAAGTCCGGCCAGCACGCTGACGGCGACACGTGTGGCAACCCTGCTACGGACTCCGCGGCAGATCAGCCACATTCCATGCGCTCAATCGATTTAGCTCACAGTGCTCATCGCACCTGTTACCGCCACTTCCGACTACCGCCGCGGGCACCTGGGGCCTACAATCGCCGCCATGAATTCGTGCTTGCGCGACCAGCCGCCGGCGCCCCCCCGCCGCGTTGCCGCGACCGCAGCCGCAGCCCTGGTCCTAGCCCTCGTCGCGACCGCCACCCCCGCTACCGTGCGCGCCGTTGACGAAAAGCCGCTGCCGCCACCCGCGACTCGCACCATCGACTTCGTCAAGGACGTGAAGCCGATCCTCGAGGCGAACTGCACGTCGTGCCACGGCGACAAGAAAGGTTCGGGCAGCTACCGCCTTCACAAGCAGGACCTCGCGTTCGCCGATGTCGACTCGGGACGCGCGATTCTGCCGGGCGCAAGCGCGAAGAGTTCCGTCGTCCTCAATGCCGCGCGCGTGTCGGACACCGAGATGCCGCCCGATGGCAAGGGCCGGCCGCTGACCGCCGACCAGGTCGGCATCCTGCGCGCCTGGATCGATCAGGGCGCGAAGTGGCCCGCGGGTTTGATCCTGAAAGCCGGCGAGCTATTCGGCCAGAAGGTCGACCACTGGTCGTTCAAGGCGCCGGTGCGGCCGACGACGCCCGCGCCACCGGCCGGCAAGCACGCGAGCTGGCCGCGCAATCCGATCGACAACTTCGTTCTGGCGGCGATGGTCAAGCAGGGTTTCACGCCGTCGCCGGAAGCGGAGCGAGCGACCCTGGTTCGCCGCGCGACCCTGGATCTCACCGGCCTGCCGCCGACGCTGGCCGAGATCGACGCCTTTGCAAACGACCGCGCGCCCGACGCCTACCAGCGCATGGTCGAACGCCTGCTGGCGTCACCTCACTATGGTGAGCGCTGGGGCCGCCACTGGCTGGACCTGGCCCGATTCGCCGACACCAACGGCTTCGAGAAGGACTCCCGGCGCAACATCTGGCCGTACCGCGACTGGGTCATCAACGCCTTCAACCGCGATCAGCCGTTCGACAGCTTCACCATCGATCAGCTGGCGGGCGATCTGTTGCCCCACCCCACCGTCGACCAGCGCGTGGCCACCGGGTTCCTACGCAACTCGATGCTAAACGAGGAAGGCGGCGTCGAGCCCGAGCAATTCCGGATCGAGGGCATCATCGATCGCGTCGACGCCATCGGAAAGACCTGGCTCGGCCTCACCATCAACTGCGTGCAGTGCCACACCCACAAGTTCGATCCCATCGCGCACCGCGAGTACTACGAGTTCTTCGCCTTCCTGAACAACGACTCCGAGAATGAAATAGAGGTCACCTCACCCGCCATCGACGGTAAGCGCGCCGAGATCCTGGCCGCGGTGGCCAAGGCCGAGGACGCCGCGCGCGCGACCGCCGCCGCCAACGATGCCGATCTCGATCGCAAGCTGGGCACCTGGGAACGACAGGTCGCCGGCAAGACGGGCCACTGGACGGTGCTCGACGACACCAGCATCTACGGCGCCCTCGGCATCAAGTTCGAGAAGTTGCCCGACCAGTCGTACATCGCGCGTGGCGATCGCTCTTTGCTGGGCAACTACGTGGTGACCGCGCAAACCAAGGTCAAGGGCATCACCGGGTTCCGCCTGGAACTCATGACCGACCCGACGCTGCCGCGCGGGGGCCCCGGCCGCGACGCCGACGGCTCAGCGATTCTCACCGAGTTCGCGGTCGACGCCGCGCCCGCCAGCACGCCGGACGCAAAACCGCGCCCGGTGCCGCTGGCCAGTGCCAGCGCGGACTTCCAGACCTATCGGATGGAGATCGAGCGCGCGATCGACGGCGACAACCAGACCGGCTGGAGCAACGATCAGGGTCCCGGCCGCCGCAATCAGGATCGCCGCGCGGTGTTCCGGACGGCGGCGCCCGTGGGCTTCGATGGCGGCACCAAGCTCACCGTCACGCTGTCGCAGAAGGCCGGCAACCGCAAGACCATCGGGCGCTTCAGGCTGTCGGTCACGACCGATCCCGCGCCCGAGGTCGATCCGTTACCGGCCGCCACGCGCGCCATCCTGGCGGTGCCGCCCGCGCGCCGCACGGCCGAGCAGAAGCGCGCGCTGTGGACCGCGTACCGCACCAGCGACGGGCGCAAGAGCGACCCGCGTCTCGCCGAAGCGAGCGAGAAGATAGACAAGGTCTACGCCGGCTGGCCGTACGGCCCGATCACGCTGGCGCTGGCCACGCGCGAAACTCCGCGCGTCACCCGCATGTTCAAGCGCGGCGATTTCCGTCGGCCCGGCGACGTGGTCACCCCGGGCGTGCCCGAGGTGCTGCATCCGTTCCCGGCGCAAGCGCCCCGCAACCGCCTGGGCCTCGCCCGCTGGCTGGTCGACAGCAAGAATCCGCTCACCGCGCGCGTGATGGTCAACCGGGTCTGGAACCAGTACTTCGGCCAGGGCCTGGTGGCGACGCCCGAGGATCTCGGTACCCGCGCCCCGCCGGCGTCTCACCCTGAATTGCTCGACTGGCTCGCCACTGAATTCCGCGACAGCGGCTGGAGCTGGAAGAAGTTACACCGGTTGATCCTGTCGTCGGCGACCTACCGGCAGTCGTCGCGGGTGTCGCCTGACCTCTATGCGCGCGACGCTTACAACCGCTGGTTGGCGCGCGGCTCGCGCATGCGGGTTGAGGCTGAAACCGTCCGCGACGTGTTTCTGTCGGTCAGCGGATTGCTCTCGAACAAGATCGGCGGGCCCAGCGTGTTTCCCTTGATTCCTGCCGGCGTGATGGCGCTCGGCTACGGCACGCAGACCTGGGAGACCAGCACCGGTGCCGATCGCCACCGGCGCGGTTTGTACACGTTCTGGAAGCGCACCGTGCCGTACCCAAGCCTGGCGGTGTTCGATGCGCCCGCGGGTGACTTCTCGTGCCCACGCCGGCTTCGATCGAACACGCCGCTGCAGGCGCTGACCTTGCTCAACGACGAGACCTTCCACGAGAACGCGCAGGCGTTCGCGTTGCGCATGTACAAGGAAGGTGGTCACGACGATCGCGCGCGCGTCGTTCACGGCTTCCGCCTCGCCACCGGCCGCAAGCCGACCGACACCGAGACCCGCGAATTGCTATCGCTCCTGGCCAAGGGACAACGCCACTTCAAGGGCGACACCGCTCGCGCCGTCTTGGTCGCCGCCGCCGATCCCGCCAACCCGCCGGGCGGCCTCGACCTGCACGCGGTGGCGCCGTGGACCATGGTGGCGCGCGTGATCCTCAACATGGACGAGACCATCACCCGGGAATGAGCGAGCCCAGAAAGCCGAGATGACGACATGCTGACCTTCGCCGACGACATCGCCATCGAGACGCGCAAGCTATTGTCGCGCCGGCACTTCTTCCGCGACTGTGGCGTAGGCCTGGGCGGCATGGCCCTGACGTCGCTGCTGGGCGCTGATCGTGCCATGGCGGCAGCCCGCGCAGTCGGCGATCCGCTCAAGCCGAAAGCGCCCCACTTCGCCGCCAAGGCCAAGCGTGTGATTTTTCTTTTTCAGGCCGGCGCGCCCAGCCAGCTTGATCTGTTCGACAACAAGCCGGCGCTGCGCAAATACGACGGCAAGAGCGCGCCCAAGGAACTGCTCGCGGGCGCAGAGTTTGCCTTCATCAAGCCGGACGCGGCGCTGTTCGCGTCGCCGTTCAAGTTCGACAGGAAGGGCCAGTCGGGCGCCGAGCTGTCCGAAGCGCTGCCGCATCTGGGCGAGGTCGCGGACCACATCGCCATCGTGCGGTCGATGGTCACGGATGCCTTCAACCATGCCCCGGGCCAGATCTTCCTGAATACGGGCGCGCAGCAGTTCGGCCGGCCCAGCATCGGCGCGTGGGCGACCTATGGCCTGGGCAGCGAGAGCGAGAATCTGCCGGCCTTCGTCGTGCTGTCATCTGGCGGCGGTACCAGCGGCGGCGCCGGCAACTGGGGCTGCGGCTTCCTGCCCACGGTGCACCAGGGCGTGCCGTTCCGCCGCAGCGGCGATCCGATCCTGTCACTGGCCAACCCACGCGGCGTGACCCGGCCGATGCAGCGCGAGTGTCTGGACTCGCTGCGCCGCCTGAACCAGGGCCACCTCGCGATCACGGGCGATCCCGAGATCGCGACGCGCATCAACTCGTACGAGATGGCGTTCCGCATGCAGGAGAGCGGCCCCGAGTTGATGGACTTCGGCAAGGAATCGAAGGAGACGCTCGACATGTACGGCGCTCAACCCGGCCAGTCGAGCTTCGCGAACAATTGCCTCCTGGCGCGCCGGCTGGTCGAACGCGGCGTCCGTTACGTGCAGCTCTGCCACGAGGCGTGGGATCATCACAGCGAAGTGGTCAAGGGCATTAAGCAGCAGACCGCGCTCACCGATCGCGCGTCTGCCGCCTTGATCAAGGACCTCAAGCAGCGCGGCCTCCTGGAAGACACGCTGGTCGTGTGGGGCGGCGAGTTCGGCCGCACCCCGATGGTCGAGTCGGATCCGATGGCCGAACGCACGATGGGCCGCGACCACCACCCGAAAGCGTTCAGCATCTGGATGGCGGGCGGTGGCATCAAGCCTGGCATCACCCTAGGTCGCACCGACGATCTCGGTTTCAACGTCGTCGAGGACCGCGTGCACATCCACGATCTGCACGCCACCATGCTGCATCTACTGGGTTTCGATCACACCAAGCTGACGTTTCGTTTTCAGGGCCGCGACTTCCGCCTCACCGACGTGCACGGCGAGGTCGTGAAGAAACTGCTGGCCTGAATCTCAGACCGCAAGGGCGTCGGACGTATGCCTTTTCATGCTACCGTAGGCATATGAAGGCGAAACTGAAGCGAAAGTCGTTCTTCGTTGATGAGGGCGAGTTGCGGCAGGCGCGACGGGCGTTGGGGGCGCACACCGACGCTGAGACGATCCGAGGGGCGCTTCGCGAGGTGGCGCGCATGCGAGCCCTGTGGCGGTTCATGCAGCGGACCGGCGGCCGTCTCCCTCCTGGCAGCTTCTCGACGCCGTAAGGACCGCCTGTGCACGTCGCGCTCCTCGACACCAACGTGTACATCGATTTCTGGGAAAAGGGACTGCACACCGAGGTGCTGGCCAGGATTCACGGCGGGTTCGTCATCAGGCAGTCTGCCGTGGTTCTTTCGGAGCTCCGACGGGGCGCTCGCACCCAACCGGCACGCCGCACGGTCGAGACTCTGTTTCGACACGCTGCCGAGATCTGGGAACCCACGCCCGGCGACTGGTGGCAAGCTGGGAAGCTCGTTCGTGATGTGGGCGACGAACAGATGTGGGAGACGAACAAGCGGCGCGAGTTTCAGAACGACGTCTTGCTGGCTTTGACGGTGCGGAGGAAGGGAGCCCTGCTGGTGACCTCGAACCGCGACGACTTCGAGTTCATCGAGCGTCGCATCGGTATCCAGGTCCACTATCTCGAAGCCCGGGTCGCTGGACGCTAGCCTCGCGGCGCGCGTGGCCATCCCGATCCGGGTTAGCCAAGTCCGACCAGCACGCTGTCAAGGGCGTCGCGCACCGGACCGCTCTCGACCATCGCGGCTTGTCGGACCAGCGGCAGCACTTCGGCAGCGGGGAAAGAGTGCAAGCGGCGGGCAGCCAGCTCACGCAACGACGGCGGCTCTTGCCGGATGACATCCAGCAGGAACAGCCCCGCCTCCAGTGTGCCGATGTCGGCAATGGTCTCGATCGCGGTGAAGCGCACCTGATCGTCGGGCGACTCGCGGAAGAAACGCTTGAGCGTGTCGAGTCCATCGCGGATGTGCAACGCCCGCATCGCGCGCAGGGCGGCATCGCGCACCAGTGGCTCGGGGTCGGCGATGCCCCGGCGCACCAGACCGAAGCTGCGCCGGTACGGCACCAGCCCCACGCCCGCTAGCACAGCGGCCCGCACGCGTGCAGCCGGGTGATCGAACAAGCGTTCAAGCGGCCGCAGCACCTCGTAGGTGCGCACTCCACCCATCAGCAAGGCAAGCTCGGAAGCGGCGGTCTCGTCTTCCAGCGCGAACTCGGGCGCCGCTGCGTGCAGCAGCGCCCGCAGCGCCTGCCGCGCGAACGGCGCGTGATCGATGCGCTCGACCGCGACCAGGGCCAACGTCGGCAGCGGCCGGCCGTCCAGCTCCCACTCGATCAGGTCCTGTTGCCACACGTCCTGGTAGGCGTCACCCCGCCGCAGATGCTCGGGCAACACTGGTCCCGGTAACCCCGGCTCACCGGACGGCGGATACCGCCGCGCGCGTTCCTGGTAACGCTGCTGCTTCTTTGCCGGCAGAGGCAACACGGCCAAGGCGGCGTAGATGCGCCCGACCGCGCCGGTGTCGTTGATCCCGGCCGCCGCATCCAGCGCCCCGCACAGCGCTGCCTCGGAAACCTCCGCCGGCGCACCGTTGGCGGCGCTCTCACGCGCAGCCTCGGTCCAAAGCGCCAGGGCGCGCTGACGGTAGTGGCGATCGAACACCAACCCCGACGCCTGGCTGAACTCGGCCGCCTCGCCGGCCAGCAACGCGGCCGCGTGCCACTCGTGGCTCCGACTGGCGTGCTCGATGAAGTCCTCGTAGTACTGCAACACGAAATAGCGCTCGCCCGCCGCCTTGAGCAACCGGATCGCGTTCAGATAACCCTCGGCGACGTTCTCGAAGGCGCCGGTGTCCTTCCCGAGCCGCAGCAACACCCAGGTGCAATCGAGCGCGCGATCGCGCTCTCCCTGGCTCTCGAAGTCGTCGGCCAACCCTTCGAGCAACTGTTGCGCCCGGACAAATGCCTTGCGCGCAGCCAATTCGTCGCCGAGTTTCTGCAGCACCTGCCCCAGGCTGAAGTATGCGAGCGCGGTCTCGTACGGCCGATCGCGCAGGCGCGGATCGGCCACCACCGCTTCCCACAACAGGCGTGCCGCCGCGACATCCCCCACCGCGATGAATTCGACCGTGGCCAGACAGCGCAGGCCCGCCGCCGCCAGAGCGCGACCGGCCTCGACGCGGCGTCCCTGCTTGGATGCACAGATGGCGCGTTCGACCGGCGCCGCGATCGGATCGAACAGCCGCTCGGCATCCGAGAAGCGTCGCAGCGCCAGCAGTGCATATCCGGCCTCGCGGCTCCGCCCAAGACGCTGGTACGCGGTCAGTGCCGCCTCAAGCCAGCCTTCGTACAGGCCCGGCTCGAAGGTGCGCACCTGCCGCAGCAGGGCGCCGTAGAGCGGCAGCGCTTCAGCGGGCTTGCCCGCACGTAATGCGCGGTCGGCGCGCTCCCGCAAATCGGCATCCTCGCGGCTGGCCATGGCGGCCGGGCGAGTCTAGCGCGCCTGGCCCGCCCTCACGCGGTCGCGCGCGACGGGCCCCGGCCCCAGCTGTCGTGCCAGGGTCCGCCGGCAGCCAGCCGGCGCTTGAGAGCGGCAAGCTCCGGCGTGCCATCGAGGCTCTCGAATACGCGCGCCGGCGTGCCCATGTCGGACCAGCCACAGCCGCGCACCGGCAGCACGCCCAGGCCGGTCGCCTTGGCGAGCACGTCGCGGCTAAAATCGGCGCAGGTCAGCTCGGGGTAGATGGCGGCCAGGGTTTCTTGGTCGCGGGCGGTGTCGACGGCGGCCAGGTAAGTCGAGAACAGGCGGGCCTGCGCCGGCAGCGCCGCCGTCGCCAGGGCCCACAAACGATCGGCGTGTCCGACCAGCACGAAGGTATTCCACACGCCGCCCCGTGCGCGCAGGGCAGTCGCTTCAGACGCCGGCGGCTTCTCGACGAATGCCGCAATCTCGGCGCCGGCTCCACGGTCGCCGATCGGCCGGCCTGGCACGATCCAGCCTAGATCAGTCGCAGCCGATTCGGCCTCCACCGCCACGAGACACACGCCCGCCGCCGACTGCTCGGCGACGCGCATGGCTGCGGGCAGGGCCGCCACGAACAAATCGGGACGGCGAAAATCGTGATCCGACGGCGTGACGATAACCGTGGCCTGGGGCGCCCGTGCCATGACCCTGGCCAGCGGCAAGAGGACACCAGGCCCGGTGCCCAGGTTGCGCGGCTGGGCCACCAGATCGACATCGCCGCAGATGCGCATCTGCTGCTCGGCTAGTGATCGCCAGCGCTCGGCCACAACCACGACCGAGCGCTCGGGCCGTACCAGGCGACGCAGCCGCCCGACCGTTTGCTGCAGCATAGAGTGCCGTCCGCGCAGCGCCGCGAACTGTTTGGGCCGCGTCTCACCGTAGAGCCGCTCGGTCACCGACAAGAGCCGTGTGCCGTCGCCGGCGGCGAGAACGATGCTCCAGGTGTCTCCGTTGCCTCTTGGGGTTTGCATGTTTGGCTCGGTGGGTCGTGGACGACGCCCTCGGTATCGGACGGGTGCGTAAATTCCTTAAGCCCTGCCCTTGAAGGGGGCGTAGTGTCTGGCTTTCCGTGGGCCAAACTCGAACCAAGGTCGTCGCCACGCTGGGCCCCGCGCTGGACCCTCCGGGGGCCATCGAGCGCCTGCTTGCCGAGGGGGTCGACGTCCTGCGGGTCAACCTGTCCCACGGCACGCCGGCCGAGCAGGCCCCGCGCGTGGCGCGCGCTCGAGCTGTCAACCCCGAGGTGGCCGTGCTGGCGGATCTGGGCGGGCCCAAGCTGCGGCTTGGTGACTTGCCCGCGCCGGTGATCGTGGCGCGTGACGAGCACGTGGTGCTGGGCCCACGCGGTCTGCTGGTTGGCGATCCGGCGTTCGCGCAACGAGTACGCCCTGGAGATCCGGTGTACCTGGCGGACGGCGCCGTGCTGATGAAGGTCCTGGGCCTCGACGGGGCCAACGTTCACTGCGTCGTGCTGGTCGGCGGAACACTGAGTTCGCGCAAGGGCATCAACCTGCCGGGCGACACGTCGGAACTGCCGTGCCTGACCGAGAAGGACCGGCGCGATCTGGCTTCACTCGATGTACTTGCCGCCGACTATGTCGCGCTGTCGTACGTGCGCCACGAGGACGACATCAAAGCCCTGCGCCAGCTGTGCGCCCTGCCCATCATCGCCAAGATCGAGAAGCAGCAAGCGCTTGAACGCATGGACGCCATCATCGCGGCGTCCGACGGCATCATGGTGGCGCGCGGCGATCTGGGCGTCGAGATCCCGATCGAGCGGGTGCCCGCGGCGCAGAAGCGCCTGATCCACGCCGCCAACGCCGCCGGTCGCCCCGTTATCACCGCGACCCAGATGCTGGTGTCGATGGTGTCGAGCGGCCTGCCGACACGGGCCGAGGTCACCGACGTCGCCAACGCAGTTCTCGACGGCACCGACGCCGTCATGCTGTCCGAGGAGACCGCGGCCGGCCGCGATCCCGCAGGCGTGGTGGCGATGATGGAACGCATCCTGCGCGAGACCGAGCCTCTGCTCACCCACCGCGCGGTACCGGGGACGGACATGCGCGCGAACGCACTGGCGCAGGCGGCGGTGCAGCTGGCCGAGAACATGAAGGCGACGGCCCTGCTGGCGCCGACCAAGACCGGCATCACCGCGCAGCGCCTGTCGGCCTTCCGCCCGCGCATCCCGATCTTGTCCTTCAGCAAGCGCCCCGAGACCGTGCGCCGCCTGCAACTGCTGTGGGGCGTGCACACCGTGCTGCTGCCCGCCGACACCAACGAGGATCACCTGGCGACCGTGACCCTCGAAAGCGCAGCGCGCCACCTGCCGCCCGGCTCGCCGGTGGTGCTGCTATCGCTCGGGCCACCGGGTGCGCCGCACTCAACGTCCTTCATCCGCGCCACGACGCTGTGACGGGCGCTACGTTGCGGCGGCACTGGGTTGTCGAGCTCGTGGCCGTCGGGCTGGTGGCCGGGGTGCCATCATCCGCGCGCTCAGGTGACGATGCCCGCCCCCGCCGCTGCCGTCACATCGCCCACGATCTGCAGCGCGCGCTGGCGTGAGGCCGCTGGACGCGCGAGCGTCTCGGCGGTGACGACGTGATGGCGATGGAGCAAGGGCAGGTAGTCGAGTGCCAGCGGCCGCGACGGCAGCACGAACACCGCGGACAGCAGGCATTGGCCGGCCAGCTTCGCAATCATCGGCGTCGGAGCATGGCATTCGGCGTGGGTGATGAAAGTGATGGCTACCTCGCAGTCGCGGCGCGCACGCGCCCGGCGCACCTCCGCCTCGACGTCGGTGAACACGCGGCCATAGTTGCGGCCGCGCTCGGAACGGAAGGTCAGGAAGTACGGCAAGTCCTTGCCGCCCAAAGCGGCGGCTGCCATGCGCCGGTGCAGCCGGCTGTCGAAGTACGCAAGCCAAGTGTCATCCCCGCGCAGGGTCAACTTTTTCGCCAGCGCCAGCGCGAGCCCCCGCGCGAACACCTCGCGCGCCCCGCGCATGGAGGCACTGGCGTCGATCAGGATGCCGTGTGACCGGCGCGTGCCCTCCTGCCCTCGCTCGTGCGCGTAGTACAGCAACTCGCCCGAAAGCGCCTTCATGGCGAACGTCTCGGCGTCCAGCGCGATCTCCGACGGCAGCAGGGTATCGATCGATCCGCGGTTCTCGATCGCCGCGTAACCGTCGATATCGAAGCGCTGCGACGCCGATTGGCGCCTGGTCTCCATCAGCGTCGGTAGAAGCGCGAGCGAGAAATCCGCGACATCGACCGCCGCGCCCGAGGTGACCAGCGCGAGCAGATCGGCCAGATCCACCGGCGCCGTGCCGGCCGGGAACAGCCCAAGCAGGCGCAACGGCGCGACCTCAAGTTGCTCCAGACGCACGAGCAACCCCGCCTGGTCATCGAGCAGTCGCTGCACCAACGCCAACGCCCAGTCGACCGGCCATGCGGCAGCAAGCGCCGCCGGCGCCTGTCCATAGAGCGGCGATGTCAGCGGCAGAGCAGCTTGTGCCATCGTCGCTGGCCCATCGACGCGCCACCGCCTGACCACGTCGCCCAGCAGCCGAGCCAGAAGCACGGTGACAACATCGTCGCGCAGCGCCGCCGTGCCCAGGCCCTCGGTCGCCGCCGCTGCCACCGCGCTGTCCAGCAGCGCCCCGTAGCGAGCCATGACCCCCGCGCCACCCTCGATCCGGCGTCCGCGTCGCAGCAGGATGAAGCCAAGATCGTGGACCACGACCAGCGGTGCCACGATGCCGAGGCGAAGGAGCCCATTCCACCAGACCACGGCCTGGCTCGACGCCGCCGGCACATCCGGCGCGACCCGCGCCAAGGTCATCGTCGCAAGCTGCCGCGCCAGCTCGGGGTCGGATTCGGGCGGCGCCACGCGACGAGGTTACACCGCCGCCGCGTGGCCGCGACGCCGCGCTCGTTGAGTGACGGTGAGCGTGAGGGCGAAGAGCGAGCGCGCCCGAGACCACCTACTTGAGCACCAAGGCGGACCCCGCGCGCATCCAGGTGCTGCTGGTGCACCTGAAGCACGGTGCCTAGCGAGCGAGCAACATGGCGGCCAGTGACTTGCCGCACCCCGATCCGGCGAACAATGAGGCAATTGTATTGGGCGTGTAGCGGACAGACCTGGGCAGGATTCCATTGAAGATGCATCGACGCGACTTCCTCATCAAGGCCTCTGCGGCCGGTGCGAGCGGCCTTCTCGCGGTGCCACGCGCGTCGGCCGATCCCGCGTCCCGGCAGGCCACCGGGGTGAAGGTGGGCGAGGTAACGGACAGCTCGGCCACCATCTGGATGCGCTCGACAGAGGCGAACGCGCGGCGAGCTGACGGGATCGAGCGTAACGGCCAACGGAAACCTTACCCGGTGAACTTGCCCACGCGCGAACTCGTAGGGTCCGCGCCCGGCGCCAGGGGCCGCGTACGCGTCACCATCGGCGCGCGTGAGGATCTCAAGGACGGCAAGTCGCTGGACTGGGTAGACGTCGTTCCGGACCGTGACTTCAGCCACCAGTTCAACATCGGCGACCTCGCGCCCGACCGCATCTATCACTACCGCGCCGAGACCAGCGACGCGGCCGGAAAGCTGCAGGCACCACTCGAGGGGCACTTCCGCACCGCGCCCCGTGCCGGCGACGTGACGCCGATCAACTTCACAATGACCACCTGCCAGAAGAACTCAGAGCTGGACCACCCCGAGGGCTTCCACATCTACGAATCGATGCTGCGGAAGAACCCGCGCTTCTTCATCAGCGCCGGCGACGTGGTCTATTACGACGCCGACGATCCGGTCGTCACCAGCGTCGAGCTGGCTCGCTTCCACTGGCAGCGTATGTTCAGCCACCCCCGCCACATCAAGGCGCTGCTGGCGATGCCTGGCTACTGGCAGAAGGATGATCACGACACCTGGGGGAACGACTCGTACCCGGGGATGCCCGTGCCGCGTGGCTGGGAGCCGTGGAGCTGGCAGGACGGCATCCGCACCTTCCGCGAGCAGGTGCCGATGGGCGGCAAGACCTACCGCACGGCACGCTGGGGCAAGACCCTGCAGCTCTGGTTCACCGAAGGCCGCGATTTTCGCGACAAGAACACCATGCCCGACGGACCCAACAAGACGTTGTGGGGCGCGGCCCAGAAGAAGTGGCTCGAAGACTCGCTGCTGGCCAGCGATGCCGACTGGAAGATCCTGGTCAACCCGACGCCGATCGTCGGTCCCGACCGCGGCGCCAAGCGCGACAACCACTCCAACAGCGCGTTTGCCACCGAGGGGCGCGAGTTCCGGCAGTGGGCGCAGAAGAACCTCGGCGACAGCTTTTTCGTGATGAACGGCGATCGCCACTGGCAGTACCATTCGATCCACCCCGAGACCAGGACGCAGGAGTTCTCGGTCGGCGCCGCCAGCGACTCACACGCCAAGGGAACCAGCACCTCGCCGGGTGAGGATCCCGAGTACCACCGCTTCCACAAGATCGCCGGTGGCTTCGCGCACATCGAGACCGGCCGCACGAAAGGCCAGGCGCACATCCGCTTCAAGATCTGCGACGTCTTCGGCAAGCCAGTCTACGAATACACAAGAGAGAAGAAGGCCTAGCGGCCTGGATCCCCCCCGAAGAGAATTTGCACAGCCCTCCAACACGAATCGCGATCGTCTGCGATCAGTGCTCTTGGTGAATGACAACTGCCGCGTTTCATCCGACGCGCCACTGCTGGGCCGAAAAGTGGTTTTGAAAGCACTAGACCTTTCTCCCCAACCCTGCAGGTCCGTGAGGTCACTGATGTTACGTTCGTTCGCTCGAGTTCTTGTGGTGGCAGCTGTTTGCGCGCTGCCGACGCTGGCGCTCGGTCAGGGCGGGGTCACCGGCAGTGTCGTCGGTTACGTGTTCGACCAGGGCGGCCAGCCCCTGAAAGGCATCAAGATTGTCACCACGTCTGCCACCCAGATCGGCGGTGGCAAGACCACCTACACCAACGATGAAGGCTTCTTCCGTTTCGTTGGCCTCCTGCCCGGCACGTTCGAGGTCAGCGCCAGCGCCAAGGGCTTGCGGACGGTGCTTCAGAAGGACATCGCGGTGGGCGTGAGTTCATCGGCCGAGATCAACCTGGTGATGGAAGTCGAGTCCCAGCAACTTGAAGAGGTCAAGGTCATCGAGAAGGCGCCCATCGTCAGTACCACAACCTCCTCCGTCAAGGAGGTGTACGACGAGGAGTTCGTTGACAACCTGCCGGTCGATCAAAAGACGGCGATCGAGAGCTTTGTCGGCAGTGGCGTGCCGGGCGCGGTCAGCGGCAACGCCAATCAAGCGCGCATCCGCGGTGGCAATCCCAACCAGACCGCGTACCTGGTCGATGGCTTCTACATGAGCGGCCAGAGGGTCACCATGAAGGCTCTGGCCGCGTTCGAGGTGCAGACCGCCGGTTACGGCGCCGAGGGCGCGGCGTCTCCGGGCGGCGTGGTCAGCATGGTCACCAAGTCAGGGTCCAACAAGTTCGAGTTCGACGTGAACGCGTTCGCCGAGGACACCAACTTGCGCTTCTTCAAGGTCGATGCGATCGACAACACCGATCACGGCTGGGTCTATTACATGAACCCGAATTTTTCGGGGCCGATCATCAAGGACCGGCTGTGGTACTTCGCCAACATCGAGTTCCGCAGCGAGCTGACGACGCGAGAGAAAGACCCGAGCGGCATCGCCGCCACCCCACGCAAGAATTCGTCTGGCAATGTGCGCGGGTCGGTGAAATTCACCTGGCAAGTCAGCCCGCGCAACAAGGCGCAGGCCATCGTCACGCTCAACCGTGACTTCGCCAAGAACACCGTCGGCGGCTTCGGGGTCGAGCAGGAGGCGCAGGGCAAGGTCGACAACGCAGACGCCATGGTAGGCCTCATCTGGGAGTCGATGTTGACCGACACCCTGCTGTTTCGCAGCCAGTTCGCCTTGCAGGATTTCCGGATGGAACGGGCGCCCGAACGCTGCCGCACTTCGCCCGAGGACTGCGACCACATCTATCCCATCACGCAGTCGTTCCCGCGCAGTCAAACCCTCCAGAACTTCAACACCCACGACCAGCGCTTCCGGCAGAGCCTTGAGCTCATCAACAAGTTTGAGTGGTTCGGCAGCTCGAAGGTTTTCGGCGACCACAACGTCAAGCTCCAGAACACCTACTATTTCGAGCGGGTCACTTTTACCCAGGCCACGCCTGGCGACCAGAGCATCGTTCTCAACGGCAACGTGAACGTCAGCCGCACCGAATACTTCAGCAACGATCCGCGGCTCGGCGACCCCCGCTACGGTTATTTCATCGCAGCCAGTGGAAGCGCCAAGAACGTGGCTGTCCTTTCCGACAGCATGCGGCTCACGCGGCACTTCACGCTTTCGCCTGGCTTGAGCTTGGTATACAGCCGCGCTTCCAACAACTTCGGCAATACCTTGATAGACGCGCAGGGACTGGCGCCCAGCATAGCCGCGGTATGGGATGCGACTCATGACGGTCGCACCGCCGTACGGGGCAGCTTCAGCAGCATGGTCGACCTCGAGAACCTGGGGATAGCGCGGCAAGTGGGCGGCTCCAGGGTGACGAGAAAATGCAACTGGGACGCCACGTCGCAGACCTTCACGTCCGATTGCGCCTATTCAGGTGGCGACTCCGGGCGCACCATCGGGCTACCCTGCGGCGCCTCGGCGCAAGACCAGTTCGGGCGTCCCTGCAGAGAGACGCTGCAGATCCCGAGGACCTGGGAGTACACCGCGGGCGTCGAACGCGAGATCGTCCAGGGCGTCGGGATCGGGACCGACTTCGTGTACCGCCAGTTCAGCCGGCAGTACGAGCTGATCGAGACCAACAAGATCTGGAACAACTCGGGAACCGAACTGGATCCCGACGGTGGCTACAAGAACGGCCGCGCCCAGACAGTCCTCGACCTTGAGACGCCCCCGGAAGCGCGCCGACGCTACATCGGGGTCACCACGACGGTGCACAAGCGCGAAGGCGCGCTCAAGCTCACCGCGGCTTACACCTGGTCCCAGATCAACGGTACGGTGCAGCAAGGGTTTGACAACGAGTACGGTGACATCCCGGGCCGCGATGTCTATCTGCTCGACAGCTACCTAGGTGATGACGCACGCCACGCCGTCCGCACGCGGGCCGTGTACCAGATCACCAAGTGGCTGACGACCGGCATCGAGTGGCGTTACACCTCGGGACAGCCCTATTCGCGCCGATTCTGGAACACCCAGACCGGCGGTTTCGCCGACTACCGTGCCCGGCCTGGTATCAATCCGGGTAACAACATCAACGATCCCACCGACGACCGACCGATTCGTTTGCCCGACCAGCAGAACCTGAACGTCCAGCTGCGCGCCAACCTGAAGCCGATCACGGGGGTCAACTTCGAGGCCTATGTCGACGTGTTGAATGTCCTGTCGTTGCGCACCGTCACCGGCGTCGAGACCCAGGACACGCCGCTATTCCAGCAGGCCACCGGCTATCTGCCGCCCATGCGCCTGCGCATTGGCGCCCGCTACAAGTTCTGAGCGGCTGGATCCCCCGACCTTCTCGGGTAGGGTGCCGCGTTGTTTGATCACAAAACCAGGAGACCGGCATGAACCGACGATGGCAGTGGACCCTTGCGCTGGTGTTTGTTTGCGTGGCCTCGCACGCCCGTGCCGCCGATCGTCCCAACGTGCTGTTCATCGCCGTTGACGATCTGAACCACTGGGTCGGCTATCTGGGCCGCAACAAGCAAACCATCACGCCGAACCTCGACCGGCTGGCGGCGCGCGGCGTGCGCTTCACGCACGGCTACTGCGCGGCGCCGGTCTGCAATCCCTCGCGCGCGGCGGTGATGTCGGGTCTGCGCCCGTCCAGCTCGGGCGTCTACGCCAACAGCATCGACTGGCGCCCCGCGCTCGCGCAGGACCTGATGCTGACCACCACCTTCCACAAGGCCGGCTACAAGGTGATGGGCTCGGGAAAGATCTACCACGAGGCTTTCGTGCGTCCCGGCGAGTGGGACGACTATCTCGAAAGCGAGGGCAGCGATCCCAAGCCCACGGGAAACGACGGCGTGGGCGGCATCAAGTTCGCACCGCTGGATGCGAAGGACGAGGACCTGCGCGAGTGGAAGATCGTCCAGTACGGGATCGACCAGCTGGGCCGCAAACAGGACAAGCCATTCTTCCTGGCGGTCGGGCTGCACAAGCCGCACATGCCCTGGAACGTGCCGCGCAAGTATTACGACATGCACCCGCTGAAGGATATCCAGCTGCCACCGTACCGCGAAGATGATCTGGCCGACATGCCAGCCGCCGGCGTGAAGATGGCCAAGCCCGAAGGAGACCACGCCGCGATGCTGAAGTCGGGCCGCTGGAAGGAGGCGGTGCAGGGCTACCTGGCTGCGATCACCTACGCCGATGTCATGATCGGGCGGTTGGTCGATGCGTTCGAAAAGTCCGCCTACAAGGACAACACCATCGTCGTGCTCTGGGGCGACCATGGCTGGCACCTGGGCGAGAAGAGCCACTGGCGCAAGTTCACGCTGTGGGAAGAGGCGACGCGCGCGCCGCTTGTCTGGATCGCTCCCGGCGTGACGAAACCGAACGGCGTCTCTGACCGCACCGTCGACTTCATGAGCATCTACCCGACGCTGACCGATCTGGCCGGCATCGCCACACCCCGCCACGTCGAGGGCAAGAGCATCCGCGCGCTGCTGGCCAATCCGAAGGCACCCTGGGCCGATCCGGCGGTGACCACCCACGGCTTCAAGAACCACGCGGTCCGCTCCGAGGGCTGGCGCTACATCCGTTACGCCGACGGCGGCGAGGAGCTGTACGACGAGGCGGCCGACCCGTACGAATGGAAGAACCTCGCGCGTGACCCGAAGCTGTCGTCGAAGAAGAAGGGGCTGGTCCCATTTCTTCCGCGCACCGACAAGCCCGCTGGCAAGGGAAGAGCCGCCAACGAGAACCAGTGAGGCGCCTCGCACCGGCCGTTGGCGTGCCCTGGGTACGGGCTTGTCGAGCGACGGAGCTAACGCTCACCCACGTCGCGTCCGATCAGCATCAAGCCCAGGCGCGATGACGCGCCCTCCCAGAATCCGTACTGCGTCGGGAATGACGTTGGGTTGCGGAACGTGCGAAAGAGCATGTCCCAGATCGGGAAGCCTGCGTAGTTGTACGCGTGGACGCCCCGCTCATGGTGGAGGCCATGAGACTCGGGACGAGAAACGATGTACCCGAGCCAGGGCGGTGTGCGGATGTTCATGTGCTGCACGATCGCCGTCGCGAAGCCGAGGAAGCCGGCAAGGGCGGCGGCGTCCGGCGAGAGCCCGAGCAGCATCGTCGCGAGGCCGGTGAGCCCGAAGCTGGCGAGCGTGTCGAAGGGATGGGTATATGCCAGCCCCGCGATGTCCATGCGCTCCGCGCTGTGATGCACCTGATGCGACCAGCGCCACAGGAACGGGACCTTGTGCATCGTGCGATGGCTCCAGTAGCCGATGAGATCCGCGACGAGCGCGCCAAGGATCGCGCCAGGTATTGTGCCGAGCGCCGCCAGATGCAGCGGCGTGTGTCCATCGAGCCACTTCGCGAGCAGCGCAGGGATGATCGCGTTTACGGCGCCAGTGAACACGAAAAACACGATGCCCTTGATGAGCCAGAAGCGGACCTTGGGCAGCGGGCGTCCAGGAAACAGCCGCTCGGCTACGAGCATCAGGACGAACGTCGATGGGATGAAGAGAGCGAGAATCTGTTCCATTGTGGGCCTCCCTTTGGAGGCGTAACAAACCCTGGAACGGTTGTTCCATCGTCCGAACCGGGCGCCGTTACACGAAGAATCGGCAGTAAGTTCCAGTACGTACGGATCTTTCGAAGAATCGACCTGCGTGCGGATCGTGCTCGGCGATCCGGGCGATAGCGTCCTTGAGGCGCCGCTGGACGTTCACTCGTGCCCGCTCGGAAGCTGACCCTGACGCTCTTGCCTTGCCATCGAGACCGAACGCGCGACGCAGCTCGGACTCGAGCGAATCCTTCTCGCGGCGCAGCGTCTCGAGTCGCCCGGCGTCGTCATGCCGCTTCGCCTCCGCGATATCGCCGTCGAGATCATCAAGGCGCCCTTTGTACTCGCGCCGCGCCCGCGCATCGAGCAGCTCGGCGCCGCCTCCGGTGTCGTGAACGCTTGCGCTCGCTTCATCTGACGCAAGGGTGAGCACGTGGATCTCCTCGCCGGGCTGATCGACGAGACGGGCGAGGAGCTGGATGCCGCGGTTGTCCTTCACGCGCACGACGTGCCCGGCATACTCGACGCGCCAGGTATCGCCTTCACGCACCAGCGCGACCGGCGATGTCGGCGATGCGACAGGGCGAGAGACGAATCGCTCGCCTGAAGCTGAGCCCAACGCATCGGCGGCTGCACGCGCGCGTGTGACGAGGCCGGGCATGCCGATCTCTTCGGCGAGCTCCGCCGCGGTCGAAAAATGAGGCGCGGCCTCAGTCGTCCTGCCAGCGCGGCGAAGGACCTTGCCGAGGTCGTAGTGAAGCTGCGCTACCCATGCACGAAACCCAGCCTTCGTCACAACAGCGAGCGCCTCGCGCATGCGTCGATCCGCCGCGTCGTGATCGCCAAGCGCACCATCCAGAAGCGCAAGGACGCGGAGCACCGGGCCATCGTAGGTGAGCTGCACGATCCCACCGACAACGTGGCTGCTCGCACGCGGCTCGAGCTTCTCGCGAATGCGCGCGCAGGCGACCAGGTCACCGACGAGCACGCTGGCCTCAGCCTTCCCCGCATCGAAGAACGTGGCGAATTCTTCGGGTACGCTGCACTCGTTCATGATTGCGAGCGACTTCGCCGCGCCGTCATGATCCTCAAGCATCCCATGGACGCCGGCGCCAATGCCTCCGAGCACGAAGCGTGCGTCCGGGACACCGACCAGGGAGCGCTCCAGGTTGGCGAGGAGCTCGCGCATTTCATCGTCGCGATGCAGGAGTCTGGCGCGTCCGCCCAGATGCGCGCTGAGCGTGAGCAACAGCGCCGGATCATCCGTCAGAGCGGCGAGCTGCTGCACCTCCACCACGTAGCGATCAGCAGTCGCCACCTCGCCGCGAGCCAGACTGTGCATCGACCCGAGCAGGAGAGCTTTCCACCGATGACGAGGCTGGCCGACCCGGGCGGACAGATGGAGGACCTGATCGACGGACGTCTCCCAGGCTGCAAAGTCACCTGCCTCAATCTGGTCGTTCGCGAGGACGATCTGGGCTCTCAGCGCTTTCGGGAGATCTTGCGCACGCAGCGCGCGGTCGGAGATCTCCTGTTGGAGATCACGGCGATCGGACGAAGGCGTGTAGTCGATGAGCGCGGCCAAAGCGGTGTGCAGGACATCGAGGATGAGCGCATCATCACCGAGCCGACGTGCGCGCGCGATGGCATCGTTCGCCATCGCAATCGGCGGGAGAGGATCCGGAGCGGGCTGGAGCGCAGCTGCAAGGCGCGCGAGGACGCGGCAGACGAGCGCATCAGGCACCGCGCCGGGCATCGCGGTTGCCTTGGTTTCAAGCGCAACGCGGGCCTCGTCGAGGGCAGCGACGAGGACGGAGTCGACGACGGTTGGCCGTAACTCCGCGCCGAGCACGAGAGCCGCCTCTGCAAGCAACTCGCTGTCTTGATTCGTGCGGGCCCAGTCAATGACCTCCTCGCAGATCTGTCGCCCCACGGCATGACGGCCAGCCTGCTGTGCGACGCGTGCCACATGCAGTCGTTCGGACATCGGTGCCGCCGGCCCCAACCCTGTGCGCCTGGCCTCGTCGATTCGCTGATGCATCGCAAGCGCCCGATCGAAGGCGCCCAGCCCTTCGAGCACCGTCGCGGCTCGGCCGGCGAGCTCGAAGGCGCTCCCATCCACTCGCATCGAGGCAAGCGCATGGCGCGCCCGTTCGACCAGGACGTCGGCTCCCTCACCACCGATGGACCAGAGCGCGGTCTCGGCGCCCGCATGGAGCCCAGCACGCTCCGCAGGAGCGATCGCGGAGTCGATCGCGTCGCGCACCAAGATGTGCGTGAAGGCGAATTGACCCGGCCTCGTCTCGCTCACGATCCCGGCATCGAGCGCGGGGAGCATCGCGTCGATGACGTTGGCCGGGAGCGTCCGAAGCATCCGAGCAATCAGCGCCGCCGAGGCTTCCCGGCCGAGCACGGCGGCTGCGGCGAGCGTCCGCCTCGTCTTCTCTGGTAGCAGCGCGACCCGTTCGTTCACGACCTGGCGCACCGTGGGCGGAAGGCTCACGACCGAGCGAGACGTCGCACCAGCCGAGCGAAAAGCCCGGGCGCACTCGACGACGAAGAGTGGATTGCCGTTGGTGAGATCGGCCAGCTCCTTCGTCGCGGCAGGGGTCAGCGCCCGACCGAGGATCCGCGCAGCGAGCACGGCGACCTCCGCTTCACCCAGCGGCCCGAGCTCGAGGTCGAGCCCATCACGCGCCATCCGAACCAGCCTCTGGTTCGCGCGCTCGTTAATCCGGGGATCTTGTTTGCGTGCGGTCGCCACGACGAGAACGCGCAGCGCGTGCAGGGGCTGCGCGAGGAACGTGAGGAGATCGAGCGTCTGGAGATCGGCGGCGTGAATGTCCTCGAGAATCCACACGACCGGTGTCTCGGCCGACCTGCGCGCGAGCGCAGCTAAGACCTCTTCCCACAGGCGAAAGACATCGGCACCCGCATCAGGTGTCGCGATTCCGAGCGAGCGAAGACACGGCCAGAGCGGGAAGTAAGGTGGGGCCTCGGCGAGCTCCCAAGCTCGCCCCGAGACGACCGAGAGGCCTTGGGCCGAGACCTCGTTTGCCAGGACACCCACGAGGGCGCTCTTGCCGATCCCAGGCTCACCGCGCACCAGCACGAGCCCCCCGCGCCCCTCAATCATCCGCGCAAGCGCGCCCTGAAGCGTCGCGATCGATTCCGCGCGAGCAACCAGTCCCGTCGACATGACGGGCCGAGACTACACGACCCCAGGCGCTGGGCCGATCATGCCCCCTTCAGATCACCTTGCCCGGATTCATGGTGCCGTCGGGATCGATGAGGCGCTTGAGCCCGGTCATCAGGCGCCGGTCGAGCGCGGGCCGGTAGCGCCACAATTCGTCGCGCTTGAGCTGGCCGATGCCGTGCTCGGCGCTGATGCTGCCCTCGAACGCGGCAATCTCGCCGTGCACCAGCGCCCAGACCTGGTCACGCAACCCCCGCGGGATCGGGCCCCGGCCGAGGCCCGGTGGCGCAACGTTGAGATGCAAGCTGCCGTCGCCCAGATGCCCGAACACGATCACCGTCGAGCCTGGCAGCTCGGCCGCAACCCGGGCGTCGATCGCGGCCAGAAACGCCGGGATCCGTGCCGGGGTCACGCTGATGTCGTGCTTGACCGCGGCGCCGGCCCGCTTCTCGGCCTCGGGGATCTGCTCACGCAGGCGCCACAGCGCCTCGGCTTGTGCCTCGCTCGACGCCACCACCGCCTCCAGCGCAAGCCCGGCTTCGGCCGCGCGCGCCAGGCAACCCTCGAACGCCTCGCGCGGCGAGAAATCTCGCCAGAAGCTCGCCACCTCGACCAGCGCCGCGCACGCGGGCACGTGCCCAAACGGCGATGACAACTCGGGCGTGTGATCAAGCAACATCCGAAATGCGGTCTCGCCAATGATCTCGAACGTGGTCACGTTGTCGCCGGCCTCACTCTGGATGAAGCGCAACAGCTTCACCGCCGTCCCCATGTCAGGCGTCGCCACCAGCGCGGTGACCACCTCGCGCGGCCGCGGGAACAGCTTCAGCGTCGCCGCCGTCACCAGCCCCAGCGTGCCCTCGGCGCCAATGAACACCTGCTTCAGATCGTAGCCGGTGTTGTCCTTGCGCAGCCCGCGCAAGCCCTCGAACAGCTCGCCCGACGGCAGCACCACCTCCAGCCCCAGCACCAGCTCGCGCATCATCCCGTAGCGCAACACCGCCGTGCCGCCCGCGTTGGTCGACACCAGGCCGCCGATACGCGCCGAACCCTCGGCCGCAAGCGACAACGGGAACAGCCGCCCGGCAGCTTCGGCGGCATCCTGCACGTTGGTCAGGATGCAACCGGCCTCGGCGACCAGCAGGTTGTCGTCCGGATCGACGCGCCGGATCCGGTCCATGCGAGTCAAACTGACCACGATCTGCCGCCCCGATTCATCAGGCGTGGCGCCGCCGCACAGGCCGGTGTTGCCACCCTGGGGCACGACCGGCCGGCCTTGCTGGTGCAGGAAGGCCACCACCGCGCACGCCTCGGCGACGTTGGCCGGCCGCACCACGCAAGGCGAGCGACCGCGAAAAGCCCCGCGCCAGTCGACCAGGTAGGTCTGCAAATCATCAGCATCGGTCACCAGTCCCGCGTGGCCGACAATTCGTTCCAGCCCGGTCAGTAACTCGGCGTCTGTCATGGGCTGCATTGCTCGCCTGTGCCGCGCCTTCAGCCCTGGTCCGAAGTCTCTTGCTTCACCTTGTTGGCCGCCGCTTTGCGGGGTGCCTCACGCTCTATCTGATTGAGCACCTGTTGCTGTGCAAGGGCACGCACCTCGCCGGTGAGCTTGGACAGCTTCACCGATGTGTAGACCAACATCACGCCGATGAAGCCAAGCGCCACCAGGGTGAGAGCGGAAGCGGGAACCACCGCGCCAATCAAATGAGTGAGGCCGTCAGCCAGATCGGGAACGCCCACCAGCAGAATGACGGTAATGAACGCAAACATCCAGATGAGGCTGACCTCTTCATTGATGCGGCGCCGCCGCAACATGTTGAGCATGAACACCAGCAGAACCAGCACCAGAATTCCAACGATGATGCTGCCTTGAGGAGTCATGGGTCAGCGCCTTCTCTTGCGAAGCAACACCATCAAGATGGACAGATTCATCTTGACCACATAGTAAAACGAACGCCAGAGGTTGAACATGGACGTGCCACCCAGCCTGGGATGAACCTTGATCGACACCTCGGCGATCTTTCCACCGTTTCTGGCAAGGTCGACGATGACCTCGGCATTGGGGTAGTCAGAGGGGTAGATCTCGGCAAACAGCCCAATGGCCATGCGCCCAAGGGCTTGAAACCCTGAGGTGGTGTCCGCCACCTTTTGCCCGGCCAGATAGCTGGTGAGAACCGAAAAGAATTTCATGGTCAGGCGCCGAATGCCGCCAGTCTGGTAGTTGGTATTTTCGACAAACCTCGACCCGATAACCAGGTCCACTCCCTTCTCGTCAAGCTTCGCCAGCAGCTTCGGAATGTCATCCGGATCGTGTTGGCCATCCGCGTCCAGGGTCACCACGCGTTCGAAGCCCTGGCTCAACGCATATTTGAACCCGGTTTGCAGCGCACCCCCGTAGCCGATGTTGATGGGGAGCGAAGCCACCAGTGCGCCCTCAGCCCGTGCGGCCGCCACCGTGTCGTCCGTGGAAGTGTCCTCAACCACGAGGATGGTGGCCCACGGCACCACCCTCTTGACCTTGCGCAAGACCAGCGGAATTCGCTCGGCCTCATTCCTTGCGGGGATCACCACGAGTAGCGTGAGCTTGTGGGACGGGTCCTGGGCGCCTCCCGTGGGCGCCGTATCCTTGTCAGCGGTCACGAGAGCCTGCCTGCGCCGCGATGGGGAGGTGCTGGTCGTCGACGCATCCCCACCGCCAGCTCACGCTTCTCGGGATTTCTGGTGATCGTGATCATCGGGCTTGCGGGGGTCAGGCGAGAGGAATCTGCCGTAGATGGTGTCGGTTGTCCATCTGCGCCACCGCGTCCGATTCGCGGAACTTGACCTTGACGTACATGGAAAAGAGTTAGACAAGAAGATCGCGGCGCGCAGCCCGCGGCCGCACCGCCCATCGACCTCGCACCATGGAAAAGATCAAGAAGCTGCTGCCCTGGCTGTGGAACCCTTGCGTCGTCGTGCTGGAGCAGCCGTGAGCCTGGCTGGCAAGAAGGTCCTGGTGACGGGAGCGGGCGGCTTCATAGGCAGCCACCTGTGCGAGGCGCTACTGGCCGCTGGCGCCGAGGTCACCGCGCTGGTCCGCTACAACGGCCGCGCCGACCGAGGCAACCTCGAACGACTGCCCAAGGCCACGCTTGCGGCCATCGAGGTGGTGTTTGGGTCCATCGAGGATCCGTTCTTCGTGCTCGATCTGGTGCGGGGCAAGGACATCGTGTTCCATCTGGCGGCGCTGATTGCGATCCCCTACTCGTACTCCAGCCCGCAGAGCTACGTTCGCACCAACGTCGAAGGCACCCTCAATATCCTGGAGGCCATCCGCCGCAATGGTGTCGCCCGCCTGGTGCAGACCTCCACCTCCGAGACATACGGCAGCGCCCTGTATTCGCCGATCGACGAGAAGCACCCTCTGCAGGGCCAATCACCCTACTCGGCGTCCAAAATTGGCGCCGACAAGCTCGCCGAGAGTTACCACCGATCTTTCAATGTCCCGGTGGCGACGTTGCGGCCTTTCAACACTTTTGGTCCCCGGCAATCCGCGCGGGCGGTCATCCCGACCATCATCATGCAGGCGCTGGCCGAGCCCGCCATCCAGCTGGGATCGCTCGATCCGGTTCGCGATCTGACCTTCGTCGAGGACACCGCGGCCGCCTTCCTGGCTATCGCCGGCTGTGATGCCGCTTTGGGCGACGTCGTGAACGCCGGCAACGGCCTCGGTATCACCATCGGCGATCTGGCGCGCGTGATTGTCGATCTCATGGGCGTCGACAAACCAATCGTGACCGATCCCCAGCGGGTGCGGCCCGGCACCAGCGAGGTCAAGCACCTCATTTGCGACCGGGCCAAGGCGGGTCAACTGATGGGATGGGCGCCCCGAACTTCTCTCAAGGAGGGGCTTGGGCGGACCATCGAGTTCGTGCGAACCCACCTGGCGCACTATCAGACCGATCGGTACGTGCGGTAGTGACGATGCAGGTCGTGGTTCTGGCAGGCGGGAAAGGCACCAGGCTCAAGCCCTACACCACGGTCATCCCCAAGCCGCTCATGCCCATCGGTGACTACCCGATCCTTGAGGTGATCCTGAGGCAACTCAAGCGGGCGGGAGTCGAGGATGTCACGCTGGCGGTCGGGCACATGGCCCAGATGTTCCAGGCGTTCTTCGGGTCGGGCGAACGCCTCGGATTGCGCATCGGCTACTCGTTCGAGGATCAGCCACTTGGCACAGCTGGCCCGATCGGGTTGCTCCTCGATCGCCTGGGAGACAACTTCGCGGTCATGAATGGCGACCTTCTCACCACCATCGACTATGCACGCCTGTTTGCCACGCACCTGGCGTCTCCGGCAGCGGCTACCATCTGCAGCCATATCCGAGAAACGAAGATCGACTTTGGCGTTCTCGAAGCCGACGCAACCGGCAGGCTCAAAGGCTACGTCGAAAAACCAACCCACACCTTCGAAGTCAGCATGGGTATCAACGTTTTTCGCAAGGCCGCGATCCTTCCTTACGTGGTTCCCGGGCAGTACCTTGATATTCCGGACCTGATCAAGCGGCTGGTCGCAGCGGGGCAGCAGGTTCAGTGCTTCCGACCGAATGGTTTTTGGCTGGATATTGGCCGGCCCGAGGATTACCAGCTAGCGACCGAGATCTTCGAGGAACGACGGGCCGAGTTTCTTCCTGACGTCTGACTCGTGGTCATGCAGCGGGCACTGGTGACCGGGGCATCGGGTTTTTGCGGTTCGCACCTGCTCGACCTGCTCGACGCCGATGGTATCGAGGTCCACACCATGGGGCGCTCGCCAGCGGGGCAGCGGTATCACGTCTGCGATCTGTTCAATCGGGAGGCAGTCCGCAAGACCGTCGCCGACGTGCGGCCCGACTGGGTGTTTCACCTCGCCGGCGCTGCGGTGGCAAGCGACGGCGAAGAGTTGTACAGCGTCAACGTCGTGCCGGCCGTGAACCTGCTCGGAGCCATTGGTGCGGTTCATCCACAGGCCGCCTGCCTGCTGGTGGGAACCGCGGCCGAATACGGCATCGTTCAGGCCGCCGACGTGCCAGTGGCCGAGGGTCGGGCACCGAATCCAGTCACTCACTACGGCGCAAGCAAACTGGCGCAGACCGTGGCAGCCCGACAGTTTTCGCGTGAAGGCTGCCGGGTTGTGGTGGCTCGCCCAAGCAACATCATCGGCCCCGGAATGCCGGCGTGGCTGGCCCTGGGACAGTTCGTGGCCCGGATCAATGATCTGGTGCGCAATGGCGGATCTGAACTGGTCACGGGCGATCTGGGTAGCGTTCGCGATCTCATCGATGTTCGGGACGCCATGGGTTTGTTCTGGCGACTGATCCGGTGCGAGGGCGCGGCCGGGCAGATCGTCAACGTCTGTTCGGGGGTCGGAACGACGATGCGGGCCCTGGTCGGCGTACTCATGCAGGCTGTGGAGGCCAAGCATCCGCGCCTGGGCCTGTCCTTCAAGGAGCAAGCGTCTGCAAGGCTCGGAGAGACCCCGATCTTCGTGGGTGATCCGCGCAAGCTCGTGGGCCTGGTGGGTGCGCTGTCCCTGCGCTCGCTCGAGGACACGGTTCGCGACGTCGTCCTGGCGGACTTGACGGCGTGAAGTGGAGGACCGGGGAGCTACTCGCCACGGGTGTGCATCCTTACAAGTGCCCCCTGTCCCCCATCACTGCTCGGCCGAGTGCCATCGCGCGGTAGATGCCGACGATGGCGACGTTCTTGGCGTGCTTGCGCCAGAGCAGCCAGGGCTTGCCCGGGGGCGCGTGGCGGGCGGCGATCTCGGCGTCCTCGCGGAACTGGGCGGCGAAGTTCGCGCCGCTCTTGCTGGTCTCGTACCAGCGGAAGCAGGCGATGCGATCCTCCAGGTACACCGGGGCGCCGCGCCGGGCCAGACGCAGCCAGAACTCGTAGTCGAACGCCAGCTTCAGCGTCGGGTCGAGGTAGCCGACCTCGTCGTGCACCCGACGCCGCCAGAACGCGGTCATCTGGCTGACGTAGTTCTCGGTGATGAGGTTGTCGAACGAGTGCCGGCGCGCGCGTATGTGCTTGTACAAGCTGACCCAGGCGCGCAGGGGGCGATCGTCGACGTCGATGATCTCGCAGCGGCCATGCAACCACTCGGCCTCGGGGTGAGCAGTGAAAGCGGCGGCGACCTTGGCTAGCGCACCCGGCAGCAGTATGTCGTCGCTGTTCACCCAGCCAACGATGTCGCCAGTGGCTGCGCGCAGCCCCTTGTTGATGGCGTCGACCTGCCCCTTGTCCGCCTCACTCGACCAGGTCACGCGCGCGTCCTGGCGCTGCAAGATGTCCAGCGTGCCGTCGGTGCTGCCGCCGTCGATCACGTGGTACTCCAGATCGAAGTCACCGCGCTGGTCGATCACGCTGCGCATCGTGCGCTCGATGAAGCGCGCCTGGTTGAACGACGGCGTGACGATCGAGATGCGAGGGCGCGGCACGCGAACTCCGTCAGCGAGCGCCATCAGACGGGGAGACCATGGGCGGCCCAATCAAAGCGCAGTTCCCGCGCTGCCGCCAGACGTACACGCCACGGCCATTATCGGCGTCGCGGCCACGGTCGGCACGCCGGTCGTTGACGGCGTCGCGTTGGTGCTCGAAACTGCCGCCGCCATGAGCTTGCAACGTCTGCTTTCGATCGCCGGATTTCTCGCGCTCGCTGCCACCACCACCACCATCACCCCTGCACAAGCTCAGGATGGCGGCGGCGCGGCTCTGAGCGAGGCCGTGCGCGGTGTTGTCGAGCGCCACGGCGCCATCACCAGCCTGGTGCTGGCCGGCAAGGCTGCCTGGGATGCCGGCGACTTCGCAACCGCCGCCTCCAACTGGGAGGCGCTCTTGCGCTTGCCGCGCCTGGAGGCCGATGTGGACCGCAGCATGCGACCGTTCGCGGTCGAGGCACGCAAGCGCGCAGGTGGGCAGAGCAAGGTGCCTCCACCCCCGGTCGCGACCTCGGCACCAGGTGCCACGCCGCCCGCGCCCGAGTCGCGTCCGACCGGGCCTGCGACGGTATCCATCGTCGGCACAGTGGCGGGCGGCGGCGCCATCGGTCCGGGCGGCACCGTGATCTGGCTGCGACGCACCGACGGGCGCACGCCACGCCCGGCGCCCGCGCGTGGCAAGGTCGTCAGCCAGACCAACAAGACCTTCGTGCCACGGGTCCTGCCGGTCACGGTCGGAACCAAGGTCGAGTTCAGGAACCAGGACGAGATCTTCCACAACGTCTTCTCGCTGGCCCGCCCCAACGACTTCGACGCCGGGCTCTACAAGCAGGGCCAGTCCTACGCGCGCACCTTCACCAGCCCCGGCCCGGTGCAGCTTCTGTGCAATATCCACGCGTCGATGATCGGCTACGTCGTGGTCGTCGATACGCCCTGGTATGGCCAGGCCGACGCCACCGGTGCCTTCACCATCAAGGGTGTGCCACCCGGTGAGTACGAGCTATCGGGCTGGCACGAGGGTTCCTCCAAGATGCTCAAGGACAAGTTGACCGTCAGTGCTGACGGCGTGCGCGGACTGCAAGTACGCGTCGGCGGCGACCGCAAGCTGCCCTCGACCATTCCCGACAAGTACGGCAAGCCCCGGCAAGCTCAGCTTGGTTACTGACAGTGGCCGCGAAGGCCGCGCCCGCGCCCAGGTTCGCGACCGGACGCGTGTTGATCGTGGCGGCCTGGGAGCCCGAGCTCGCCCGGCTGCACCAGCGCCTGGCTAGTTCGCCCGCGGCACGCGTGAACGTCACCCTCGCCACCGTGGGAGTCGGCTCGGTCGAAGCCGGCATCGGCACGACGCGCGCCATTGCCGACACCCGACCGGCGGCCGTGGTGCTGGTGGGAACCGCGGGCGCTTACTCCGGCATGAAGCCGATCCTTCGCGTGGGCAGCGTTGCACTGGTCGACGTGGTGAGACTCGCGTCCTCGGCGGTGTGCCGGGACCAGGCCTACTACCCGCCCCCGCTGCGCGACCGCGTCGATCTGGGCGGCGCGCTCAGCATGGCCATCGGCGACGCCTCGGGTGAATCGATCATCAGCCAGGCAGTCTGTCCCCTCGGCATCACAAAAGGCCCCGAGGTGGCGCAACTGTTCAGTCAAGACCTGGGGCGCATCGAGAACCTGGAAGCCTTCGGTGTTGTGCGCGCGGCCGAACTTCACGGTCTGCCCTCGGCCGTCGTGGTCGGTATCTCGAACCGGGTCGGCCCGCGCGCCCACCGCGAATGGCTGGCCCACGGCAAGGCCGCCGCAGGCCACGCTTGCGACGCCGTGTTCGCCTGGTTGCGGGTTCGCGAGCGTGCGGCGCGTGGCGCGGTCAATCGCAAAAACCGACGCTGACATCGTCTGGCAGAAGCCCAGCGGCGCGCGCTCGGCGAAACACCTCGTCGATGGCACGGCGCACGTCGGGCGCCATCAAAGCGGTGTCCTGGTTGGCATACATGCCGAGGTAGCGATCGAGCAACGCGGTCTGCGCCAGCGCGACGTCGCCACGATCCTCGGCGGCGATCACCGCGATGATCTGGTCGCGGTGCTGCAACGCCCAGGCAATCGCCTCACGCAGGACCGCCGACACGGCCGTCCGAATCGCGGCTGGCAACGCGCGCCGGATCACGTTCACACCCAGCGGCAGCGGCAGTCCGGTCTCGCCATGCCACCACTCGCCCAGTTCCGCGACCTTGTGGTAGCCGCGCTCCTGGTACAGCAAGCGCCCCTCGTGGATCAGCAGGGCGGCGTCGATCTCGCCGGCGTCGAGCGCCTCGAACGCGCGCGAAAACGGCGCGATGGGCACCACCACCGGCACAAGGCCGGCCTGCATCAAGCGCAGCACAAGCCAGGCTGTCGTGGTGGCACCTGGGATGCCGACGCGCTTGCCGCGCAGCTCGTGCAGGGCCATCGGCCGCTTCGCCACCACCACCGGCCCAAAGCCGCGCCCGACCGAGGCACCGTGAGGCAACAACAAGTAGCGATCCGCGACCTGCGGGTAAGCGCCCAGCGAGATGGCGACCACGTCCGCGCCGCCTGCGAATGCCAGCGCGTTCAGTTCGGCCGTGTCGCCGCGGCGGTGCTCGAAAGCCAACCCGCGCGCAGCGATGGCGCCGATGCGGATCGCGTGGAACATGAACGCGTCGTCGGCATCCACCGAATACGCGAGGGTGATGGTCTGCGACGGCGTTGATGGTCCGGAAGGCATGCGCGGCGCCCATGCTACTCTGAAAAGCCGTGCCACCGGACCGGCCGCCCGCCACCACCGCCGCGGCTCCGACACCGGGGCGTATCGATGCCATCGACTGGCTGCGCGGCCTGGCGGTGGTGCTGATGATCCAGGCCCACGGCTTCGATGCCTGGCTGCGTCCCGACGCGAAGGTCGGCGCGGCCTACGGCGCCATCCGGTTCCTGTCGGGCCTGCCGTCGCGCATGTTCCCGCTGCTGGTTGGCGTCGCCGCCGCTATCAAGTTCGAGAGCCAGCTTCGCAAGGGCGTCGCCCCCGCTTCCATGCGCGCGCAAACCTGGAAACGGGGCCTGCTGGTGATAGGCCTCGCGTACCTGTTTCGCTTGCAGGAATACACCCTGGCCGGCTTTCACGGCAGCTGGGAGACCCTGTTTCGGGTCGACATCCTGAACTGCATAGGCGCCTCCTTGATCGTGCTGGCGTTCGTGGCCACACCGCGCCGGGGCCGCCCACAGATCGCAGCGTCGCTGGCCGCCGTCGCGATCTTCGTCGGCCTGGGCCCCGTCATCGGCCCGGCCCACTTTCCCGCGTGGATACCGCGCCCACTGTCGTCGTACTTCGGCGGCCAGCGTCCCATGGCATGGTTCACCTTGTTCCCGTGGGCGGCGTGGATGCTGGTCGGCGTGGCGGTAGGGCACCTGTGGCTACGCTTCGGCCGCGACGCCGCGGGTCGGGCGCGGGTCTTCTTGCTATCGGGCGTGATTGGCGGCGCCATGACCGGCACCGTGATCTTGATCCGCCGCCTCGATCCCTACGTCATCAGGTACCCGTCCGAGCTGGTGCAGCAGATGGGGCCGGGCTCGTTCTTCTACCGTCTGGGCATCCTGGGCATCACCGCGGCGCTGGCCTGGGCGGTCACGCGGATCTCGGGAAAGCGCTTCTCGCCGATGCGCCAGCTCGGACAGACCTCGCTGCTCATCTATTGGATCCACGTCGATCTGTGCTACGGCGGCGTATCGCGTGCGCTGCGCGCTGGGCTCAGCATTCCGTGGGCGACCGCATGGATCGCGCTGCTCACCCTCCTGATGCTGGGCGTGTCGCTGGCGAAGACGCGCTACGCCCGGCCGACGCTGGAATGGCTGCGACCGCGTCTGGCATTTTTCGCGCAGATCCGTTTCAATGGCCCGCGGCCGCGCGGCAGCGATCCGAGATGACACCAACGCGACCACTGCATGCATCACTGGTCGAGATTTTTCTCGAGGTGGCCCGGCGCGTGGACGGCGCGATCCTGGTCAAGCAAGCGCTGGCGGCTGACCCGGATCTGGTGGCAAGCCCGCGCCTCAGCGTGCTCGCAATCGGCAAGGTCGCGTTTCCCATGTACGAGGGACTTGTCGCAACGGTTGGCACGGATCGGATCGCGAACGGACTTCTGGTCGCACCTGCGACCCGCTTCCCCGCCGATCCGCGCCTGACGGCCGGCGTGACCGGGCTGGTCTCTGACCACCCCACCCCATCAGATCGCAGCGTCGCGGCTGGCCGCGCGGCGCTGACCTTCGTGGCCGGCCTCACGCCAACGGAACCGCTGCTGGTCCTGATCTCGGGCGGTGGGTCGGCGGCGCTGGCGGTTCCAGCGGGTGATCTCACGCTGGAGGAGAAGCGTGCCACCACGACCGCAGTCGCGCGCAGCGGCGCCAACATTGGTGAGCTCAATACTGTCCGCAAGCACCTGTCGGCGCTCAAGGGCGGGCAACTTGCCCTGGCCACGCGCGCGCCCACCACGGTGCTCGCGCTGTCGGACGTGATCGGCGACGATCCCGGCACCATCGCCTCGGGGCCGTTCGCGCCCGACCCGACCACGTTTGCCGAAGCGCTGGCGCTGGTGCAGCGACTGGCGCCCGATGCGCCCGCGCGGGTTGTCGCTCACCTGCGCCGCGGCGCCGAAGGTGGGCTGCCCGAAACCCCCAAGGCCGGGGACACGCGCCTCGCGCACGTCAGCTTCCGCATGCTGGCCGGCCCCGACCGCGTGCCCGAGGAAGCCCGCCGCATCGTCACCGCCGGCGGACGCCGCGCAGGGGTGCTTGCCACCAACACGGAGACCGCGGTGCCCGAACTTGCGACCGCCTATGGCGAGCGCGCACGTCACGAAGCCAATTCGGGCGGCGCCGCACGGGTGCTTATCGGCAACGGCGAGCCTGCCATCGTGGTCACCGGAAACGGTAGCGGTGGTCGCGCCACCCACCTGGCCCTGATGATGGCGCGCGAGATCGCCGGCCTGCCGCGCGCCGCCTTCCTCGCCGCCGGCACCGACGATCGCGACGGCGCCTGCGATGCCTCGGGCGCTTTCGTCGATGGCACCACCTGGGCGCGCGCGCAAACTGCCGGCCTTGATCCGGCGGGCGCGCTCGTTCGTTGCGACAGCGCAACGCCGCTTGCCGCCCTCGGCTGCCTGGTGCGCGGCCCGGGCAGCTCGAACCTGCTCGACCTGCACCTTTTGTCGATCGAGTGACAGACGACAGGCCCGCTGTGAAACTTGCTCTGGTAGCACGCGCTCTATAACCTCCGCGGGTGCGTCCTGGTCACGCTTGGCTGCTCGCGATTGCGAGCCACCTGACCGTCGCGATTGCGGCGCCGCCGCCCGCGCAAGCCGCGCCGCAAAAGCCGGTCGCAGCCAAACCTCTCGCCAAGGTTGGCGCCAAGGCTGGCGCCAAGACCGTCAGCAAGACGGCCAGCAAGAAGGCCAGTAAGACGGCCCCCGCGCGCCGGCGGCCGGTGTTCCTGGAAAGGCGCGTCGCCGCGATGAAAGGCAACCAGCCCAACATCCTGTCGCTGGGCGCGCTGGTCGTGGATCTCGACAGCGGGCAGGAGCTCTACGCGCGCAAGCCCGATCAGCCGCGCGCCATCGCGTCGATCTCCAAGCTGGCGGCGGCCCTGGTGGTGATGGACGCCGGCATCGAGCTCGAAGGCCTTACCACCATCAAGAAGGTGGACGCCGAGGTCGCGCGCGGGGGCGCGCCGTCGCGACTGCTCGAAGGCATGACCCTGTCGAACCGCGATCTCCTGCATGCGGCGATGCTGGGCTCGGACAACCGGGCAGTCTCCGCGCTAGGCCGCGCAGTCGGCCTGTCCGCATCGCAGCTCGCCGCCGCCATGACCCGCAAGACCGCGGCGCTGGGCCTGAAAAACACGCGCTTCCGCGAGCCCACTGGCCTGTCGCCCGAAAACGTGTCGACCCCGCGCGAGCTCATCGAGCTTCTGCGCGCAACGATGAAGCACCCGGTACTGGGGGCGATTGTGAAGCGGCCCGAGTACGACGCGCATCCGGTGTCGCGCCCGCCCATCAAGTACATCACCACGCACCGGCCGGCCGCCCGCGCCCACACGCAAGTGCTGGGCGGCAAGACTGGCTTCAACAACTACGCCCGCTACTGCCTGGTGCTGGCCGCGCGCATCGATGGCCACAACTACGGCATGGCGTTGCTGGGCACCGAGGGCAAGCTGACCCGCTTTGGTGAGGCCGCGCGCATCGCCGACTGGCTCATTTCCCGCAAGCCCAACAAGTCGCCCGCGGTGGCCGCACCCGCGGCGCCGGTTGACCCTGCTGCCGCGACGCCGCCCGTCGCTGTCACGCCCGTCGCTGTCACGCCGGTCGAGGGCGGCGGCGGCACCGCCACCGTGGCGCCCACTGCCACCACGGCACCCGCCGCCACCGAGGCCAGCGCCGTTGAAGCTCGGTGACCTGACCCTGACCTTTCTGAACGGTGGCAACTTCCGCCTCGACGGTGGCGCCATGCACGGTGTGGTGCCCAAGACGCTGTGGTCGAAGCTGGTGTCATGCGACGACCGCAACCGCTGCGAGTACGCGACCCGCTGCGTGCTGGTCGAAGGCCACGGCCACCGCACGCTCATCGAGACCGGCAACGGCAACAAGTTCTCCGCCAAGTGGAAGGACATCTACGGCATCGACCACGACCGTTCCATCGTCGATGCTCTGGCCGACGTGGGCCTGGCACCCGCGGCCATCGACACCGTGGTGATGACCCACCTGCATTTCGATCACAGCGGCGGCACCACCCGCAGTACCGCGGCCGGCGCCGAGCCGATGTTTCCCGGCGCTCGCCACGTCGTCCAGACGCGCGAGTGGCACGACGCCACCCACCCGCACGAGCGCAAACGTGCCAGCTACCTGCCCGAGAACTTCCTGCCGCTCGCAAGCGCCGGCCTCGTGCAACTGGTCGACGGCGAGGTCGAGATCGCGCCCGGCGTGCGCGTGGTGCCGACGCCGGGGCACACGCCCGGGCATCAGTCGGTCCTGCTGGGACAGCCCGACGGCCCGCGCGCGCTGTTCCTTGGCGACGTGGTGCCGACCGCGCTGCACACCCGCCTGCCCTACGTGATGGCCTACGATCTGGAACCCGCGCGCACCCTCGAATCCAAGCGCGCCCTGTTCGCCCGCGCCCTGGCCGAGGACTGGCTGTGCCTGTGGGGCCACGACCGCGACCACATCGGCGGGCGGCTGGGCGAAGGTCCCGACGGCTACCCGGTGGTCCGCGAGTATCTGGAGGAATGAATGCCGATGATCCGCACTGAAAGAAGGAGTGGGCAGGAAGCGACGTTCTGGATAGCCCTGGCTGTCGCGACCGCGCTGGGATGCAGTTCGCGCCCACTCTCGACCTCGGAGCAGACGCCCAGACCCGCGCCGACGCCAGACTCCGGGTCCGGGTCCAATCCCCCGGAACCAGGGCCCGCACCAGCGCCAGTCCCGGGAGTCACCCCGATTCGCGAGATCGACGTCCTGGTCCTGGTCGACAACTCCCCGGGCGTGGACACCGAACAGGACGCGCTCGCCAAGGGCTTTCCCGCACTCCTCAGGCAACTGCGAGCCATCCCGGGCGGCATGCCTGACACTCGCCTCGCCGTCGTGACCAGCGACATGGGCGCAGGTGGCAACACGGTGGGCGAGAACTGCCTGGGTTACGGCGACGGCGCGCGCTTCCAGCACCGAAACAGCAGTTCCGGCGAGAACTGCGGGTTCCAGGGCGACGCCAGATACATCACTGCCTCCAACCAGGGCAGCCAGACCAACCTGCAACCCGGCAAGACGATAGAGGACACGTTCGCGTGCATGGTCCGCCGCGGCAACCGCGGGTGCGGCTACGAGCACCCCCTCCAGGCGATACGCGTAGCCCTGATCCCCCAGGTCGGGCTCAACATCGAGAACGCCAACTTCCTCCGGCCCAACGCCTACCTGGCGATCCTGTTGCTCATGGACGAGGACGACTGCTCGGCCCCACCCGGCCAGGCTTCGTACGATTTCTTCGTCAGCGACATCAAGGGTCAGGCGCCCAGCCTGCGCTGCAACACCGACGGCCACCTGTGCAACGGCAGGCCAATCTCGCTCGATCCCTCGGTCTCGACGCCCCTGTCGAACTGCGGGCCCAACCCGAATCCGAGGAGGCTCATCAGGGTCGAGGACTTCATCGCCAGCATCAAGGCACTCAAGCGCCCGGACCGGATCTTCGTGGCCGGCATCTTCGGTCTCCCCCAGACTGGCAAGGAAGCTGCCGCCAGCTACAGCGTCTACGCCAACCCACGGCAGGTGAACGACCTCGAGATTTCGCCCGTCTGCTCGACCCCGGGCCTCGGCCTCGCCGATCCCGGCCTGCGCCTCAAGCAATTCGTCGATGGGTTCGCGCCCAACTCATCTGCTCACAGCATCTGCAACGAGGACTTCACGCCGTTGATGGACACCATCGGGAAACTGCTCGCCGATCGAATCAGCAAGTGATGCTTTCGCTGGCCGGTCCAAGGCCTGTGCTAGGATGTGCGCCATTTCACGGGGGGTGCGCCAACCGGCGCATCAGGGGAGCCAACCCGGTTGGCGGTGGCGGACAGCGAAGCTAATGGTTTTAGTTACTTGCAGTCGTTTCTAGATGGTCCCTGCCTTGCTTGACAACCTCGCGCACGACCTCACCGCGAACTTCGCCAGGAGATTGCCCATGACCCATTCCACCAGCAGCATGTCCCGAGTCCTTCGCCTCGCTCGGTGGCGCACCCTACGCTGGGGTCTGCTGCTGCCCATGGTGCCGATCCTGTGGGCTTGCAACCCCCACCCGCTGCAGGCGCCCGAGCCGCAGCCCGAGCAGGAGACCGCACAGTACGTCGACGTCAACCCGATTCGCGAAGTGGACATTCTGGTCATGGTCGACAACTCGCCCTCGATGGGAGAGGAGCAGGCGAACCTGGCCAAGAACTTCCCCATCTTGATCAAGCAGTTGGAGGCTATCCAGGGCGGCATGCCCGACACCCAGATCGCCGTCGTGACCAGCGACATGGGAGCCGGTGGTGGCACCGTCGGCGAAAACTGCCTGGGCTATGGCGACGGCGCGCGTTTCCAGTACCAATACGACCCTGGCAACAAGGCTGGGACGGGGAACTGCGGGCTGATGGACGGCGCCAAGTTTATCAAGGCCTTCAACAAGGGTACCAGGACCAACCTGCAAGCCGGCAAGACCCTGGCAGATGTCTTTACTTGCATGGCCAACCGCGGTGTCAGGGGTTGTGGCTACGAACACCAGCTCCAGGCGGTCCGCGTGGGGCTCATCCCCCAAGTCAAACTCAACGACACCGAAAACATGGGATTCCTGCGGCCCAACGCCTACCTGGCCATTCTGATCGTCACCGACGAGGACGACTGCTCGGCCCCGCCCGTCCCGCAGTCCTCCGAATTCTTCGTGAGCGACATCAAGGGCCAGGCGCCCAGCCTGCGCTGCAACACCGACGGCCACATCTGCAACGGCAAGTCGATCTCCCTCGATCCGATGATGTCGACGCCGCTGTCGGATTGCGCACCCAACCCGAACCCCAGCAGGCTCATCAAGGTCGATGACTTCGTCGCCAGCATCAAGGCACTCAAGCGCCCCGACAAGATCATCGTCGCCGGCATCTTCGGCGTCCCGCAGCCGGGCAAGGAAGCCGGCGCGCGCTACAGCGTCTATCCCAGAACACAATCAATGAACGACCTGACGATTTCCCCGGTGTGCTCGACAGCGGGCCTCGGCAATGCCGACCCGGGCTTGCGCGTCAAGCAGTTCATCGATTCCTTCGCGCCCAACTCGTCGGTGCACAGTATCTGCAACGAGGACTTCTCACCGGCGCTTGATGCGATCGGCAAGCTGCTCGCCGATCGCATCAGCAACACCTGCGTGCTTCAGCCCCTCGTGGACAAGGATCCGGCCACGCCCGAGGTGGACCCCGATTGCCTCGTCATCGATCAAAAGCAGGTCGGCATGGCTCTCGTCGATCTTCCTCTGCCCCGCTGCAACATGGGCAAGACCAACCGCCCGTGCTGGGACATCACCCCCGACGCGATGACTTGCGCAGTGTCGGGCTTCCGGATCGATGTCGCGCGCCCCGACGGCGCGATAGCCCCGCCCAACTCGAAGCTCGCGATCAAGTGCCGCACCTGCACCGGCCCCGACGATCCGCGCTGCAAGCGAAAGTAGCTCTCGACGGCCGCAAGTCCGGGACCCAGCGTTCAGGCCGACCCGCGCCGCCTGAACGACCTTGAGATTTGCCAGTGTGCTCGAAGCGCTGGATGCGATCGGCAGGTTACTCGCCGACCGCATCGGCAAGCCCTGAGAGCGATCACGCCGCTCGGGCCCCGACGCGGGGGCGGCCAACCGGCGCGCCGCAACGGCCAACCCGCTTGGCAGTTCCTGGCGGCAAAGCCGCGGTTTTTCGCCGGTTGCGCGCGCTTCTCGCCGGTCCCTGTCTTGCTCAGGAGAGCGCCGATGACCCACCCGATCACGCGCATGTTCCGAGTCCTTCGCCTTGGCCAATGGCGCGCCCTGCGCTGGGGCCTGGTGCTACCCATCGTGCCGGTCCTGTGGGCCTGTAGCCCGCACCCGATGCAAGCGCCCGACCCGCACCCCGAGCAGGTGACCGACCTGTACGTCGACATCAATCCGGTTCGCAAAGTCGACATCCTGGTCATGGTCGACAACTCGCCGTCGATGCGCGAGGAGCAGGCCAACCTGGCCAGGAACTTCCCGGCCTTCATCAAGCAACTTCAGAGCATCGAGGGTGGCATGCCCGACATCCAGATCGCCGTCGTGTCGAGCGACATGGGCGCGGGTGGCAGCACCGTGGGCGAGAACTGCCTGGGCTACGGCGATGGCGCGCGCTTCCAGTATCTCAACGCCATGGACGGCCAGAACTGCGGGCTGCAAGGTGACGCCAGGTACATCAGAGCTTTCAACAAAGGAGCCGGGACCAACCTGCAACCGGGCAAGACGCTGGAAGCTGTGTTCGCCTGCATGGCCACCCGCGGTGACCAGGGCTGCGGCTACGAGCACCAGCTTCAGGCGGTGCGCGTCGGGCTGCAGCCCCAAAGCGGCCTCAACCCGGCCAACGCCAATTTCATACGCAACGACGCCTACCTCGCGATCTTGCTGGTCACCGACGAGGATGACTGCTCGGCCCCGCCGGGGCAGGCTGCCCACGATTTCTTCGTCAGCGACATCAAAGGACAGGCGCCCAGCCTGCGTTGCAGCACCGACGGACATCTGTGCAACGGCAAGCCGATCTCGATCGACCCTATGATGTCGACCGCGCTTGCAGCGTGCGGCGCCAACCCGAACCCCAGCCGGCTCATCAGGGTGGAAGACTTCGTCCGCGACATCAAGGCGCTCAAACCGCTCGACAGGATCATCGTCGCTGGCATCATCGGCGTCCCGCAGCCGGGCAAGGATACGACCGCGCGCTACAGCGTTCACGCCAACCCGGGCAAGATGAACGACCTCGAGTTGTCGCCGGTATGCTCGACCCCGGGCCTCGGCCTCGCCGATTCCGGCCTGCGTATGAAACAATTCATCGACGCGTTCGCGCCCAATTCGTCGGTGCACAGCATATGCAACGAAGACTTCTCGCCGGCGCTGGCGGCCGTCGGCCAGCTGGTAGGCGAATTCACGAACCCCATCTGCGTCACCCAGCCGCTGGTGGACAGGGATCCGACTACGCCCGCGGTGGATCCCGACTGCCTGGTGAAAGATCAGAGGGCGTTCGGCAACACGCTGGTCGACGTCCCGCTGCCCCACTGCAACGCGGGCCAGAGCAAGCGCCCGTGCTGGGACATCACACCCAACCCGATGACTTGCTCGGCGTCAGGCTTCCAGGTCAACGTGTTCCGCCCCGATGGCGTGGTACCGCCGCCCGGATCGAAGCTGGCGATCAAATGTCGCACCTGCGCCGGCCCCAACGATCCGCGCTGCGCTAGTAGGTGAATTCCCGTCCCTCCCTGACCCCGCCCATGCGGCGAGCGGGAGGGGCGGGCCCGCCCTCACCCTCGTTCGAAGCGTCGGATCTTGCGCCGCACGCCCTCGTTGGCCTTGACCAGATCACCGATGCTGGCGCGCAGCCGGATGAAGTCCCCCGGCAACCCGTCGGCGTCTGCTTGATCTAGCAACTCGCCGTCGCTCGCCTGCAGCGTCCGCTCCCACGGTGTCGGCTCGTCTTCACGCCCGCCATCCGCCCCAGCGTCGTCCTCGTCGTCGTTCCGATCCGGCTCCACCTCCCGGTCATCACGCCCAAGCAAACTTCGCAACACGATCCGCTGAGCCCCATTTCCTGCGCCCTGGTTCTTGTAGTCGTCCATCCTTGGCCCCCCCTTCTGTCGGGTAAACGCACGCGGGCTTTTCCTCTTCCCGCGCGCCGCCCGGGGACTTGATCCCCCGGGCCCCGATCTCAGATCGCGCCCGATGGGGAGCCGGCCCCCCACACAAGCTGAGCAGCGGCGACCGATCTGGCCCCCAGCAATCGGGACCGCGGAGCCCATGGAATCCGATAACCACCGGTGTCTTCTTGGTTTTTCGTTCCGCCCGAGCCCTGGCACGGATGCTGCTGAGCAGCCCGGCCGGGGGACAAGACAAACATGCTAGCCACACAACAAGCACCCGAGGGATTTTCGGACTTCGAGGACACCGTGCTGCCTCACCAGGACTCGCTGTTTGCGCGCGCCATGCGCCTCGAGCGGGCGCCGTCCGAGGCTCGCGATCTGGTGCAGGACACGCTTGAACGCGCGCTCCGGCACTTCGACCAGTTCCAGCCCGGGACCCACGCGCGGGTCTGGCTTTTCACCATCATGTTCAACCTCTTCATCGATCGTTGCCGCCGCCGCTCGCGCGAGGCCGACCTGTCGCCGCTCGACGCCTACGATCTGGTAGCGGAAGAGCCCGACCCGCTGCGACCGTGGGAGACCATCACCAGCGCAGAGATCAAGGACGCCATCGCGCACCTGCCGGATCCGTTCCGCGTGGTGTGTGAGATGCACTGGCTGGCGCGCTGCTCGTACAAGGACATCAGCGACACCCTGCGCATCCCGACAGCCACTGTGGGCACGCGCCTGCTGCGCGCCCGCCGCAAGCTGCGCCGCGTGCTGGAAGCGCGCCTAATGCCCGACGACCGGCGCGTCGCGCGCGCGTAGCGGTGGTCCGGGCAGCGGGCGGCGCTACTTGCGCCCGTTGCCCTTTTGCGGCCGCGGAACGTTGTACAGGTCCAGCTTCGAGACGAACGTACGCCGCGGCATTCCTAGCATCGCGGCCGCGCGCGTCTGGTTGTGCGCGCATGCCTCCAAGGCATCGACGATAAGCTGCCGCTCGTCGGTGCCCGCTTGCGGTGTCCCCAGCACGGGGGTCGGCTGCCCGGCCGGTTGCAACCGCGTGTCGACGAGCTGGTCGTTGGCGATCTTCTCCAGCGGCAGATGCTCGGGCAGGATGTCGCCATCGCTCAGCACCAGCGCCCGCTCGACGACGTTCTTGAGCTCGCGGATGTTGCCCGGCCAGCTATAGCCTTCCAGGAGATCCAGCACTTCCTCGGACAGCACCGGCTCTGGCCGCCCGTTGTCCTTGCACGCGTGCTCGACGAAGGTACGCGCCAGCGCTGCGATCTCCGACACACGCTCGCGCAGCGGTGGGATGACCAGGGTGATGCCGTTCAGCCGATAGAACAGGTCGCGGCGGAACGTGCCACGTAGCACCTCTTCCTCCAGCTCGCGGTTGGTCGCCGACATGAAACGCACATCGATCGAGCGCGACTTGAGCGCCCCCACCCGCATCACCTCGCGGGTCTCGATCACCCGCAGCAGCTTGGCCTGGATCGCCAGCGGCAACTCGCCGACCTCATCGAGGAACACCGTCCCATCCTGCGCCGTCTCAAGGAGCCCCGGCTTGGCCTGCGTCGCACCCGAGAAAGAGCCCCTCTCGTGGCCGAACAGCTCGCTCTCGATCAGCGACTCGGTCAGCCCGGCGCAGTTGAGCGCCAACAAAGGCTTGTCCGCGCGCGGCGACAGCTTGTGGATGGTGCGCGACAGGACATCCTTGCCAACGCCGGTCTCACCCAGGATCAGCACATTGATCGTGCTTTGCGCCGCCCGCGCCGCCAGTTCCTGGATGCGCGCCATCGCCGGCCCGCGATCGCTCGGCCCGTGGCCGCCGTCGGATTCCAGCTTCGGCGTCGGCCGCACCCGCGCATTCGCCCGCGCCAGCAGCGCATCCACGGTGCGCCCGTCCTTCGGGTACCAGGCCACGCCAGCCCGCGCCGGCACGTCCATCGCCGCCAGCGCCGCGCTGATGTTGTGCACCAGCTTGTCGGTGTCCTCCTCGGTCTTCTCGATGACCAGGATCTCGTAGTCGTTGGGCCCGTAGGCCGCGAACACGTGCGGCGGCGGCACCTCCCCCGCGAACACCGGCGCAAGCTTGGTCCACGGCAGCGGCCGGTCGAGCCGCAACCGCACCAGAGCGAAGCCGCCACCCGAAGCCCCACCGCGCGCGCACTCGGCCTCCATGCGCGTTTCGAAATAAGCGTGCGACCACAGACGCTGGCGCCCCAGCGACGAGCGGTTCTGTTGCACCATCAGCACGGTCGAGCCGATGGTGATGGCCTCGCCCGCCGCTATCTGGATGAGCTCGCCCGCCTTGATGGGAAGGTCGCGCACCCGCGTTCCGTTGGCGCTGCCCACGTCCTCGACCTGGATGTCGTCCTCGATGTGGATGCGCGCGTGCTCGCGCGACGCCATCGGGTCCTCGATCTGGATGACCGACCGGGTGGATCGTCCGATGGTCAGTACGCCGCGCGGCGGCAACGGCACCGTGCTGAAGGCGTCCGGTGACATCACCAGAAGGTGCAAACCCTGCCCGCCGCCCCCCGGAGGCTCGTCACCTGCATCGTCGACGATCGTGGTTCTGGTGATCACGCCGCGCCCCTGCTGGAGCGGGACCATACCGGCCCCACCCGGGTGCTGCAAGACGCCTCTGCTCAATCTGCGCAACCACGCCTGCGCAAATTGAGCATCGACGGTGTGCATCGTGGGCAAGGTGGCCTCCCGGAGCCGCCACCCGAGCCCGGATCTGGGGCGCGGCGTGGCGATGAGGACGGGCCTTGGCAAAGGGCGGGCCAAGGGGGGGCCAGGCGGGGGGAGACCCCGTGCGGCCTGTGCCTTCCTTGGTGCCCGCCGTGGTACCTATCGGAACAAAGGCTTCCTTGACACCGAAGGGTCACCCTGTTGCCATTCAGCCCGCAGAAGCAACCGATGTCCGATCCTTCCCCCACGAATCCCAAGGACGCGGTCACCCTGGTTTCGCCCAACATCAGGCGACCAGAGGCCCAGGGGCAAGACGCTGCCAGCGTATCCGCCCTAAGCGCACGTGGTTACGTCGAGGAAGTCGAGATCGGGCTCGGAGGCTCGGGTTCCGTTCGTCGCGTCTACGAGCCAAAGCTGCGCAGGCGAATTGCTTTGAAGATGCTATCGACCCGGCTCGCAAAGCATTCCCAACAGATCGAGCGGTTCGTGCAGGAGGCGCAGATCACCGCGCAGCTCGATCACCCCAACGTGGTGCCGATCCATGACCTGGCTCTTGCGCCGGCCGGCACGCCGTATTTCACGATGAAGTTGGTCTCGGGCCGAACCCTCTACGACATCGTTCGCGAGTCGACGGAAAAACTCAACGATCCCGACACGCTCCACGACCGGTTGTCCGCTTTCTTGAAGGTCTGCGATGCCGTCGCGTTTGCCCACAGCCGAGGCATCATTCACCGCGACATCAAGCCCGAGAACGTGATGGTGGGTGCATTTGGCGAGGTCTACCTGATGGACTGGGGGTTGGCGTCCGTCAAGGAGGCGCCAAACGAGGGGGAGAGTCTGTCGGGTTCCTCGGCATCGCCCCCGGCGAAATCGAAGCGGCGTCCAGGAGTGCGCGGCACGCCGGCGTACATGGCGCCCGAGCAGGCAGCCGGGCAGGCGGATTCCATCGCCGAGCGAACGGACGTCTTCGGCCTGGGCACCCTGCTCTACTACATCGTTACGGGGAAGCCCCCCTTCGGGGGCGGCACCGTCACCGAGACCATCAATCGGGCGAAGGCATGTGATTTCACCCCGCCCGAAAGCAATTCGCC
>JANPCZ010000190.1:0-4252 GCA_031431215.1 Myxococcales bacterium
GTGCGGAACTACATCATCGAGCCGGGCAGCGGTAACCCCGGCTCGCCGATGGCGCGGCCGACCCCATCGCCGGGTCGACCATCACGCTCCCGGTGCGAGCTCGACCCGCCGAGCGTCAACTACCCTGCGCCGTAACAGTAGGCAGCGCGTGGGGCGACCATGCCCTTGACCACCAGGATCTTCTGTCGCTGCGGGTAGACGCCGTTCGAGATGATCTGGTGCAGGCTGTTCGGGCTCGAACGCTCGGTGGTGAGCAGCAGCAGGTTGGGCAGATCGCGGGTGCCACCCTCGGCCTCGATCACCGCCACCATCCCCATGTCGCCGTAGTGGCCGCCACCGTGGCGCACCTCGGGCTCGACGTAACGTCCATCGGTCAGCGCCTTGACCCGCCCGCGCACGCGCACCGGCTCGCCGTGCATCTTGTCGGTCTTGCCGCCGACCACGCCGTCGAACGCGCCGCCAACTCCGAGCTTGAACGCGGCCTGCGCGGCGTCCTTGTCGGCGATGGTGGCCACCCAGCCCTCGGCCTTCTGCACCACCAGTTCCTTGAGGATGAAGGTCGCGTCGCCGGCCGAGCCGCCTCCGATGTTGTCGCCGGTCTCGATCAGCACCACGGGAAAGCGGTCGCTCGACATCGCCTGCTTCACGGCGGCCGCCGGGTCGGGCAGCGTGAGTTTGATCTGGTCGCGGGTCTTCCACAGCATGTCGGACAGACGCTTGGCCTCGCTGTCGGCCAGCGCCTGGTCGCCGTCGGTGACCACGATGACACTCGGCCCCATCTGCGGCACGTCGGCGTACTGGTAGCCACCCGCCACGCTCACGGCCAGGATCTTCGGGTTGTCGCGTTCGAGCCGCCGGCTCTCCTCGACGATGGGTAAGAGCGGCTTCCGCTTCGTGTACTGGAACACGATGTTGTAGACCATGGCCGGCTTGGCGATGGCCTGCACCGGCTTGGCCTTGCCCGCGATCATCTGGGCGATGATCTTGCCCGCCTGGAAGCCGCGCTCCTTGGTGTCGATGTGCGGGTTCTCCTTGAAGGTGATGAGCGCGTGGCAGTGCTGTGCCATCTCGGGCGACACGTTGGCGTGGAAATCGTGCGTGACCACGATGGGCATCGCGGGACCCAGCGCCTTGCGCACGCGCTTGACCAGTTCCAGATCGCCGCTGGGGAAGCTTTCGACCACCATCGCTCCGTGGAGCGGCATGAGGACGCCGTCGAGCTTGGGCAGCTCCTTCAGCGATTTGACGATCTCGTCCGCGATGGTGTTGAAGGCCTGGTCGGTGACGATGCCCTTGGGCTCGGCGCCGGTGACCACCGTTGGCCGAAGGTCGAGTCCGAAGCGCTCGGCGGCCTCGACGTAGCCGGACGCGATCGTGCTCGCTATCTTGGCGGCGGCGATGAACTCGTCCTTGGATTTGACCGCGCGCCGTCCGAAGTCGCCGAGCGTGGTCTTGGCGGGGTTGAACGAATTCGATTCGTGGCTGATGCCAGCGACGGCGATGATGGGTTTCGGCTTGTCCTGCGCCTGCGCCTGCGCCTGCGCCTGGTCGCCCACGCCCGTCGCCATCACCCCGGCCATGATCATCACCCTCGCCATGCGCATCAGTTGTCCTTTCGCTTCTTCTCGGTCACCTGCGTGAATACGCGCAGAAGGTTGCCGCCCAGGAATTTGCGGATGCGCGCCTCGCTGTAGCCGCGCTTGAGCATCGCCTGGGTGACGAGCGGAACGTCGCGCACGTCGCGCATCCCGCGCGGCAGCGTCGGTCCGCCGTCCCAGTCGCTGCCCAGAGTCACGTGGTCCTCGCCGGCGATGCCAATGGCGCGATCGACCACGCCCACCCAGTCGTCGACCGACATCAGCAAGTGGTCGCCGCCCTTGACCTCGCTCTGGCCGTCGGGCGCCTCGCCCGGTTTCGGGCGTAGCAGCTCGTCGATCTTCTCGATGCCCAGGCCGGCGACCTTCTTGAACACGGCGCTGGTGTCCCAGAATGGCTTGCCTCCTTGTACCTTGGTCCGGTAGTCAAAGAATTTTCGATTGTGGAACTCGTTGCCGATGTGAAAGCCGATGAGCCCGCCGCGCGCCGCCAGCTTCTTGGGCAGGGCGTCGGGCATGGTGCGCGGGATGTCGTTCAGGGCGCGCAGGCCATGGTGCGTGGCCACGACCGGATCCGATGACAGCTCGATGGTTTGCGCCAGGCTTTCGTCGCTGGCGTGCGAGACATTGATGACCATGCCGAGGCGGTTCATCTCGCGCACCACCTCGCGGCCGCGCTGGTTGAGGCCGTTCCACTTGCGCTCGTTGCAGCACGAGTCGGCGAAGTTGTTGGCCCAGTTGTGGGCGGTGAGCTGCGCCCCGCGCAGGCCGAGTCGGTGCAGCGTGCGTAGCACCGCGAGATCGCCGTCGAGATCGAAGCCGCCCTCCAGATCGAGCACCGCCGCTATCTTGCCGGCCTTGACGATGCGCTTGACGTCGGCGCCGGTCAGGGCGACCTCGATCTTGTCGGCGTTCCTGTCGATCTGCGCGCGCGCGGTGTCGAGCAGCCGCAGCACCTGCTTGCCCTCGAAGCGCCCCGGGTAGTACTCCTCGCGCACCCACAGACTGAAGAAGATCGCGTCGACGCCGCCTTCCTTGAGGCGCGGCAGATCGACCTGGCCGTCGGGTTGGCGCTGGCCCATGTCGCCGCCGCCGTAGAACTGCCGGTTGCCCATGTGCACGTGGGCGTCGAACACCAGCGCCTGTTCGTGAAGCGTGCGGGCCTTCGCCGAGACCTGCGCGCGGGCGGGGCCAGCCGGGATCAGGGTGGCGAGAACGACGGCGGCAACGGAGACGAGATTCTTCGGCATGGGCGCATGGTACGGCGTCACGCGGTTTGCACGAAGCTGCGTTTTGGCGCCCGGTACGCGACTTTCAATTCGGGGGTTTCAAGGCGCTTGCCCGATTGCAGTGACGTCATCAGGAAGTCCAGCGCCCCACCGGTGAGTAGCGTGCGCTCGACCGGGTGGGTCGGCTTACCGGTGACGAAGAACTCCTCGATGCAGCGGACCAGACCGTCGAAATGAGGCAGATCGCGCGTGGTCGCGTTGCCGAACGAGGTCGACACCGGCTGCTTGCTGGACTTGAGCTGCGCCGCAAAGGTCCAGTTGTCCTGCTGCCCCTCCAGCATGTACACGGCGGCCTGCAGGCCGTCACGGTACTGCACCAGGAACAGCACCGGGCGTCGGGCGTTGTCCTCCGGCTTGCCAGGTTTGCGCTTGGTCGCACGCGCAAGCGCGGCATCGAGCAAGGGGACGCTCCACCTGCCAGCCTCGCTGTCGCGCCACTTCCACACCGCGTCGCCCTTGATCGACTCGACGGCTGCGATCCCGGTCTCGCCGCCCTTGCGTCGCTCGACCATGCATTGCAGTGACTCGAGCGAATGGAACCCGTACGCCTCGATGGGGCCGTAGCCGACCACGACCGCGCCCGCGATCGCGCAGTCGAACGGCAGCTCCAGCGCGGGCGCGCGCGGTATCAACGGGATCGACGATCCGGCCATGAACGGGATCGACAACGCGCGCGCGTCGTCGTACATGGCCTTGGCCTTGGCCCACGAGTACGACAGGTGCTTGTCGCAGAACACCGGCACCACGCGCCCGCCTTGCCTGAACACCTCGACTATTTTCTGGAACAGCTCGTAGCGCGGGTACAGCTTCTGACCCTTGTCGTTGTCGGGGTAGTTGCCGTGCTCGCCGACCAGCAGCACCGCGTCCACCGCCAGTTTTTCTCCGCCCAGCGTCAGCGCTTCGTTGATGGTCGGGTAGATGGGGAAGGCGTGCTGCTGCGCGAGCGCGCGGCTCATGTCCTCCTTGGCGATCTGATCGGTGTACAGGGACGCCAGCCTGGTGCGCGGCGCGGTCTCGATGTCGTTCGGGCGGTAACCGCCCAGGATGCGCCCGCAGATCACGTCGGCGTGCGAGCGCGGCCGGTATTCGGTGACCACGGCCGCCACCGACTTTCGCTTGCTGGCGCCCAAGGCCTCACCGCGCCCCGGCAGCGCGCCCCACGCGGCGACGCCAGCTCCCGCCGACACCAGCAGCCGCCGCCGTGAAGGTGCCCCCAAGTCGTTCGAGCGTGCCTAGGTGATTCAAGTGGCGATCTCGGTTGACGACATTTGCCGATAATGCAGATTGGACGAAGCAGGGGGAAGTGAGTTCAAGGCCACTTTTCCGCCCAGCGCTTGTCGGTCCGGGAATGTCCGAGAACACCGTCTA
>JANPCZ010000191.1:0-2298 GCA_031431215.1 Myxococcales bacterium
GTGCTGGCGCGGTCACGCAAGGGCTGGCTGACGGCGATGATCCCGGGCAGCCGCCTGGCGGGCAAAACACTGCAGTACTACGTCGAGGCGCGGGCTGCGGCTGGTGAGGTGGCGGCGTCGATTGGCAAGGCCGGCTCACCGAGCATCATGACACTGGCGCCGCCCGCGGGTCCGCCACCGACGGCAGCCGAATCGCGGGCCAACGACGCCGCTCTCGCGACGGTCGCGCCTGTGGCCGGCCGAGCACAGCCTGCCCGGGCGCGCCCGCCCGCCAAGCGAAGCAAAGCGCGCCGCAAGTAGCTGGCGCGGTCGCCGCGGCCAGGTTTGGCGTCGCGGCGCGCGTCTGACATGTTTGCGGCGACATGGCCGACACGTCACCGGAGTCGCCGCCGCCGCGGGTACCGCTCTGCATCCTGACCGGCTTCCTGGGCGCCGGGAAGACCACGGTGCTCAACCGTGTGCTGGGGTTCCAGCACCATCGCCGGGTCGCGGTGATCGTCAACGAGCTCGGCCGCATCGACATCGACGGCAAATTACTCAAGGCGCGCGCTGGCGACGTGGTCGAGTTGACCGGTGGTTGCGTCTGTCACGAGGTGCGCACGCTGGAAGAACTGTCCGAGGCGTTCGCCGAGGTCATGGCGCGCTCACGGCCCGAGTGGATTGTGCTTGAAACCACCGGCATCGCGCAGCCGCAGGCGATCCTCGACGGACTCGCGGCGCTGCCCGCGGATCAGCAGCGCGTGCAGGTCGCCGCCGTGATCACGGTGGTTGACGGTGAGGCTGGTGTCGGCCAGCTCGAGCGTTTCTCCGAGGCGCGGGATCAGGTCGCATGCGCGGACGGGATTCTGCTGTCGAAACTGGATGTGGCCCCGGCCGATGGGCTGGCGGCGCTGCACCGGGCGCTGGCGGTGCTGAATCCGAGCGCCGAACGGGCCAGCTTTCCCGCGACCTCGCACGGCACGGCGGCGCTGGTGCCGTGGCTGTTCGACCGCGCGCCGTCGCTGCGGGCCGAGGTGGTAAGCGGGCGCAGCCGGGCGGCGCCGGCGCCGCATCGCCACGGCCAGCTTACGGCGCATGCTTTCTCTCACGACGCGCCGTTCGTGGCCGACGCGTTGCTGGCGCTGGCGGAGCGGCTTGGGCCGCGGATCGTGCGGGCCAAGGGTTTCGTCGATGTGGCGGGCGAGGCACGGCGCGGGTTCCTCGAACGCGCCGGCACTCGTTTGGAGCTGCGTTATCTGGATGCCTGGCCGCCAGGGCCGCGTCGCACCGAGCTGGTGTTCATCGGTGAGGATCTGGATCCTGCGGCGCTCGAACGCCAGCTGTGGGCATGCCGGGCCGCGGGCGAGGATCGCGGGCGGTGAGCGACGCGCCGCCAGGATCGAACGGCGCGGGGAATCACCATAGACCTGTGGCCGAGCCGGTGCCGCCGTGGACGTTGGTGCGGGTGGCTGACACCGCAGCCCTGGCCGAAAAATGGGCGTTTGTCGTGCACGCGCTCGGCATGGAGCCGCGGGTGATGGAGGCCGATGGTCGCCACGGCCTGCTGGTGCCGACCCCATTCGCGGCGCGCGCGGCGGCGGCACTGGACGCCGACGATCGCGAGGCGATCGAGAAGGCCGCCGCGGTTCCGCCACCGGTACCCGATAACGGGCCAGCGTTCGCGGGGCTGGCGGTCGCCACCGCCATCGTCACATTCTTCCTCGCCATCGGGGGCCGCGACGGCGGCGATCCGGGCGGCTGGTTCCGCGCCGGCACCGCCGTGTCCGATGCCATCCTGCGTGGGCAGTGGTGGCGCGCGGTCACCGCGCTGTCGTTGCACGCCGATGCCGCGCACGTTCTTGGTAACGCCGTGGCCAGTGTCATCTTCATCACCGCGCTCGGGCGCTGGACCGGCGACGGCATCGCGGTGCTGCTCACGCTGCTCGCGGGCGCGGGCGGAAATCTCCTGACCGCGTGGCTCCGCGGCCCCGGCCACGCCTCGGTGGGTGCCTCGACCGCCACGTTCGCCGCGCTTGGCCTGCTGGCCGGTCTGCAGATCTGGCGTTTCCTCGGCGCGCGCACCGCGCACTGGTTTGGGCGTCGTCGGGTGTTCACCATCGTGGCGGCATGTCTCGGCCTGTTCGCCATGCTGGGAGTGGGCGAGCGCTCCGACGTGGTCGCGCACGCAACCGGGTTGGGGCTAGGTCTGGTGTTGGGCCTTTGCGCGGCACCTGCGGTCAAGCGGCAGCTGGGCTGGATCGTGCAAGTGGTGGCCGGCGCCGCGACGGTGGGCATCGTGGGCGTCGCGTGGTGGATCGC
>JANPCZ010000192.1:0-20888 GCA_031431215.1 Myxococcales bacterium
GGAAAGGGGTAGCGCCGCCGCGAATGCTACAGTGCTGAGGAGCTGTGCCGCGGCCGGGCCCACTGCGGCGTGTGCGGCGAGCTGATGCACGTGATGAACGCGGGAACCGCCGGCGAGTACGTCTACTACCGGTGCAAGAGCCAGCACCACCTCAACGCTCTTGTCCCCTGCGGGAATGCCTACCATCCAGTCTCTGATGTCGACGCAGCGGTCTGGGGTCAGCTGTCTTCGGTCGTTCTCGACGAGAAGATCCGCCGACGGGCCGCGAAGCTTTCCGAGGAACAGGATCCCGCCGCGGGTGAGAGCGAGGCTGTTCGCCTCGAAGCGGCGCTCAAGAAGGTCGACCAGTTCCAGATCCACCTTCTGCGCCAGAAGGCGGCGGGCCTCATCGTCGACAGTGTCTACGACCAGATGATGGAGGAACAGGCGAGCAAGCGGCGCTCGCTCATGCCGGAACTCGAGGCCATTCGTAGCCGCTCGCGTGGTGCGGCGGCCGTTCGAGAAGCTCTCACCACGATCAACCAGCGCATGACGGCGATCGCTGGTGAGATCAGCCGGGCCGACTTCGCCGTCAGGCGGGCGATCCTGGAGAAGCTCGTCCCCGACGAGAAGCCCTACGGCGTCTACGTCTCCGCAGGGCAAATCGAGATCAAGGGCCTACTTCTCGGTGACACCACCAGCTCGCCAGCGACGGGCGCAGACCGTTCCTTGGCGATGACGGCACGGTCATCTGAATGATGGTGAGTATGAAGAAGATCACACCGCCCACCACGAGGTTACCGGCGACCACGAAATTGCCGAACGCATGAATCACGTCGCCGGCATCGGCCTTGAGCAGGATCAGGCGGGTGGCCGATACCTCCAGCGCCAGCCTGAATAGTGTGGTCAGCAACAAGAGGGTCGGGAACGTGGCGATCTTCAATGCTTCGCTGACGTAGATCGCGATCAGCAGCAGCGTGACCGCAACCGCGATGTTCAAGGAAATCAGCAAATCGAGCAGGAAAGTCGGCAGCGGAATGATCATCATGCCGACGATGGCAACCACCAGGCCGGCCAGCGCGATGTCCGCATAGCGGGTAAGCAATCCCCGCACATCGCCCTGTCGGAGCAATGCCAGCAATCCCGTTGAAGCCGCCCCGTGCGCGCGTGCCATGACGATGTGCCGCGAATGATCGGAGCGCTGCCCCGGAGCGTCAAGGAAATTGTGTTCGCCCCCGCGAACCCGTTGCCGAGAGCGCGCAACGGCGGCAATGCGATTTGCGCTTTACTTCTGCCGCAAGAAAATCCATTCTCGCGCCACTCCAATGCCCAGAAAAAAATCAGCAGACAGTGATTTGCGATCCGTAGTTGAAGATTTCGTTGGCCGCTTGGCCTCCGCGATCGAAGCCGCCACAACCCAGAGGGTCCACGCCGCCGTCCTGCAGGCGGTCGGTGTCACGGTTCCCCGTGGGCCCGGGCGTCCACGCAAGAACCCGGTTTCGGCCTTCGCGGCCCCGGCCAAGGCCGCCGCGGCAGCGCCGGCGGCAGCGCCGGCCAAGCCAGCCAAGAAGCGCGCCCCCCACAAGAAGCAGCTATGCCCCGTGCCGGGCTGCAAGAACCCGGCGGCGCCGGTGTTCGGCATGGTTTGCGCCGACCACAAGGGCGTGGCCAAGTCCAAGATCAAGCAGTATCGCGAAGAGCGCCGGGCCAAGAAGGACAAGTAGCGGACAAGTAGCGGACAGCCCGCCCCCGGCCGGGCGCTCGGCTCGCTCCTTAAGAGGGAGCGCTCCGGCCAGGGTATTTGTCCCGAACGCCGCTTGCTGCTAGGACGCCGCCATGCTCACGCTGCTGTCGGCGGCCGACGCTGATTTCGCGGCGCGCCTGGAAGTGCTCGCGCGCCGGACCTCCGCGCTGCCGCAACGAATCGACGATGCCGCCCGCGCGGTCATTGCCGACGTACGCGCTCGCGGTGACGTGGCCGTGCGTGAGCTGACGTCGCGTTTCGAGTCTCGCACTCTCGACGCGCTTGAGCTGTCGCCAGCCCAGTGGGACGCAGCCGCAGCCCGGGTGGACGGCCGTGTGCGTGGCGCTCTCGAACGCGCCGCCGGCCGCATTCGCGCTTTTGCTACCCGCGAGCGGGTCCAGTTCGACTCTTTCGAGATCGCCGAGGACGGCATTCGGCTAGCGTCGCGGGTGTCGCCGCTTGCCCGCGTTGGACTCTACGTCCCCGGCGGTACCGCGCGCTATCCGTCAACCGTGCTGATGACTGCGGTGCCGGCCAAGGTTGCCGGCGTGCCGGAAATAATCATGACCACGCCCGGCGCGTCGCCCGAAACCCTGGCCGCCGCCCGCGTCGCGGGGGTCGATCGCGTGTTCGTCATCGGCGGTGCGCAGGCGATCGCCGCAATGGCCTATGGCACCGAGAGCGTTCCGCGGGTCGATAAGATCGTCGGACCCGGCAACGCGTACGTGACCGCGGCCAAGCGCCTGGTCTACGGCGACGTGGGCATCGATTTTCTGGCCGGCCCCACCGAAGTCGTGGTCGCGGCCGACGCGTCTGCCGATCCGGCGCACGTGGCCGCTGATCTGCTCGCGCAGGCCGAGCACGACGTGCTAGCCGTGCCCATCCTGGTCGCGGTAGGTCGGGCCGTCGCCGTGGCCGTCAACGCCGAGCTCGACCGGCAACTCGCCAACCTGCCCCGCCGCGATATCGCCGCGCAGGCGCTGCGCGCCCAGGGTGTCGCCCTAGTGGTCGACGATGTCGATGAGGCGGTGCGAGTGGTGAACCTGCTGGCACCCGAGCACGCCGGCTTGGCGCTCGCCGACGCGCGGATTCGCGCAGCAGCCGTCACAGCCGCCGGCGCCGTGTTTGTCGGCCACTTCACGCCCGAGCCGGTCGGTGACTACTTCGCCGGGCCGAGCCACGTCCTACCCACCGGGGGCAGCGCCCGCTTCGCGTCACCGCTGGGGGTGGGCGACTTCGTCAAGCGCACCTCGTTCATCGAATACGACGCCGTTGCACTCGGCCGGCAGGCCGACGACATCGTCGCGCTGGCCGAGATCGAGGGCCTGTCCGGTCACGCCCGTGCGGTCACGGTGCGCACCCGGCGCTGACCACCTCGCCCCCGCGGGGCGGGTTTCGTCGTCGTACCAGGTCGCCTCGCTTGACTTGTCGACGCCCGGACCCTAGATTCGCGCGCTCTTCGAGGAGCATCTTCATGTACGCCGTCATCCAAACCGGTGGAAAACAGTACCGCGTCGCCGAGGGCGAGACCCTGCGGGTCGAAAAGCTTGAGGCCGCTACCGGCGACAAGCTGACCTTTGATCCGTTGCTGTTCGCCGACGACGGAGGTGGCGTCCAGATCGGCCGCCCCCTTCTGTCCAGTGTCAAGGTCGAGGCCGAGGTCCTGGAGCAGGGCCGCGGCAGCAAGATCATCATCTTCAAGTACAAGCGCCGCAAGAGCTACCGCCGCAAGCAGGGCCACCGGCAGCCGTACACCGCACTCAAGATCACCTCCATCGCCGTCACGGCGGCAGGTTAAGCACCATGGCTCACAAAAAAGGTCAGGGTAGTTCCCGGAACGGCCGCGATTCGCAAGGTCAGCGCCGGGGCGTCAAACGCTTCGCCGGTCAGAAGGTCATCGCTGGCAACATCCTGGTCCGCCAGGTCGGCACCGTCTTCCATCCTGGTGTCAACGTCGGCATGGGCCGCGACTTCACGCTGTTTGCGCTGGTCGACGGCACGTTGCGGTTTCGCCACTCGGGCGAGCGCCACTTGATGTTCGTCGAACCGGCGCCCGCGGCGTAATCACCCGCGAGCGCGCGGCCAGGCTGCGCAGGGACCTGCCTCTTGGCCACCTTCATTGACGAGGCCCGCATCCGTGTCTGCGGTGGCGATGGCGGTAAGGGCGCGGTTGCCTTCCGGCGCGAGAAGTTCGTACCCATGGGCGGCCCCTCGGGCGGGGATGGTGGCGATGGTGGCAGCGTGGTCCTTCAGGTCGACGAGGGTCTGTCGACGCTGCTCGACTTCCGCTACCGGACCGAGTACCGCGCGCGTTCCGGCGACGCCGGCGCCAACAAGGATATGTACGGTCGCGGCGGCGAGGATCTCGTACTGCGCGTCCCACCCGGCACCCAGGTGTTCGACGATGACAGCGGCCGCCAGCTAGGTGATCTGCGCGAAACCGGCAACACCTTCGTCGCGGCCCGTGGCGGCCGTGGTGGGCGGGGCAATATCCACTTCGCCACGTCCACCGATCGCGCCCCCCACCGAGCGGAGCCCGGCACACCGGGGCAGATCCGCACCATCCGCCTCGAGCTCAAGCTGCTGGCCGACGTCGGACTGCTCGGCTTCCCCAACGTGGGAAAATCGTCACTCATCGCGCGCATATCCGCGGCGCGCCCGCGCATCGCCGACTACCCCTTCACCACCCTGGTGCCGAACCTGGGCGTGGTTCGGCTGCCCGGCGATCACTCGTCGATGCGTTCGTTCGTGGTCGCCGACGTGCCCGGGCTCATCGAGGGCGCGCACGAGGGCGCCGGGCTTGGTCATAGGTTCCTGCGCCACCTCGAACGCACGCGGGTGCTGGTGCATATCCTGGAGGTGAGCGTGGTACCGGGCCGGAGCCCTCTGCGCGATCACACCACCTTGTGCCGGGAACTTGCGCTCTACGATCCCGAGCTGGCCGCGCGCCCGCAGATCGTGGTGCTGAACAAGATCGATCTGCCCGACGTGCGCCGCAAGCTAGCGTCGGTTCGTCGCAGTTTCGCGCGGCGCGGCCTAGAGGTCATCGGCGTGAGCGCGGTGACTGGCGCCGGCGTGTCCGAGCTGCTCGAAGCCGCGTGGCGCGTGCTGCACCCGAAGCCTGTGAAAAACCTGCTGAAAAGTCGGCGGTGACGCGACCCTCTGTTACAATGCCGGCCTCGCGGCTACTTTGACTCGTCTTTCAAGCACCTGTTATACAAGTGGCCCTCGGAGGGTCTTTCCTTGCGACGATTGGGAGCTTCGACATGAAAGTTGATCGAACCTGGGTGGTCTTGGGCCTCGGAATCTATTCGTTTCTAGCGGCCGGGGTGGTGCCCGCGTGGGCGCAAACCCCAGCCCCCGCCGCGCCAGCGCCGGCGGCCGCCGCCGCTCCGGCACCGGCCGCGACGCCGGCGCCGGCTGCACCTGGCGACGCCGGTGGCTACGGGGTACGCCTCAAGGGTCTCGAGCGCAACGTCAACGAGCTGAAGGAACAGGTCTTCCGCACCAAGGCCCGGCTGCAGCAGCTCAAGGAAACCGTGCTGGGCGGGGTTATCGGCGCATCGCGCGGCATCATCCGGCACAAGAACGAGATGGGCAGTCAATTTAGGCTCATCAAGGCCGTCTATGCCCTCGACGGCGTTCAGATTTTCAACAAGGCCGACGATAGCGGGCGCTTGGCCGAGATGGGCGAGTTCGACATCTACAACGGAGCCATCCAGCCCGGGTCCCATACCCTGAGCGTGCAACTGCAGTATCAAGGCAGCGGCTTCGGCGTGTTCAGCTACCTGAAGGGCTACAAGTTCAACGTCCGAGCCAGTCACACATTTGCCGCCGCCGAGTCGAAGGCAACCGTTGTTACGGTGGTCGGCTACGAGAAGGGTGGCGTGACGACCAGCATGGAAGAAAAGCCCGAGGTGAAGTTCAACGTCAACGTCATGGCCCCTGAGGGGACGGGGACCAACGTCAAGAAATGAGGTTGCGCGGCGGGCTGTTCGCGATCGCGGCCGCGGGGTCGATGGCGCTGGTGCCGGCTGGCGGCGCCCGCGCTGACGACATCGACGACGCCAACCGCAAACTGGCTGATCTGGACAGCCGTGTCCGTACGATGTCGAGCGGGTTCCGGGACAACGTAAAACCTGATCCGCAGCAGGCGGATCGACGCCTGGTGGACGCGCAGCGGTTGTTCGAGTTCAAGTCGTACTCCGAGGCCGCGACGCTGGCCCTCGACATAATCGAGAAGTACCCGAACTCGCGCGCCTACGACGACGCGATCCTGCTGCTGGGCGAGTCGCTGTACCAGACCAAGGACTACAACTCGGCGCACCGCTATTTCGAGCAGGCCATCAAGAAAAACACCGGCTCGCGCAACGAGCAGAGGGCGCTGCAGCGGCTGATCGAGATCTCGCTGCGCACCGACAACTTCGACAACATCGAGGACATTCTTGGCCGGCTCGACAAGATCCCGCCCGAGAACCTCGATCCGTCGGTGCCCTACGTGCGCGGCAAGTATTTGTTCTTCCGCGACAAGCCCGACGAGGCACTGGCGGTGTTCGACCGTGTGCCGGCCTCGAACACTTATTACCTGCAGGCGCGCTATTTCATCGCGACCATCCAGGTCAAGAAGCCCGATCTGGCGGCGGCCAGCACCAGCTTCGACAGTGTCCTGCGCATGCAGCCGCGAACCGACGATGACAAAGAAATCCAGGATCTGGCGCGCATGGCTATCGGCCGCGTGTACTACGAGCGCGGGCAGTTCGACAAGGCCAAGGACGCTTATGCTTCGGTGCCCCGCCAGTCCAAATATTTTCCCGACGCCATGTACGAGTCGGCCTGGAACGCCATCAAGGCCAAGGACTTCAAGGGCGCCTACCGCGCGCTCGATCTGATGCTGTTGCAGGCTCCGGACAGCCCGCAGGCGCCCGAGCTGCGTCTCCTGATGGGCAACCTGAACCTGCGGTTGGCCAACTATTTCGTGGCCAATGGCAACTTCAGCGAGATGCGCGACCAGTTCGAGCCCATCCACAAGTCCTTGCTGGACCTACAGAAGCGCGCGGCCACTGACCCGAAGTACTTCGACAGTCTGATCGGCAAGAACCTGGAGAAGTTCGATGTCGCGGTCATCGTCCCGCCGGCGGCGGCCAGGTGGATCAAGCCCGACGCCGAGATGGCCCGCATGCTGGGGCTGTTCGAGGAGGTCGGCGAGCTGCAGCGCGGGATCCGCGACTCGGAGCAACTGGCGGAACGGATCGATCGCGCGGTCAATGGACAAGGGCGGGTCGGGGTTTTTCCGGACCTGGCTGCCGAGCGGACCCGTTCGACCGAGGTTCTCAACCAGACCCTGGATATCCGCCGGCGCTTCAGCGCCCGGCTGCGCGGACTGACCGCGCCGCAGCTGGCGCCCGACGAGAAAGGGCAGATCGAGCAGATCGCCGGGCAGCGTCAGCGGCTCGAGGCGCAGATCCACAGCCTGCCGCTGACCGGCGACGCCATCAAGGCACGGGACCGAGGCGTGCGCGTCCAGGTCAGCGGACTCGATGCTCAGGCCTCCGAGCTCAACGTGCTCATCCGCTCCCTCGAGGCCGAGCTGGTCGCCATCGAGCAGTACTTCATCCTCTCGGGCGCCGACCAGAAGATCCGCCCTGAAGACCTCAAGCAGCCCGTCGCCGATCTGCGCGCCGAAATCACAGTGGCGCAGACCGCGCTCGACAAGATCAGGAACGAGATCGACATCGCCGGCCAGGAGGCGGGCACGGCCGGGGCGGCGGGCGCCAGCGAGCGCACCGTGGTCCTGGAACTGGGCGATCTGATGAAGAAGGAGCGCGAGCTGTTCGACCGCGCCCGGGGTCGGCTTTCAGGCGGCGCGCAAGGCGAGTTTGACGCCGTCTCGAACGTGCTGCGCCGGGCGGATGGCATCCAGACCACGCTGGTCGAGTTCGACGGCCGGGTCGAGGCGGTGGCCGACAAGCGGCTGGTGGAGATTCGCGAGAAGCTGTCGACCGAGAAAGCCAACCTTCAGCAGGCCGCGGGCAAGCTGCAGGGCTTGATGTCTGAGTCGCAGAGCGTGGGCGGGGGCCTGGCGCAGGCCATGTTGTCCAAGGTGACCGACCGCTTTTACGATCTGGTGGTGCAGTCCGACGTCGGCCTCATCGACGTGTCGTGGGGGCTGAAGGACGCCAAGACCGGCACGCTGTCGAAGCTGATCAACCAGCAGAAGCTGGAACTCAAGTCGGTGGAGGACGATTTCAAGTCGTTGCTTGAGGAGGACAAGAAGTGATGCGGAAAGCCTTCGTCATCACCGGGGTGGTGCTGTTCCTCTATGCGGGCGCGGCCTCGCGCCCGGCGGCGGCTGCAGCCGAGGCTGGCGCGGTGGATCCGAAGCTGCTGGAGGAGATGGCGCAGGACGTGGCCCGCTTCGCGGAGGCGGTCAAAGGCTACCGCGCGGCTGCCAACAACATCATCAAGCGTGGCTATGCCGACAAGATCAAGTCGATCAAGGGCAAGTACGATCCGCTCATTACTCTGAATGAGAAGGAAGAACGCGAGCGGCGCCTCGACGCCATCGCGATGTTCGAGGCGTTCCTGCGCAAGTACCCCAGCGACAAGCGCTGGACCCCAGACGCCATGTTTCGGCTGGCCGAGCTGTACTACGAGAAGTCGTCCGACGAGTTCCTGGCGACCAGTGAGGAGTTCCAGAAAGCCCTCGATTCGCCCACCCCGCCCGTGGGGCAGCCGCCCAAGGCCGATTACCTGCCGACCGTCAACCTCTACAAGCGCCTGCTGACCGAGTTTCCCAACTACCGCCTGCTCGATGCCACCTACTACCTGCTCGGCTTCTGCCTGGGCGAGATGGGGCAGGAGGAGGAAGCCAAGCAGGCGCTCCTGGCGCTGACCTGTTCCAACCGCTACAAGCCGCTCGATCCGCCGCCGCCGCCGTCGACCTCAAAGGGGGGCTCGTCGCGCGGGGCGATCGTCGACACCTACAAGGACTGCGTTCCGGTCAAGAAGGATTCGAAGTTCCTGGCCGAGGCGTGGACGCGCGTCGGCGAGATGCACTTCGACGCTGCCGAGCTGGGCCTGGCCATCAGCGCGTACGGACGTGTGCTCGACTTCAAGGATTCGTCGTACTACGACAAGGCGCTTTACAAGCTGGCGTGGTCCTATTACCGCGACAACCGCTTCCCGGAGGCGATTCGAGAGTTCGACGGCCTGGTGAAGTGGGCCGATGAGCGCAAGTCATCGGGCGAAAAATTCGGGTCGGACCTGCGGCCCGAGGCGGTGCAGTATCTGGGCGTCAGCTTCCAGGAGGCCGACTGGGACGGCGACACCGTGGCTGACCCGGAAACTGGCCTTGCACGGCTGGAAAAGTTCTACCAGACCCGCGAGAACGAGCCGCACGTGCGCGAGGTCTATCAGCGCCTGGGCGATCTCTACTTCGATCAGACCAAATACCCCGAGGCCATCGCGGTGTACCGGTCCCTGCTTACCAAGTGGCCCTACTACGTCGAGGCGCCGCAGGTGCAGGAGAAGATCGTCCGGTCGTTCGAGCGCGACCGCAACCTTGATGCCGCGTCCAAAGAGCGCGAGGTGCTGGGCCGCAATTACACCAAGGGCACCGCCTGGTACCAGAAGAACCTGGACAACCCGGAGGCCATCGCCGTCGCCCAGCAGCTGGCCGAGGACGCCCTGCTGGTGGCCGCTACCAACGTCCACGCCGCCGCCCAGGCGTGCAAGGATCAGTGGCAGAAGAGCCAGGCCGACGTCGCCAAGCAGGCCGAGTGCAAGGCCAAGTACAAGAACGCCGGCGAGTTGTACGAGAAGTACTTGGCGGCGTATCCGAACTCGAAGCGGGCGTACGAGTTCTCGAATTTCTACGCCGACGCGCTGTACTTCTCGGACCAGTTCGAGGCGTCGATCGGTGCCTACACCGCCGTGCGCGACTCGAACCTGGATAACCGCTACCAGGTCGACGCCGCCTTCCAGGTCATCAAGGCCTACGAGGCCATCGTGGCACGCATGAAGGCGGCCAAGCAGATCGAGGATCCGCCGGTGCCCGACGAGAAGAACACCAAACCGCCCGTGACTCCGATCGCGATGCCCGAGGTCTACCAGAAGTACCTGGGAGCGATTGACTGGTACGTGAACAACCTGAAGGACGACCGCGTCCCCGACCTCAAGTACGCCGGCGCCGTGCTGGTGCTGCGCTACAAGGACTGGCCCGCGGGTCGCGCCCGGCTGCAGGACGTGGCGACCGCCTATTGCGGCACCAAGAGCGACGTCGGCTTCCGCGCCTACGACGCCATTTTGCAGACCTACTTCATCGACTACAACGTCCCCGACGAGGAGCAAAAGGACTGCGCGCTCGGCAAGCTTCTGCTGGTGACCGAGCAGTTCGGCGAATCGCCGTGCGCCAAGTCGACCAAGGGCGCCGAGTACATCGCCCGCATCAAGCAGCTCAAAGCGTCGGTGAAGTCGACGGTCATCACGCAGCGGGTGAAGCTGGCGATAGATAACGAGAACGCCGAGGCCGGCAAAGAGAAGCAGCTCATCACCTGCAAGGAGGGCGATGGCGGGGTCGCACTTATCACCGGGACCGCGACCGGGGCCAAGGCGGGCCAGCCCGGCAAGCCGGGGACTGGCGGTGGCAACAAGCTATCGACCGAGATCGATGCCGGCATGGCGCTCGACCTGCTCGACCTGGTCAATCAGAACCCCACGGATCAGGACTCGGCCACCAACTTGAACAACGCTTGCGTGATCTACGAGCGCCTGTTCCAGTACGGCGAGGCGACCAAGTGTTACGAGCGGCTGTCGCGCGATTACCAGGATTCGAAGCTGGGCCAGGACGCGGTATGGAACGCGGCGGTCAACCACCGGCGGTTCTTCGAGTTCGACGATGCCGTCAAGGGTTACCTCAAGATCGCGACCGATCCGAAGTTCGCCCAGCACGAGCACCGCAAGGACGCGCTGGGTCTGGCGGCGCAGATGCTCGACAACGATCAGCAGTACCTGAAGGCCGCTGATCTGTACAAGCGCTACGCCGACGCGGTGGCCGACAAGCCGCAAGATTCCGGGCAGGCCTACAAGTTCGCGTGCGAGGCGTTCGAGAAGGCGAAGGATTACCCGAAATACCAGAAATGCCTGAACGAGCTGGTGTCGCGCTTCGGATCGCAGGCACCGGCAGGTGACTATGTCATCGACGCCTACCTCAAAAAGGCGACCTTGATCGAGAGCCAGACCAAGGACAAGAAAGCTACGCTGGCTGCCTACCAGAAGGTACGCGACGAGTTCCTGGCGCGGCGGCTGCCGCCTGCGACTCCGGCGGCAGCGGCGGCGGCCAAGGCGGACTTCCTGCTGATGGAAGAAAAGTTTAACGCCTTCGCCAACAAGCAGTTCCGGTTGAACGACACCAAGAAGGCCAAGGCCGTCATCGACGGCTTCATCGCCGAGGCCAAAGCGCTGGGCGACGAGTACGCGAAGATCTGGGAGTACAAAGACGCCACCTGGACGCTGGCCTCCTTCCTCAAGCGCGGCGATCTGTACTACGCGTTCGCTCAGAAGCTGATCAAGGCGGCTGACACCCCACCCGACGAGATCAAGTCGCTGGGCAAGAAGGCCTGCCGAGCGGATCCCAGTCTGTGCGGTGAGGCCGAGACCCAGTACAAGGACGCTATCTTCACGTTCGTGACGCCGGTCGAAGACAAAGCCAAGGAGCAGTGGAAGAGCACCCTGGCCAAGGCGGCCGAGCTGAGCGTGACCAACGACTACGTCAAAAAAGCGCGCGAGAACCTATCGAAGTACCTGCCCGACGAGTTCCCGTTCATCAAGGACGAGCGCATCGGAGTCGAGTACCCATGAGACGGTTCGTATTCGGCCGGGTGCTGGCTCTTGGGTGCGCAATCGGTGCCATGCTTCCGGCGGCGCGTGTGGCAGCGCAAGCGCCGTCCGAGGGCGCTCGCAAACGGCGTCAGCCTCCACCGGCACCCATCCCGATGGAGGAAACCGGTGTGGCGGCCAAGCAGCTTGCCGCTGGCAACTACCAGGGCGCGGTGGCGGCGGCCAAGACGGCGCTCAACAAGAACGAAAAGTTCACGCCCGCCATGCTGATCATGGCCAAGGCCTACTACAAGCTGCACAAGTACGAGTGGGTGCGTACGCTGTGGGGGATGATGCAAGCCAACGGCGCCAGCGACGCCGAAAAGGGCGACGTCTACCAGATGCTCGCATTCATGGAGCGCGAGAAGGGCAACATCCCGGGCGCCATCGAGCAACTCAAGAAGGCCACCGAGGCGCGGCCCGAGAATGCCGTCATGTGGAACAACCTGGGCGCGCACTATCTGGAGGCGAAGAACTACCGCGACGCCGCGCCGGTGTTAGAGAAGGCGGTGCAGCTGCTGCCGAACTTTGCCAAGGGGCATCTCAACCTGGGTAACGCGCGCCGCGGGCTCAAGGACTACACCAAAGCGCAGGAGTCGTACCAGCGCGCGCTGCAGATCTTCCCCAACTACGCCGACGCGGTCTTCAACATGGGCATCCTGTACCTCGACGCCGACAAGATGCCGGAGATGGATCTGACCGCGAAGATGAACGCGTCGATGGGGTACTTCCAGCGCTACAAGCAGATGATCGCGTCGTCCGCGCAGATGAACCCGAAAGACCCCGCCGACCAGTACATCCTCGAAGCGCAAGAGAACATCACGAAGGAGCAGAAGCGCATCGAGCGCTTGAAGAAGGCTGAGGAGCGCGAGAAGGCCCGGGCCGCACAGAAGGCAGCGAAGCCACCTGGCGCGCCAGGAGCGGCGGCGCCCGCGGCCGGGGGTCCGGCAGCGGCGCCAGCTCCCGCGGCGCCCAAGAACTAGGGAGTCCCCATGAACAGCGGCACGCACACTATTGACTCGAAGCCTTCGCGGCGAAGGGGCGTTGCTCGCAACCTGCTCGGCCTGGTCGCGGCGCTGGCGATCGCGTCGGTTGCTGGCGGTGCACACGGACAGGCCGGCAAAGCTGCCGCGAAGGCCGCGCCCGCGACGCCCGGCGCGGTACCGGCGGCAGGTGTGCCAGGTACGCCCGATGCGGCGAAAGGTCCCGGGGTCAAGGTTGAGCGCGGGGCGGGCGGCAAGAAGATCTACAGAATTACTGACGAGATCAAGATCGAGGGTAAGATTCAAAAGCCCGAGGCTTTCTACGTGCTTCAGAAGTCAGGTATCAACTACGACTGGCAGGAGTTGAAGCAGGACTTCCTGCCCAAAATACTTGAAAGCGTCTCCAAGGCGCCTTTCTGACCCGCGAGGAACCAATCTCCATGGCGACGAAAGCAGCGGCAAGAGCTCCCCAGGGCGGCCCCGGACGGCCCGCGGTGGTTCCCAAGATCAAGATCCTGCGCATCGGCATCATCCAGGGCGGGCGCATCGTAGAGGAACGCCTGGTGCGCAAGCGCGAGAACATCACCATCGGCCAGTCGGCCAAGAACATGTTCGTGGTTCCGTCCGACAGCCTTCCGCGCGAGTGGTTGTTGTTCCAGCAAACGCCGCGCGGCTACGAGGGCCACTTCGGCGACGCGATGGACGCCCGCATCGCCATCGGCAACGAGATCATTGCGCTGTCGCAGCTGAAGCAGACCGGCAAGATCAAGAAGCAGGGCCACAGCTGGATCCTGCCGCTTGATGAACGATCGCGCGGCAAGATCACGATCGGCGATCTCACCGTGCTGTTCCAGTTCGTGACGCCGCCGCCGCCGCAGCCGCGGCCGCAATTGCCGGCGTCGGTGCGCGGCTCCTTCACTGGCGATCTGGACTGGTTCTTCACTGGTATCGCGACCACGTCGTTCGTGGCGCATCTGATCCTCGTGGTGTACCTGCGCAGCGTTGACTGGCCGCGCAAACCGGACATCGAGGAGATCCCGGATCGCTTCGTCCAGATGATCGTCAAGAAAGCGCCCGAGCCGCCCAAGGTGGAAGTCAAGAAGGAAGAGGTTGGGGACGATAAGAAGAAGGCTCCCGTGGCCAACACGAAGAAGAAGGAACTGACCGAGGACGAGAAGAAAAAGATGGCTGAGGACAAAGCCAAGCAAGACGCGGAGCGTCGCGCGCGCCTGGCCGAGGCTATCAAGAACACCGGTATTCTGAAGCTGCTGGGCGCCAAAGCCGATGGCGAGGGTTCCATCGCCGACGTGCTCGGCAAGGGCGACGTCGATAGAGATCAGGAGAAGGCCTTCCAGGGCGTCGGTGGTCTGACTGTGGCCACCGGTGATGCGGCCTTGCGTGGCGTAAAGACCGGTACGGGCGGCAGCGGCAAGGTTGCCAGCATCAGCGGCCTGCGCGGCGGTGGCAGCATCGCCGGAGGTGACACCGGCGCGGGCGGCACCGAACGGCGGGTCTCGGGCGTGGTCAAGAGCGAGGCGCCCGCGGTCGACGGGGCGCTTGACCCGAGCGTGGTGTCGAAGGAAGTGCGCGCGCGCATCGGCGCCATCAAGGCGTGCTACGAGCGGGCACTCAAGCGCAACCCGAACCTCAGCGGCAAGATCGCTGTGCACTGGACCATCACCCCGGCAGGCACGGTCTCGGCGGTCGAGATCGAGCAGGACACAATGGGCGACTCCGAGGTCGCCAACTGCATCAAGGGCCTGGTGGCGCGCTGGCGCTTCCCGGCGCCGGCGGGCGGGGCGGTGGAAGTGTCGTATCCCTTCGTCTTCCAGGCCTCCCAGTGATGACCCTTGATACACAGCCACCAGCCGTCCGTTCAGTTGACACGTTGTTCGGGCCGACCCTATATTCCGGCGGCCCGGCCCCCCGAAATCTTCACTGCTCCCGCCAACTTAAACCACAAATGAAACATCGAGGTCGGCCATGTCCAGGGCGTTGAAGCTTCCGAAGTTTCTGAACTTGGTGGTGGGAGTCATGCTGCTCGGCACCGCGGTCACAGCGCAGGGGCAGCCGCAGGCGCCACCGGCCCCGCCCGCACCGGCGCAGCCGCCGGGCCCGAGTGCGCCGCCGCCCGCGAGTGTCGATATCTCGGTGCCGCAGCGATCGACCCTGACCCCCCAAGAGATGGTCGGCCAGAGCCGCGATTACCGGCAGAAGATCCAGCAGACGCTGACGGAGATCAATGCACTGCTCGAGACCGCGAAGAAGGGCAAGGACATCATCAAGGTCAACTGCCTGCTCGGCAAGCAGGCCGAGGGCAAGGTGAACCTGAACATCGCCGACCAGGCCATCGTGAACCTGAACGACGCCCTGACCCGTCGCGACGATGGCGGCAGCCTGCACGAATACACGCGCATCACGATCGTCCACCAGAAAGCGCAGGTTCTCAGCAGTGAGGCCCAGCAGTGCGTGGGCGAGGACGTGTCCTTCGTTGGTGCAACCAAGGTCGATGTCGAGGTGACTGGCGTGCCGGCGGGGAACTTCACAGATCCGGCTGCGCCTGACTACACCACACCCGGAAGGCCCATCAGCGCCAGCCGCAGCCGCTAGGAGTCGATCCGAGCATAACCACCAGCCCACCAAGAGGAACGAGTTTTGGGCCAACCATCGGCTTCGATGCTGGCCCAAGCCACTTTCGTTGAATGACTTCTCGCCATCTCGTAAATACCCTGGCTTTCTTCGCCACGTGCCTGCTCGTGGGGACGGAAGTGCGTGCGCAAGGTCTTGGCTCAGGGGCTGGGGATTCGAGTTTCGGTGCCGGTGGTGTGCCGACAAAGGCCTCGCCCGGGCAGAGCACCGGCATCAAGCTCAGCGAGGACACGCTGTTTCACTTGGGTATCGCCGCCGAGGCCGGCTACGACACCAACGTCTTCTTCACCAAGACGCAGCAGTCGTCGTCGCCGCTCCTGCGCGTGACTCCGTTTGTCGAGCTGACCAACGGCACCCGCGAGGGTGCTGCGCCGCAGGGGGTCTTCTATGACCTGAGCGCGGCCCTGCAGTATCGAGAGTTCCTGACCAGCGATGCGCTTATCAGGGCGCAGCGGGCGTTCAACCCTACGGTTTCGGGGATCCTGCAGTTCGCCAACGCGCAGCGATTCAGCTTCCAGGTCGCGGATACCTTCAGCCGGATGGAGGAGCCACCTTTTGGGGCCACCGTCGGGAACATCACGCGGGACAACAACCTGGCAAGTATCCAGTTCAGGTTTGCGCCGGGTGGGGGGCGTATCGCAGGGACGCTGCGGTATTCGAACACCCTCGACATATTCGAGAACGCCGATCTGAAGTTTGCCAACTCGATGGGGCACGAGGGCCTGCTCGACTTGGGTTGGAAGTGGATGCCCAAGACTGCGGTGTTCGTGCAGGTCGCGCAGGGGGCGATCAGCTACTTCAACAGCGATCCGATGAATCCGAAGCAGTCGTCATTTCCGCTGCGGACCTTGCTTGGTGTCCGGGGCCTCGTGACCGAGAAGCTGAACCTCACCCTCGCGGCTGGCTACGCCAACGGCTTCTACTCGGGCGGTGTCGCCAGTCCGTCGGGGCTGGGTAACGTCACTGGCAACGTTGAACTCGGCTATCAACCGGGACCGATGACCGCGATCACGCTCGGCTATAGGCATGAATTCCGGAACGCCGTCGTTGGCGATTTCTACAACGTCGATGCGCCCTATCTGAGCCTCAGGCAGTCAATTGCGGGGCGCTTGGCGATGGTGGCATTTGCCAAATACGAGCATCGGGTGTTCTCCGGCTACTTGCTCGACCGGATGGTCATCCCGCGCACCGATGACTTCGTGCAGGCGGGGGTGACAGTGGACTACTTCGTACAGCAGTGGTTCTACGCGGGCATTGGATACATCATCAACCTCAACAGCAGCACCGCGGACGACACCGCGATGCGGGACATCGCCGGGGCCGACTACACCAAGCATCAGGTCATGGGTCGGCTGGGGATCACCTACTAACGGGTTGTGACTGGGGGCGGGATGAGAAGTTTGCTTGTCCTGCTTGCTGTCGGATGCCTGAGCGCATGCGCGCATCGACGGGATGATGGCGGAGCTACCGTGCTGGCCTTGGAAGTCGCGCCTGAAGAGAAGCTGGGCATCGACGACGTGTTCGAGGTTCGCGTGGTGGGCGAGGCCGACCTGACCGGCCAGTTTCGCGTCGCCAACGACGGCACCGTCGACTTTCCATTCGCGGGCCGTTTGTTCCTGCTTGGCAAGAACAGTGGCGACGTCCAACAGCTCATCACCGAGAAGCTCAAGGACGGCTACCTGAAGAATCCCCAGGTCTCGGTGATGGTGAGGGAATGGAACAGCCGCAAGGTCGTGGTGCTGGGCCAGGTCGCCAAGCCGGGCTCGGTGGCGTACTTCCCTAGCATGACCATCGTCGACGCCATCGCGGCGGCGGGTGGCTTCACCGCGATCGCCGACAAGAACACCGTGATCGTTCGGCGTGAACTCAAGGGCCGGGTCGAGACCCGTAGCTACCGCGTGGCCGACATCAGCGAGGGCAAGTCCCCCAACGTCAGCGTCCGTCCCGGCGACCTGCTGATGGTCGAAGAGCGGATGTTCTGACCGACGGGCCCTGGCGATGGTCGCGCGCATGAGCGGCGTTCTTGTCCCGTTGCTGGATCTGGCCGCCCACCACGCGCCTGTGCGCGATGAGATCCTGGCGGCCATCGCCCGCGTGGTGGATGCCGGGGCGTTCATTCTCGGGACGGAGGTCGATGCATTCGAAAAGCAGCTAGCGGCGGTGCTGGCGGTGCGGCGCGCGATCGGGCTGTCTTCGGGCACCGACGCCTTGCTGGTGGCTCTGATGGCGCTCGAGGTCGGGCGCGGCCACGAGGTGGTGACGACGCCGTTCTCGTTCTACGCGACGGCGGGATGCATCGCTCGCCTGGGCGCGCGGCCGGTGTTCGCCGACATCGACCCCGAATCGTTCAACCTGGATCCCGCTGCCGCGGCCGCTGCCTGTGGGCCGCGCACGCGGGCAGTGATCCCGGTGCATTTGTTCGGGCGCCCGGCGGCGATACCACGCTCCGCCGCGCCCGTGATCGAGGACGCCGCCCAGTCAATCGGTGCGGCGCCACTGCGGGGCCTGGCAAGTTGCCTGTCGTTTTTCCCGTCCAAGAATCTGGGCGCGTTTGGTGACGGCGGCGCCCTGGTCACCGACGACGAGGCGTTCGCCGATCGCGTGACATTGCTGCGCGGGCACGGCGCCAAGCCGAAGTACGTGCATCAGCTGGTCGGGGGCAACTTCCGGCTCGATGCCCTGCAGGCGGCGGTGCTGCGGGTCAAGCTGCCGTATCTGGCGCGCTGGACCGCGGCTCGTCGGGCCAACGCCGATCGCTACCGCAGCCTGTTCGCTGACATCGCAGGCATCCCGGCCGAGCTGCGCCTTCCGGGTGACGTGCCCGAGCACATTTACAACCAGTTCGTGATCAGGGCGCCGCGCCGAGATGCCCTGCGGGACCACTTGACCTCGGCCGGTGTGGCCAGCGAGGTCTACTACCCGCTGCCGTTCCATCAGCAGCCGTGTTTTCGGGACCTCGGTTACAAAGATGGCGCTTTCCCCAACGCCGAGCGCGCCGCTCAGGAGGCGCTGGCGCTGCCGATCTTTCCCGAGTTGAACCTCGGCCAGCAGACCCACGTCGTCGGCCAGATCGCGGCGTTCTACCGAGGCGCATGAAGGAACGGCTACGTTTCCTGCGCCAGGTTGGTGCTGGGCTTGCGCTGGTGGCGGTGGCGGCTGCACCCCTGGCGCTGGGAGCCGTGCACCGCCCGGCCGTGCTGGCCACGTTGGCGGTGGCGCTGGTCGCGTTCGCGCTGTTCGTGGTTGGATCGTGGGCGGCGGGGCGCCCGATCCGAGGTGGACGCTTCGCCGCGGTCCTGGGCGTGCTGACGGCGATCCCCCTGCTGCAGGTGCTGCCACTGCCGCTGAAGCTACGCAACCTGATCGATTCTGCCGGGGCCGATCTGCTCGAAGGATCGCCGCTTGCGGGCGCGCGGTGGCTGGCGCTCACCCTGGACCCCGCCAACACCCTCGAGGAGATCGGACGTGCCGGGGCCGCGCTGGCGATCTTCCTGGTGGCGTTTCACGTCGCTTCGGGCCGCTACCCGCGCTTGCTGGTGCCCAAGGTCCTGGCGTTGTCGGGCACCGTGGGGCTCGTGCTGGGACTCGGGCATCGCATGCTGGGGGAGACCCGCATCTTCGGGCTGTCCGAGAGCGCCGGCGGCATACCCGTCGGTCCGTTCGTCAACGCCAACCACAACGGCGAGTTCATCGAGCTGGCGGCGTTCTGTGCGCTGGCCGTGAGCCGTGACTCGCAGAACCGGCTGCGGCTCGGCTGGCTCGCGCTGTCGGGCGTACTGGCAGCCGGCGCCCTATCGACCCTGTCGCGCGGCGCGGTCGTGGCGGTGATGGCGGGCGCGGCGGTGTTCTTGCTGCTGCGCTGGCTGCGCCGCGAAACTGCCGAGACCGCGCCACCACCACTCGGTAACCGCGTGTTGGCACTGATCATCGCCCTGGGCACTCTGGCGGCTCTGGCGCTGGCCCTCGGCGTCGGGCCGGTCTTCGACGAGATCGCAGGTACCGATCTGCGGAACCACAACGAGAAGATCTACTTGTGGAAGGACGCGCTGCAGATCATCTGGCACCACCCTGCTGGCATCGGCAGGGGCGCTTTCGAAAGCGTGTACCCGGTCTACCAGACGTTGATTACGCACGTTCGTTTTCCGTCGGTTGAAAACGCCGTGCTCGAGATGTTGATCGAGACCGGGTGGCCAGGCTTTCTCGCCTGGCTGGTCGGGCTCGCGGTCATGGTTCGGCAGATCGCGCGCTGGGGCCGGCGCGACGCCATGGAGGCTGCGCTGCTGGCGGGTCTGGCGGCGGTGTTCGCGCACAACATCGTCGACTTCGGATTCGATACCCTCGGCATCCGGTTGCCGTATGTTGCGGTGCTGGGCGCGACTTTGGGTCGCATGGTGCTGCCGGGTCAGCGGCAGCGCCATTCGTGGGTGGGCATGTCGCTGGTCGCCGTCGCGGGGCTGGCGGTCGTCATTGGCGGGCTCGGCGTGGCGAGAACACCCGACTACGATCGCGCTCTGCGCGCGGCGTCCGCCGGGGCCGCGCGGCGCGCGATCGCCATCGAAGCTGCGGCTGCTCACCCGGCCGACTACTTCTATCCGCTTCACCAGGGCCTGAACGAGCCCCTGGCGCCCGACGCCTCGGGCCGCTCACCGAAGCTGCGCTCTCTGGGTCGGGCGCTGCGCCTGTGCGACATATGCTGGGATCCGCATCGGGCGACGGCGCGAGCGCTGTGGACCATCGGACGCCGGCTGCAAGCCATCGGCGAATGGAAGCGCGCCGCGATCCTGGAAGCGTCTTTCGGCTTCTCGAGTGTCCTCGATGAGGTGGCCAACGCGGGCGCCACGCCAGCCGAGCTGGTGCGGTTCGCGCCCGACGAGCCGGCTCTGGGGCTACAGGTGGCGTGGGTGCTGGCGCGCAAGAAGGCGCGGCCTGAGCTTGCGGAGCTGCTCGATAGGCTGAGGGCAGTCGGTACGGCGCCCATAGAAACCTGGTTGGTCGAGGTCGAGCTGGCGACCGCGCTAGGCGATCGGGACGGTGCGCGCCGGATCCTGCGCCAGGCCGGGCTCGCGGCACCGGGCGACGCACGGGTGCCGCTGGGGCTTGCCGATGTCGAGGTCAGCGAGGGAAACCCAGCGCTTGCGCGCGACCATGCAAGAGCGGCGGTGCACCTGGACCCAGCGAACGTGATGGCGCAGCGCAAGTGGTTCGAGCTGTCGGCCGCGACGCAGAGCTGGCCCGATGCCGAGAAGGCGCTTGAAGGCCTTGGCATGGCTCTCGGCCGGGCCGGCCTGCCCATGACCGAGGTGCGGCTGGGAGCGGCGCGAATGTGGCGGCAGCGGCGTCACCCGCTACGTGCCATCTCGGAACTGAAAACGACGACCCTCATCGAGCCCAACAACTTCGGCGTCTGGTTCGAGCTGGGCCAGGCGGCGGAGGAAGCCGGGCACGTGGTCATGGCACTGGATTCCTACCGCCAAGCCTTGCGTATCCTCCCCACCGATGCGTCCACAAAGGCCGCCCTCGCGCGCCTGGAAGACCTGAAGCGAGCCGCCGCGGTCGAGGCCATCCAGAACCTGGGTGCCGTGCCAGGCTCGCCGTAGGGCTCACTGTCCGACGGGGACGCGGCCGTCGACTACGACCTGCCCATCCTCGAACCTGAC
>JANPCZ010000193.1:0-13688 GCA_031431215.1 Myxococcales bacterium
AAACGCCCGGTCCAGCGATCGACGAAACTCGTCCGTTCTTCGCCCACAAGCGGTGTGGTGCGCAGGTAGTCCTCCACCAGTGCAGAAACGCTGGTGCCGCGCTGGCGAGCCACCAACTTGGCCCTGCGCCCCACGGCCGGATCCAGAGTCAGGGTCACACGCTCCTTCATGACGTATGAACTTTACCATGGAGTATGTATCCCGAGCTAGGCCGATGACCCAATAGACGACGGCGGCGTCCATTGCGGCCGTCGCGCCACCGCCACCTGCGTCCGCCAGCACCTGTCGCCGGTTCGAGGATCGCAGGTTCATCGTCAGGCAGCGCCGCGTCCCCGGGATTGCCGCTTCTCTCGATCTGCGTGCCTAGTGAGGACAAGTGCCCTTTCCGCCCGGGCGCCCGCAGCAACCGATCTTTCAGGGCGGCCTCGACGAACTCGCTCAGCGTCAGGTTCTCTCGTCGCGCGTGCCGCTTCGTCAAATAACGTCTAAGCATCAAATTGCGTGTCCAGATGCATCTGGCAGGCTCGATGGCCTGATCCGACAGCGGGCGCCCCACGAAGAATTCGGGTACGATGCGCGTACTTGCGCATGACGAATCGGCGCTGGCTCCAGGTTGGTCCTCTGGCCGCTGCGGCGTTGTTCGTCAACGCTTGTGGCGACGGCGGAGGTGGTGCAGGTGGTGGCGGTGCGGGCGGCGTGGTTTCAGCCGTCGGGGGCACGACGGGCGGGGCCGGCGTGACGGGAGCGGGAGGGAGCGCTGGCTCCGGGGTTGGGCGGGGGGGCACCTCGGGCGGCGGCGGCGCGCTTGCTGGAAGTGGGGGCGGAGCCGGCGGTACGCCGGCGGCTGGCAGCAGTGGCGGTGCAGGCACAGCGGGCGCGGCGGGGACGGGAGCGGGCGGCACACCGGTAGCAGGCGCAGGTGGTCGGGGCGGCGGTGGCGCCAGCGGCCGTGCTGACGGCGGACCGACCGTGGACGGCGCGAGCGCGGGCGGGACCTGCCAGATGGCGCTTTTTTGCGACGACTTCGAAAGCTACGTCGCGGGTGCGGCGCCCGCCGGCGGCTGGCGGGCGGGGATGAGCAACGGCACCGTGCGTGTCGATACCGTGCGGGCGTTCTCCGGCACCAAGGCTGCGCGATTCCAGATGACCGCCGGCATGCCGGCGTACCGGCGGGCGTTCATGGCCCGCGCCGGCGCGCCGATTTTTCCCCTGCCTGGCAACGTCATGCACGGCCGCATGATGGTGTGGCTCGACCAGGCGCCGGTGGGAGGCGTGCACTGGACCAACATCCAGGGCGAGGGCCCCGTGGCCGGCCAGATGTTTCGTGCGCTGTATCGCTACGGTGGCATGTACCAGAAGCTGATGGCGAACTACGAGACCAGCGGCGTGAAGACCGACTGCTGGAAAAACTCGCAGACCCTGATGCCGGAGAAGCGCTGGGCGTGTCTTCAATGGCGCTTCGCGGGGGCTACCAACCAGCTCGATTTCTGGCTCGATGGCAAGGCTGTCAATGACCTCACCGTCGTACAAAAGGGCAGCGGCTGCATCGCCCACGACACCCAGGACAACTGGTTCGCGCCCACGTTCGATACGCTGCAGCTCGGTTGGGAGCACTATCAAGAGGCTGCGACGCCCATCGACCTGTCGATCGACGACGTTGCGATCGGCACGGCCGCCATCGCCTGCCCGTAGTTGGCCGAATCCGGGTGTAGCGCCCTCACAGTCACGGCTCGACGCCGGTCGCGCAGTAGGTGGCGTCGAAGGTGCCGCGCAGCTTGTCGGTCTGGTACACCCCTTCGAACGAGCCGACGATGTTTTTATTTGGGTTGATCGTTGCAACGTTGATCGTGCCACTGCCGGCGCTGGGATTGAGATCCAGGCGCAGGTACGCCTGGTTGCTGTCGCCGGGCGTCGGGAACATGCGCGCGGCCGCCTCCGAAATTCCCATCTCTAGGAGCTGACAGCGGCCGAGCTTCTTGTCCCAGTCCGGGACGGAAATGGTCGTACACTGGAGAGGCGCCTCGCTGAGAAAGAAGATCACGGGATCTGCACCGGCGGACGGTTTCCCGATCCAGAAAGCCGAGGACACCTGGCTGAAGCCGTACCCCTGGACCGTCCCGGTGACGCTGTTGGTTCCGCTCGCGTCGGGGGCTGCGCCTTGACCGCCGCACTGCACCTGTTGTTCAGCGCAAGAGGCGCCCCCCAGAAGCGCCACACAGGCCAGCGTCAATCGTATATTTGCCATCGTCGATCCTCCGAATCAGAAACGAACCTGCGCCCATACATACAGCTTGTCGTCGGCACGCGCCCCGTTGTAAACGAGGCGCAACTCGTAGTTCAGCAAAACACGAAATCGCGCGTCGGGCAGTCCATAGTACAGGCCGAACGTCCAGCGCTTGTGCTCGGTGCCGACGGTGTCGTAACGGGCGATCGGGCCCACCGGCCAGGGCGTCTTTCCGACGACGTTTGCGTACCATCCCAGCACTTCGGTGTTTTCCATGGGCGTATGGTCCCAGGCATAGACCAGCTCGGTGCTCGCGAATACCCAGCGGTGATCGAATTCGAGGTCGCTCCCGAGTCTCCTGAAGCGCAACTTGAAGTCGTCCGTCGTGACCATCGGGTCGGCTCCAGTGTCGATCTCGTCTCCGATCCCGCCGGAGCCACCGAGTCGGACCCAGAACTTCTCCGTGCGGTAGCGCAGGCCGACTCGGCCCCAGATGTTTTTCATCGGCGTGTCGTCCGCCTGAACATTCAGCCCGGCGCCGTTGACGACCGTGATCGCGTCCTCGAACCGAAGGTTGCTGGTCAGCTTGATGTGTCCCAGCAACCCGATGCCGATGTCTCGAAGATTCACGCCCCGGGCAAGCCCGTCGGACACCTCGGTCCGGTTGACCGCGAACAGGCGACTCGACGACTCGGCATTCTCGTATCCGAACTGCGTCTTTTGCTGGCCGATGCGCAGGCGGTGTTGCGGTATGAACCGCAGCGTGAGGTATGCGTCGCGCAGGATTCCCCTGATCTCGGGCGCACGCGGGTCGACCTCGACCTGGTACGAGAGCCATCGCAGCGGATCCCCTTCGAGCTGGATCCGCACCCGCTGGACGCGGAAGTCCGGGTTGTCGACCAGCGGATCCGAGCCGGTAGCGAAGGCGTGCCGATAGTGAACCTGCATGTAACCACCCAGCCGGGGTGACCCGGGTTTCCAGGGCTCCGCCGCCGGTTCCGATGGCGACGGCGGTGTCGGCACTGGCTCGGATTGGGCGCCGGCGGCCTCGCACCAGGCAAGAACGCCGAGCGCTGGAATCAGGGCGCGAGACAGCCGTGACCGCGACATCGATCTAGAGCCCCAGGTACAGATGCACCTTGGTCCCACCGGGCAGGATGAAGAACAAGTCCGTCGAGGCGTTGGCGAGCCTGAGGCCGACGTCGGCCCCGTCGTGGAGGCTCGCCGTATCGACCAGAATGTCGATGTTGGTCATGTCCCCGAGGCACTTGAGGACCTGATCGGCGCCCTGCTCGTTCTTGCAGGGATTCTGATCGGGAAACTTAACGTAGACGTCGGCGGTTATGCGGTCCCGGGCTCTGTCATAGGACCAGTTCGGGGACGACGACTTGAGCGGAATGTATACGCAATACACCAAGGCAGAGGCCTGGGCTTTGATCCACGGGTGATCGCCTCCTCCGTACTCCCAGGCGAGCATCGGAATGACGGGAAGTTGGTCCTTCCCGCAGAGCGCTCTGAGGCGCTGGGCGTCCGAATCGGCTGCCAGCGAGGCTTCGGTTCTCGAAGCGCCGCCGCAGCAGGCGATGATGTCCCAATCCTTGCCGCCATTTCCCGGGTGAGCCGCCTTGTAGGCCTCTGCCCAGGTTCTGACCTGTTCGGCGGTTACCGCGGTTGGATCCTTGGCGTCGCCGGCAGCAGCGCTCGCGCCGTCGAGTCGGCCGTCAGCGCCGGCAGACGCATCCGGCGATGCCACGGTTCCCGCATCGGTGCCGGGACCGCTCCCATCACCGCCCTGACCGCCCGCGCCGCCGTCCGGCGCCGTGTTCAGGCCATCGGCGGAAGAACCAGCACAGGCCGTGAGGCCAAGCACCATCACGAGACCCAGATAGACAGCTGCATTCAACATGCGTTTTCCTTTGGCCGCGAGGAGCTCGGCAGGATCCGATGAGGAAGATAAACCCGTTGAGATGACGCGAACATGACGGCGGTCGAGAAGAGTTTGTCGCCAGTTTGCTCTGACCGTACCCCGCAGCGGCGGCGTTTTCGGGCTTCATCTGAAGCCGATGACCGCCAAGTTGACAGAAGAGGTGTTCTCGGACACCGACAAAAAAAGCCCGACGGGCGCCTGGGCGGAAAGCGCACTTGTCCTCACTAGCTCAGGTTTCTTTGCCGAGCTGGAACAGCTGGTAGATGGCGCCCATCCCATGACGAGCACGATGACGAAGACGACCTGCGCGAGAAGCTGCCAGCGACTCCGCGGATCGCGGCTGCCAAGCGTGGGTCTTGAAATTTAGAACTTAGTTTCTTATTATCAAGAAATGCTTCGGCGCGAGGTCGCCAGTTTGGTTCGCACCCGGCTTCGCCAATTTCCGGCGGTGGCGCTCGTCGGGCCGCGCCAATGCGGCAAGACGACGCTCGCCAAGACGCTCGGGCAGCGCTACTTCGACCTCGAGCAACCACAGGACCGTGTGCGCCTCGACCTGGCCTGGGACGAAATAGCTCGGCAGGGCAAACGAGTCATTCTGGACGAAGCGCAGGAATGGCCCGAGGTCTTTCCCCGACTTCGTGGTGCTATCGATGCCGACCGAAAGAAGCGGGGGCGCTTTCTACTCCTTGGGTCCATCTCCCCCGCTCTCATGCGTCACGTTGGCGAGTCCCTGGCGGGTCGCCTCGGGTTGGTCGAGCTGACCCCATTTCAGCTCGACGAAGTGCGGAAGGGAGCCAGCGATCGTCTTTGGCGATTCGGCGGCTTCCCCGATGGCGGATTTTTGGACGACCAAGCTTACCCGGCCTGGCAGGAAAGCTATCTCGCACTGATGGCGCAGCGCGATCTGCCCAACTGGGGCTTGCCCGCCAAACCGATGGTGACCGAGCGGCTCTTTCGGATGATCGCTGCGCTCCATGGCTCGATACTCAACGCGAGCGGGCTCGGGCAAAGCCTGGCGCTCTCGTACCACACGATTCAGGCATACCTCCACTACCTGGAAGGTGCGTATCTGATTCGACTTTTGCCGCCCTTCGAGGCGAACCTCAAAAAGCGTCTGGTGAAGGCGCCGCGCCTCTACTTTCGCGATAGCGGCCTGCTGCATGCTCTCCTGCGGGTCGGCAAAAAGGACGATCTAGTTTCGCAGCCGTGGGTCGGAGCAAGTTGGGAAGGCTGGGTGATTGAGCAGATCCTCTCGGCACGTCGGGCTCGGGGGGAGTCCTTCGAGGCTTTCTACTTTCGGAGCCATGATGGTCTCGAAGCCGACCTCGTCCTGGAGGCGAGAAACGAGCGCGAGGTCATCGAAATCAAATTGACGACGTCGCCCGCGCCGGACGATTTGCGTCGTCTCGCCAAGGTCAGCGAGCTTATCGGAGGCACGAAGCAAGTCCTCATTAGTCGAACGAAAGACAGCGTCACGACGGGCAATCGCTGGTCTACCAACCTCTTCGACTACTTGGCGCGGTAGTCGATGGCGTGACCTGATCGCGGTAGATCGCGCCCCATCCCATGACGAGCACGGCGACGAAGACGACCCACGCGAGAAGCTGCCTGGTGGGGCGATGAAAATGCATCTCGTGCGCGATGTCGGCGAAGGGCTCGGCGTGGCCCTCGAGAAAGCGCGGCTTGATGAAGGCGAGCCACACACAAAAAAGCCCCGACGGGCGCCCGGGCGGAAAGGGCACTTGTCCTCACTATCCCCCCAGCCGATCGAGCGCCTGCTCCAGCGTCGGGCGGGCAGGGCCGAGCAACATCACGTCGGCCGGCGTCTTCCATCCAAAAGCGGGACGGCAGAGGGAATTTGTCTAGGGACGTTCGTTCACAACCAAGATGACGGCCGTAGACGAACAATCGATACCGATGCCGGTGGACCTCGTGGTCGGGCCAGAGGTGGCCGGCCAGTTGTTGCAGGCTATATTGGCCTGCTGGCCCCGCGAACACTGCAGCCTGCTCTATGGATCGACCGCCGGTGGCACGCTCCGGATCGATGGCCAGGAAGCCATAGCCAACCGCAGCCGCGACAGCGGCCGCTTCGAGATCTCCGGCGTCGATCTGGGGCAGGCCCTGCAACGTGCGCCCAACCCATGCGCCTTCTTCCACTCGCATCCGGCGCGGCTCGCGCTCTCCGGCGAGGACCAGCTCGCCATGCGGCGCTGGTCGCTGATCTGGGTGGTCGGTTCCGCGCGATGGATTCGAGAGACGTGGTGCCTGTATCTGGCGGCGTATCTCTGGCACCAGGGCCAGCTCATGCGCTTCGCTGCCGGCGTCGGGAGTCATTGAACCATGCCCCTGTTCACATTCGGCCTGCACCGTGCGCTGGTGGATCCGGGGATCGTCGCCCAGCTACGCCGGCTGGTGCGCGAACGATCGATGGACGACACCGTCGCCCTGCTGCTCGAACAGCCGGGCGCGCACATTCTCCCCTACTTGCGCGGCAATCGCGAAGGGCAGCACAACGTGCGCGCGCGCCACCTGGCCCTTCTGCGAGAGGCGCTGTCGCGCGAGGCCCTGGAGGGGACTCTCAAGCGGGAATTGACCGCTCTGCTGAGCCACCCGGATAAAGAGCCGGATGCCGATGCGCCAAGTGGAGGAGGAGACATCACCGGCGCATCGGTGGGATGCGAGGACTCATGGCTGCCCACCTGGCTCTGCGAGTGGCTTCATGACGACGGCGATGGTGACGGAGGCGGCAGTGACCCGGATGGCGGCAGCGATCCGGACGAGTGGCCGGACGCCGGTGACGACGATGGCGACGGTTGCCCCCTTTGCATGGAGTGCTCGCCGATCGGACCGGGTATTCCCGAGGACTCGTTTCATTGCTGGGAGGTCGACTGCGAGGACATCCCGGATGAGTGCCGAGTGCCGGTCTCGTGAGCGAGGAGGAGGTGCAGTCACATGCCCGGAATCGATGATCCAAGGACACTGCGGCGACTGTCAGCTCTCGCCGAGCTCGATGACGACAGCTTTGTGGCGATGCTCGAGGCTCAGGTGGCCCGCGGCCTGCTGGAGCGTGTGATGTCTCGGATCGCTCGGGGCAAGCCCAAGAAGAAGCCAAACATCGAGAGGCAACGCCAGCGCATGGAAGCCCGCCGCGAGATAACCGACCAGCTGCGGCGGCTCGATCAGGTCATCCTGACCGAAGGGGCGAACTGGCAATTCCTGGCAGATCAACGGCGAGCGGCCTTAGAGGAGGTGTCATTGTGGCGACCAGTTACTCAGCCTTCGAAATCGAGGCTATTGTTCCCCTCCGGGACCGCGACTACTACTGGGTCGTCCTCGACCTGATCCGGAGATCCACCCATCGCGTGTGGATCTCCATGTTTCTGGTCGATATCAGGAGGGCGTTCGACTCCGATCGGGATGTTCGGACCCTCCTGCATGCCCTGCGCGAGGCGGTTTGGCGCGGTGTCGATGTCCGTGTGATCGTCGGTGACTCGCCCAGCGTCCTGCAGCTGCGGGAGATGAATATGGTCTCGCGAGCCTACCTGCGGGCGCAGCGGGTGCGGGTTCGCCTGCACCCGGGTGGCCGTCCGGGCGGAACCCACGACAAGTATCTGGTCATCGACCATTCGGTGATCGTGGTGGGGAGCCACAACTGGATCTCCGACAGCCTCAGCCACACGGCCGAGGATTCCGTGGCCGTGGTCTCGGCGTCCCTGAACCGTCGGCTTAGCGAGGAGTTTCTGGCCACGTGGAGCAGGCCTCGGCGCCGGCGCGCCGGCGCCAAGCCCCAGGGCGGCGAGCCCCAGGCCCAGGAGGTCGCATGAACGCCCGCTGGTTTGAAGACCTGGTTCGAAAGTGGAACCCGGACATCACGTGGACGGAGGATGAGCTGGGCGCCGTCACGGTCGATCTCGAAGGACTCTGCCGCCTCAACAGTGGCTCATCCTTCGGAGAACCGCCGCTGTCGGACAACGAAGCGAGGAGCTGGGCGTTCGAGCGCGTGACGGGCGTACTGGACGGCCTGGCCCGATCCTATGCCCGGTACATCGCCAGGGACGAGGATGCTCGCTTCGCGGAGGTGACCACCAAGGACTTCGACCCCGGGTTGCCGTTCGTGACCGCAAGAATGCACGTACCGGCGCTCAACGTGAACACCGCCTCGGCGGCCGAACTGGAGGCTCTGCCGGGTCTTGGGCCGAAGACGGCGGCGGCCATCGTGCGCCATCGCCGCCAGTTCGGCACGTTTCAATCAGAGGACGAGGTGAGACGGACCATCGGGTTGGACGCCGCAGCCAGCGAACGCCTCTGGGAACGCGCCTACACCGGTCCCCCGTCGATGCAGAGTCGTGTCACCTCGCCGGCCCTGGACGATTTTCAGCGAAGGCCTACCTTTGTGAATTTCGCGAAGCTGCTGACCGATTCCGGGATAGGGTTTTCGCGGTTTGGCTTCCGGCCTGGGGATGGCCCGAAGGAGCGGATCCTGCGGGAGGTGCGGGGCCTGCACGAGGAGGAAGCCCAGAGTGACTACCACCCGGGCCGCTATGCGCCCGGCACGGCGGCCGACGTCATCCGGGCCCGAGCCGAGACCAGAAAGCAGGCCGCCGAGATCTGGGCGCGGGGCGCTCACGAGCGGACCTGCGGCGTACTCCTCGACGACAGTGACTATCCGTTCTTCGTCGAGAAGCTCATCAAGGCCGCCGCCACCCGCATCAGGATCATCATGTTCTTCATGCGGTTCGAGGATGCCAGCAAGTACCCGACGGACGCGCTGTTCGCCGAGCTGTTGGCGGCCAAGAAACGGGATGTGGATATCCGCATCATTCTCGACCGAGACGCCGAGGGCAGCTCGATCAGGGCACGGGTCATCAACGAAGAGGCACACGCGTTCCTTAGCAAGCATGGCATCCCCGTGGTGTACGACTCCACGACCCGCTACACGCACACCAAGCTGGTAACCGTGGACCGCTCGCATGTGGTCCTCGGCAGCCACAACTGGACGGCCGGATCCTTCTTCGCCTACGACGACACCAGCGTCTACCTACGGTCTGCCGCCCTCGCTGGATCCTACGACTCTCACTTCGATGAGATCTGGAAGCAGTACGGCGGAGCCCAGGCCTGATCGGTGCTCGATGCCGGCCTTGCTCGACGCTCCAGCCGCAATCGGATCTCTAGAATTCACCCGGTCGTTCTGGCGACCATGGCAGCGTGCAGCTCGATCGGGTGAAGAACGAACCCCGCCTGTGGGGAGCGCACAGTGGGGAGAAAACGAAACGCAGAGTCGTGCACCCACTCGACCTTCGTCGCGGGGGCGTCTGCACCGGGGCCCCGCGCGATCCCCCGCACGATCGCGCGCACGAAGCCCGGCTGCTCGAGGACCACGTCCACGCCGTATCCTTTCGCCTCGAGCAACTGCCTGTCATCGGCGAAGGCACGCGCGACGCGCTCCTCTGTGTCGTGGAAGTAGTCGAGGTCGTTGCTGGTGCGCTTCGAGCGCGGCTCGACCCACGGGATGTCTGCGCCGGTCACGACGTAACTCGCGGGCGACGACCAAAAGCACCGAGCCTGAAAGCGAGAGAAGGCCCGCCGGGCTTCGTGCAGGCGCACCATCTGGCGCGCCGTCAGTGCGTTACTGTGCCCTTTACCCCGCGTGCCCTTGGTCCTGACGCTGGCCTTGCGCCGAGTCCACGCACAGGCGCGCCTCTCGATCTCCTCTGCCCTGGCGCAGACTCCTCTGGTTTGAGCTACGGTCTCGCGGATGCGAAAGTCGAAAGCACCCGACGTCGATCGACGCGTCCGTCGATCGCGGCAGCGACTCCACGAGGCGCTCGTCGCGCTGATCCTCGAACGCGGCTGGGATCGCGTCACGGTGCAGGCCGTGTGCGCTCGCTCCAGAGTCGGCCGCTCGACGTTCTACGTCCACTTTGCCGACAAGGAGGATCTACTCATCGGCGGCCTGGAGCACGTCCGCGACGATCTGCGGCGCCAGCGTCGGGCGATGAAGCACGCCGCGCCGTTCGCCTTCGTCGGTGGCCTGCTCGAACACGCCGATGGTTCGCGGCGGTTGTTCCGGGCGGTGATGGGTAAGCGTGCCGGGGTCGCAGTGCAGCGTCGGTTTCGCGAGGTGGTCGGTGAGCTGATGACCGACGATCTCCGCGATCAGGGTGTCAGCAACGCGATGCTCGGCGTCGCGAGTCGCTTCCTCACAGGTGCTCTCGTCGAGTTGCTGTTCGCGTGGGTCGAGGGCAATGCCAGCGCGCCGACCGCAGAGATCGAACGGCAGTTCGGCCAACTCGCCGCGCCGGTCGTCTGCGCCGCTCGCTGAGATCGGGGCAGTCACCGGGGAGTTGTCCAGGAACGCGCTCTCGGACACGCAACACGGTTGCCGCATGGGTTCACAGCAACTATCCAAGGGGTGAAGGAGAACGCTCATGACTCAAACACTCGCCGTGCTCGCCGTAATCGTCACGCTACCGGCATGCCACCAGGGCCACGGCCCCGGCCGCGCGTCGGAGCCCGCGACAACCACACCCGCGCCGACTGAACCGATGACCGAAATCGGAATCGCCATCCCGATCGCACCTGGTAAGACCGCCGCGTGGCAGTCCGCGCTCGAAGAGCTACTCGGTTCTCGCTACGCGGAATACGAGGCGTCGCGAAAGCGCTTCGGCCTGACATCACAAACGACGTTCCTGCAAAAGACACCGATGGGCGACTTCGCGCTGATCCACCTCACGGGCCCCGACGTGCACGCGTCGTTCCACGCGATGTCGAGCAGCAAGGACACGTGGGACGTGCAATGGCGCGAGTTGACGCTCAACCTCCACGGCATGGATTTCGCGCAGGGTAATCGCGTGTTACCGAAGGTCGTGCGGACGTATTCGATGGAAGCCGGCGACACCACGGGGGCAAAGCAATTCATGTTTCTCGCGCCACTGGCGCCCGGCGCAGCGGAGCGCGTGCGGGCGAGGGCGGGTGAGGTCATGGGGGCCCGCCACGCGGACCACGTTCACGCCCGCGCGGCGATGGGTGTTCGCCGCGAGGCGGTGTTCCTCGAGTCCACCGCGATGGGCGACGCGATCGTCGTGTACTGGCTCACCAACGATCCGGCCGCCAGCCTGAAGCGGCTCGCGCTCTCGGCCGACCCGTTCGATCGATGGCTGCGCGAAGAAGTCGCGAAGGTGCACCCGATCCCACTCGACGCGATCACCACGATCGCGAGCAACAACAAGCTGATCGCGCAGTACCCGAAGCGGTGAGACAGACACAAAAAGCCCCGACGGGCGCCTGGGCGGAAAAGGCACTTTCCTCACTAGGCATGCGGTCGCCATCACGCGAGCAATGCCGTCAGCCGAGGCCGGACCCTGTCATCCGCGCAGCAGGCCGACCGGGCATGCCACGCCAGTGCCCTCGAGCGCGCAGTAGCCGTCGGGGTTCTTGGCCAGATACTGCTGGTGGTATTCCTCGGCGTAGTAGAACTCGGGCGCGGCGGCGATCTCGGTGGTGATCTCGCCGTGGCCGGCGGCCGCCAGCGCCGCGCCGTAGGCATCGCGGGACATCTCGGCCGCGCGCAACTGGGTCGCGCCGTCGCAGTAGATCGCGGAACGGTACTGTGTGCCGACGTCGTTGCCCTGGCGCATGCCCTGCGTCGGATCGTGGTTCTCCCAGAACACCTGAAGCAACGCCTGGTAACTGGTCGCCTTGGGATCGAACACCACCAGCACCACCTCGGTGTGCCCGGTGCGGCCCGAGCAGACCTCCTGGTATGTCGGGTTGGGGGTGACGCCGCCCGCGTAGCCGACGGCCGTTGCGTAAACGCCGGCCTGTTGCCAGAACTTGCGCTCGGCACCCCAGAAGCACCCGAGCCCGAACACAGCCCGCAGGGTGCCACCTGGAAACGGCGGCACGATGCGCGCTCCACTGACGAAGTGCTTGGCGGGAACCGGCATGGCATCACTGCGCCCAGGTGGTGTCTTGCCAGTGGTAAAGGTGGCCATCGCGGACGCCAGTGTACACGGAGCGCACCCGCGCCTCGACAGGTGAGCCGGGCCGGAAGCAGCTGCCCATCGCGCCGGCTCGCGGCCGTCAGCGCGCGCAGTCAAGGCCGGCGTTGCGCTTGTCCAGCTCGGCGGCGAGCGGCTGAAAGAATGCCATCAGGGCGCGCGGGCCGATGTCCTCGCCGGTGGCCTCGCGGATAACCGCACGCCAGTCGCGCGTCGCGCCTAGCTTCAGGATGCCGCGCAGGAACTTGCCGGTGTCCTCGCTGCCCGAGTAGTCACACGCGCGCGTGTCCTGTTTCAGGATCTTCGTGCAGATGTGATCGTGCAGCTGGAACTTGATAAGCGTCGCCAGCGCGTAGTCGTAGTACTGGGCCGGGTCATCGTTGATATGCGTCTTGGTGCACGCGTCGCACAGATCGTCCGGTCGCTTGCCGCCCGGCGGTGCCACGCCCTGGAAGCGCTCGACGTATTGCCACCAGCGCGCCTGCCACTCCGACTCGGGCAGCTCGCCCTCGTACAGATCGTGCTCGAAGTGGCTCATGGTGCCTGCGGCCCAGGGCAGGAACACGATGGAATCCATGGCCGATTCCAGCAGCCACGCGGTCGCATCGGCGCCCGCGCCCGGGGCCAGCAGGCCTACCTTGCGCAAGTACGGCGTCTGGTTGCTGGCCAGCCGAGCCAGCTCGCCCACCGCCTCGTGGAACGCGCGGTTGGCGCCGCCACGCAGCAGGTACGGCACCTCGGGCGTCGCGTACGACATGTAATAGTAGATGTGGCCGAGCTCGTGGTGGCTGGTGCCAAACCACTGGTGGTTGGGCTCCACGCTCATGAGCGACCGTACGTCCGTGCCACCGTCGATGTGCCACGCTGACGCGTGCGAGTTCTTCTTGCGGGTTGATGCGCGGTCGACCGGATACAGGTCTGACTTTTTCCAGAACGATTCGGGCAGCCGCGGGAAGCCCAGCGACACGTAGAAGTCCTCCGAGCTGCGCACGATGAACTCGCGCGACTTGTTCTTGAACAGGCCGTCCAGGTTCGCGCCCTCGACCAGGCCGGGCCAGGTTTGCGCCCAGCGGTTGCCGATCCAGTGCGCTGGGATCAGCTTCGGGATCGACTGCTTGAAGCGTGCCGCCAGCGTGTGCTTGGCCCAGCAATGAAGCCCGTCGTAAATCGGTCTGGTCGCGTCCAGGGTCGAATCAAGTAGCGCCAGCATCTCCTTGACGCTCATGCCGTAGTCGGCCACCTGCAGCGCGAAGAACGACGAGTGGCCCATCTCGCGCGCGACCTGGTTGCGCAGCTTCTGCAACTCGACCAGACCTGGACGCAGCGGCCGGCCGATCTCCTTCGATGCCCGCCAGGCATTCTCTCGCTCGGGCAGATTGCGCGATCGCTGCAGGATGACATCGATGTCGTTTGCGATTGCGGGGCGGGTACACGCGCCGTTCTTGCCTGCCTGCAAGCAGAACGTGAAGCCGTCCAGGATCGCTGACTGCTTGGTCTCGGCTTCCACGCGCCGGGACACCACTTCGGGGATGGTGGC
>JANPCZ010000194.1:0-40436 GCA_031431215.1 Myxococcales bacterium
AGGGATGGTCGCCAGGTACCAGCCTTTCGGCGATCGGGTCATCGGCAGTTCGATGAACGCTTCGCTACCCGGGGCGCGGTAGTGCACGGTCACGCGCGACGCCTTGAGGCCGGGCTTGAGCGCGCAGCGAATCAGCAGGTCGGTATTGGGCGCGGCCTCGTCGGGGGTCGGGCACGCGAGCACGCTGGCGAAGGTCGCCGGCAGCTCGGGCTCGCTGGGCGCCGCGGGCTCGGGCGGACTGGCTGGCACCGATCGCGGCGGCGCAGTGGGTGGCGGCGCAGTGGGTGATTTGTCGGCGGGCTTGGCCCGCGCGATCGGCTGTAGGGCAGCGGCGGGCTCCTTGGCCTTCTTTCGGGCCTCGATCCGGGCAGCAGCGTAGGCGCGCTTGACTGCGGGCGACGCAAGCTGCGGTGTCAGCGGCACGTCGGAGCGAAGGCGCAGGCCGAGCGTCATCTGCTGCACGCCCTCGTCCCGATCGCCGGTGGCGATGTGGACCGAGCCCAGGTTGAGGTAGGTGCGGGCCATCATGTTGTCCCTGCCCAGGCCACCCTCCTTGCCAGTCACGACCGCTTCGGTCAGGCGCGCCTTGGCATCGTCGTACTTGCGCAGTTCGTAGAGCGCGATGGCCTGGCGGTTGAGTTCGATCATGCGGCCAAGTGGATCGGGGCCACGGGCGCAGGCGGTGGCGGCAAGGACGGCGGCGAGGACGAACAGGGGGGGGCGGCAGGTCTTATGAGTGAGCATGGGATCCGCGGGGGCGTGGCAGGCGAGGGCAGGCATCGTATCAGAGCCGGTACGCTTCCGGTTGCGTCCGTGTCCGAGGGGCGGTAGGGGAGGCGCCCATGCCGAAGACGTTCGCGGTGTCTATTGAGTGCGAGGTGCCCGTACCGGCCGGTGAAGCCTTCAAGCTGTGGGTTGGCAGGACCTTCATTCACCCCGATCGCATTGTGAAGAAGGCAGTGCCCCGCATGGTGCGGTGGAAGTGGCAGGACGAAGGCGAGACCGAGAGCGTGGTCGAGTTGACGTTCAGAGCGACCAAGACGGGCGCCGGCGGCTGCATCGTGCGGGTGGTTCACGAAGGCCTCGCGACCGAGGAAACCGCCGCCATTTACCAGCTGCGGTGGGATGAAGAGCTGGAGGCGTTCGCCAGCTACGCGGCCCTTGCGTTCGAGGTCCCGGTGCTGGAACTGGCGGTGCTTCCGGCGCGCGGTCGCGGCGACGCGTGAGCTAGCCGGGCCGCCCGAGAAGGTTGATTCCCGGAAATCCTGCTTGACTGGGCCAGGTCGAGTCGCATAGTACCCTTACGCAAGCGTAAGGGTTTGTATCCATGCATGTGCCAGCCGAAAGTCTGACCCTCCTGAAGGTGGGTGAACTCGCTAGAAAGACAGGGAAAACTGTCAGGGCCGTGCATCTGTATGAAGAGCTGGGTTTGCTCACGCCTGCGGTTAGATCGAAGGGTGGTTTCAGGCTGTATCAGGCGCGCGCGGTGGCGCGGGTCGAGTGGATCCAGAAGCTGCAGGACATGGGCTTCTCGCTGACCGAGATCAAAGCCTTTCTGCGGTTGTGGGAGGAGAGCGCGAACGCCCCCGATGCCATGAGCAAGGTGAAGGAGATCTTCGCCGACAAGCTGCACGAAACCCGGCAGACCATCGAGCGCCTGACCCGGCTGGCGGCCGAGCTGTCCGAGAGCCTCGTGTACCTGGGCAGCTGCCACTCGTGCGAGCCGGTGCACACGCAGCCCGAGTGCGGCGACTGTGGCATCCATGGGCACGAGGCCAAGCTGGTGCCCCTGCTGGTCGACGAGATCACGAAGCACTAGGAAACCATGGCCATCAACCTGCCTATCTACATGGACAACAACGCGACCACGCCGCTTGATCCGCGGGTGCTGGACGCGATGTTGCCGTTCTTGCGCGAGCACTTCGGCAACGCGTCCAGCCGCTCGCATCCGTTCGGCTGGACTGCCGAGAAGGCGACCGAGGCCGCGCGCGAGCAGGTCGGGGCGTTGATCGGCGGCAGTGGCAAGGAAATCGTGTGGACGTCGGGTGCCACCGAATCGAACAACCTGGCGATCAAGGGCGCGGCCGAGTTCCACAAGGACCGTGGCAACCACATCGTCACGGCGGCGACCGAGCACAAGGCGGTGCTGGACACCTGCAAGCGCCTGGAGAAACAAGGTTTCGAGGTCACCTACCTGCCGGTGGAACGCGATGGACGAGTGAGCCCGCAGACCGTGGCGGACGCGATGACTGCTCGGACCACCGTGGTGTCGATCATGCTCGCCAACAACGAGATCGGCTCGGTGAACCCGGTCAACGAGATAGGCGAAGTGGTCAAGGCGCGCGGAGCGGTGTTTCACATCGACGCGGTCCAGGGCGTGGGCAAGGTTCCGTTCGATGTGAATGCGGCCAAGGCCGATCTGGTGTCGCTATCGGCGCACAAGATGTACGGGCCCAAGGGTGTGGGCGCGCTTTATGTGCGACGCAAGCCGCGTGTGCGCATCGTTGCGCAGATCGACGGCGGTGGGCACGAGCGGGGTATGCGCTCGGGCACGCTCAATGTCCCCGGCATCGTGGGTTTCGGGGCGGCGGCGGACATCGCGCTACGCGAGATGCCGGAAGAGAATGCGCGCGTGCTGGCGTTGCGCGAGCGGCTACGCAAGGGCATCACCGCGCGGGTGAGCGACACCTTCGTGAATGGCTCGATGGAGCACCGGCTGCCGGGCAACCTGAATATCAGCTTCGCGTTCATCGAGGGCGAGGCGATGCTGATGGGCCTGCGCGACGTCGCGGTGTCGTCGGGATCGGCGTGCACGTCGGCGTCGCTGGAGCCGTCGTACGTGTTGCGCGCGCTGGGCGTCGAGGAGGAACTGGCGCACACGTCGATCCGCTTCGGACTCGGGCGCTTCAACACCGAGGAGGAAGTCGACTACGTCATCGATCTGGTGGCAGGCAAGGTCGCCAAGCTGCGCGAGATGTCTCCGCTGTGGGAGATGGCGCAGGCGGGAATCGACATCAAGAGCATCGTGTGGGCGGCCCACTGATGCCAACCGAAATGACAAGGGATTCGAGCAACGCTTCGAGAAGGGAACCAGCCCATGGCCTACAGTGAAAAAGTTATCGAGCACTACGAGAACCCGCGCAACGTCGGCAGCCTGGACGTCAAGGACGAGAACGTCGGTACTGGCCTGGTGGGCGCGCCGGCGTGCGGTGACGTCATGAAGCTGCAGATCAGGGTCAGCGATGCGGGTGTGATCGAGGACGCGCGGTTCAAGACCTTTGGCTGCGGGTCGGCGATCGCGTCGTCGTCGCTGGCGACGGAATGGATCAAGGGCATGACGCTGGATCAGGCGGAGGCGGTCAGGAATACACAGATCGTCGAGGAGCTGAACCTGCCGCCGGTGAAAATTCATTGCTCGGTGCTGGCCGAGGACGCCATCAAGAGCGCCATCGCGGACTACAAGAAGAAGCAGGAGGCGCGCAAGGCGCAGAGGGCATGATCGCAGTCAGTGACAAGGCCTGGGCCGAGATCAAGAAGGCCGGCGACAAGCGTGCGACGCGGCCGCGCGGGCTGCGCGTCGGCATACGGGGCGGTGGCTGCACCGGCTTCTCGTACCTGTTCGAGTGGTCGGACGTCGATCCGCGACCCGAAGACAAGGTGCTGCGCGCCGGCAGCGTCGATGGCGCTAGCGCCGACGGCGATGGCGTGCGGGTGTTTGTCGATCCCAAGAGCTTCGTGTTTCTGGACGGATCCACGCTGGACTACGCCACGACCCTGATGGCACGCGGGTTCAAGTGGGTGAACCCCAACGTCAAGGGCTCCTGCGGCTGCGGCGAGAGCGTCCAGTTTTGATCTGCTGGTCCTGCGAAAAAGACGCGGGGCAGGTGATGTTCTGCGGGCACTGTCGGGCCATCCAGCCGCCGGCGGCAGGTGGTAACCACTTCGAGATGCTCGGCGGCTCGCCGCGCTTCGATGTCGACCTAGGCGTTGTTGAGCGGTCGTACAAGGATCTGACCAAGCTTCTGCATCCCGATCGTTTCGCGCGCGCCGACACCCGGGCGCGGCGTGCGTCCTTGCAATGGTCGGTGCGGGTGAACGAAGCCTGGCGGACGCTGAAAGATCCGGTGCGCCGCGCCGAGTATCTACTGGCGCAAGCTGGGATCGAGGTGGGCGGCGAGCAGGGGACGAGGCGCATGGGCCCGGGCGGCAAGCAGGAGAGTGTGCCGGTGCCGCAGGCCCTGCTGGTCGAGGTAATGGAGTTGCGCGAGGGGCTGATGGAGGCGCGGCAGGCGCGGCACGAGGCCCGCGTGGCCGAGCTGGCGATCGAGGTGCGCGATCGACGGGAGCAGGCGCTGGCGGCGGTGGCGCGGGCGCTGGCGGCGGAGCCGCGCGATCTGGACGCGGCGGCAGCCGAGCTGGTGGCCGTGCGCTACTGGGATCGCTTTTTGGAGGAGGTCGCCGGGCACGACGACGCGCGCGCTGCGGGGGCGAGCCATGCCGGTTGAGGCGCTGTTCGACATCAGCGAGCCGGGGCAATCGGCCGCCCGGGAGGCGTGCAAGGGCCGCGTCGTGGGCATCGATCTCGGGACGACGCATTCGCTGGTGGCGACGGTGCAAGCGGGAACTCCCGTGTGCCTGCGCGGAGCCGACGGCGACAGCCTGGTGCCGTCAGTGGTGCATTACGCACAAGGCGGCGCTGTGGTGGTGGGGCGAAGGGCGCGCGACGAGCTGGCGACCGGGTATCCGCACGACACCATCGCGTCGGCCAAGCGTTTCATGGGCCGCGGACCCAACGACGCCGAGACCACGCGCCGGCTGACGCCGTATCGGTTCGCGGCCGCCGACAGTGGCGAGTCGGTGGTGCGCTTCGCGGTTGCCGGTGGCGAGCGTCAGGTCACGCCGGTCGAGGTGTCGGCCGAGATCCTGCGCGTATTGCGAAAGCGCGCCGAGGTCGCGCTGGGTGGCGAGCTGGAAGGTGCGGTCATCACCGTGCCGGCGTATTTCGACGATGGGCAACGGCAGGCGACGCGGGACGCGGGGCGGCTGGCGGGGCTCGAGGTGTTGCGGTTGCTCAACGAGCCGACGGCGGCGGCGCTCGCCTACGGACTTGACCGGCAGGCCGAGGGCACCTTCGCGGTGTTCGATCTGGGCGGCGGCACCTTCGACGTATCCATCCTGAAGCTGGAAGGTGGGGTGTTCGAGGTCAAATCGACCGGTGGCAATTCGGCGCTGGGTGGCGACGACTTCGATCGCGCGCTTGCAGCGCGCTTGCTGCGGCAGATGGCTCTGCCCGAGGACGGCGGTGGTGACGGCGCGCTGGTGCGGCGGGTGCTCGACGCCGCGCGGGCGGCCAAGGAAGCGCTGAGTGATCGTGACTGCGTGGACATCGTGGTGGCGCGACCCGACGGTGGACAGTGGCGCGGGCAGCTGGCGCGGGCCGACCTGGAAACGCTGGTGGCGCCGGTGCTGGAACGCTGCGCGCTGCCGGTGCGACGAGCGCTGCTCGATGCCGGCGTCGCGGCGGCGGGTCTGTCGGGCGTGATCCTGGTGGGTGGCGCAACCCGCATGCCGCTGGTGCGGCGGTTCGTGCGCGAGTTGTTCGCACGCGAGCCGCTGGCGGACATCGATCCCGATGAGGTGGTGGCACTGGGCGCGGCGATTCAGGCCGAGCTCTTGGCGGGCACCGGCGCGCGCAGCGACGTGCTGTTGCTCGACGTGGTGCCGCTATCGCTTGGCCTCGAGATGATGGGTGGGGTCGCCGAGAAGTTGATCCATCGCAACACCACGGTGCCGTGCGGGGCGACCCAGACGTTCACGACCTACGCTGACAACCAGACTGGTTTTGACCTGCACGTGGTGCAAGGCGAGCGCGAGCTGGTGGCCGACTGCCGGTCGCTGGCGCGCTTCAAGCTGGGTGGGATCCCGCCCATGCCGGCCGGCATGGCGCGCCTCGAGGTAACCTTCCTGGTCGACGCCGACGGCATTTTGCGGGTCTCCGCCAGTGAGCTATCGACCGGCAAGGAGGCGGCGATCCAGGTCAAGCCGAGCTACGGCCTGTCGGATGAGGACGTCGAGCGCATGCTGCTGGAATCCTACGCCCACGCCGAGGCTGACGTCAGGAGCAGGCTGCTGGCCGAGCAACGGGTCGAGGCGGAGCGGATCCTCGCGGCAACCCACGCGGCGATGGTGTCGTCGCCCGAGCTGCTGGCGCCGGGGGATCGCGCCCAGATCGCGGTCGCGGTGGCGACGCTGGAGTCGGCGCGCATGGGCGCCGACGCGCACGCCATCAAGGTGGCGGTCGAGGAGCTGGACGCAGCGTCGAAGGCGTTCGCCGAGCGTCGCATGAACCGGGCGCTCGAGCGTGGGTTCGCCGGCCGCACGGTGGCCGAGGTGGAAGCCAAGATCGACTGAGCCAGCCATGCCGAAACTGCGCTTCGCCCCGGACGGTATCGACATCGAGGTCGCCATTGGCACCACCGTGCTGGAGGCCGCCCGCAAGTGCGACGCGCACGTAGGGTCGGCCTGCGGCGGCGTGTGCGCGTGCTCGACCTGCCACGTCTACGTGAAGGAGGGTCTGGCGGATCTGGGCGACGTCAGCGAGCGCGAGGAGGACATCATGGACAAGGCGTTCGACGTGCGGTCGGACTCGCGCCTGGGCTGCCAGGCCAAGTTGCTGGCGGAACGCACCTACGTGGTCGAGATCTCGCGCGAGAGCCGCAAGGCTTTCCTCGACGAGCATCCCGAGCTGCGCGGCAAGTAGCGTCTACACGTCACCAGGATCGAAGGGCCGCCAGGCGCTGGTGGCCAGGTTCGTCGGCAGGGTGAGGCGGCCGAAGCTGACCCGGCACAGGCCGAGCACGTGGCTGCCGAGGGCCGCGAAGATGCGGCGGACCTCGTGGTACGCGCCACCAATGATGGTGATCGAGGCGAACGCCGTGGCGTCATCAGGGCGGGCGAGGGCAGGGTGCAAGTCGTCTGGCTGCAGCGGGCGCAGATCGGTGATCTCGGGGCGGTGGCCGTCGTCGAGGACCAGATCGGCGGGCATTGGGGCGCACGCGCGCGCCAGGGCGGCCTGGTAGGTGCGTGGCACACGGCGCTTGGGGTGGGTCAGCCGCTGCACGAGGGCGCCGTCGGTGGTCCACAGCAAGAGCCCCGTGGTGCCGACGTCGAGGCGGCCCACGGCGCGCAGCTCGGCGTGGAGCGGCGCGTCCGCGACAAGGTCGTACGCGGTCGGATGGTGGTCGTCGCGCAGGGCGGTCACGACGCCGGTGGGCTTGTTGAGCAGCAGGTGGCACGCGTGGTGAAGCACACGGCGCTCGCCGTCGACGATCACGGCGAACGGGCCGCCGGTTTCGTCGATCGCCATCCTGGGATTGCTGAGCACCTCACCGTGCTCGTCGGCGATGCCGCCGTCAGCGAGCAACGGGCGGATAGCCGATTTCGATTGGCCGAGGTTGCGGGCGAGCAGATCGAGCAGCGTGGACACGAGACGGGTTGACTCCGGGCGCGGGGTTGACGAGTGTTGCGGGCGACTATGCCCCTGCACCTGGTTCTCGTCGAGCCGGAGATCCACTGGAACACCGGTAACGTGGGTCGGACCTCGCTGGCGGTCGGCGCCGATCTGCATCTGATCGAGCCGCTGGGGTTTCAAATCGACGATCGACGGGTTCGGCGCGCTGGGCTGGACTATTGGCCGCGGGTGCGGCTGCGCGTGTGGCCGGACTGGCCGGCATTCGAAGCGGTGTTACCTACGCTGGGCGAGCCCTTCTTCTTCACCGCTTCCGCCGCCCGGAATCACTGGGATGTTCGCTATCCCGAGAACACGGTGCTGATCTTCGGCCGTGAGAGCGCGGGTCTGCCGGCTGACCTGCTTGGCCGCCATCCCGAACGCAAGGTGCGCATTCCCATGCATGACACCGGGCTGCGGTCGTTGAACCTGGCCAACGCTGTGGCGGTCGCAGCCTATGAGGTGTGCCGCCAGGCCGGGACGACGGGGTGGGCGCCACCGAGATAATTGCCTTGGCGTGAGGCGAGCCGCATGATCGCGGCCCTTATGTCCTTGCCCCTGCGCGTGACGGCCGTGGCGTGTGTTGCGTCCCTGATGAGTCTCGCCAATGCGCAACCGGCGCTGGCCGCCGAACGCGTGGCCATCGCCCCCCTGGAACTGTCAGGCAACCTGCTGGCCGGACGCGAGGAGCTGGAAGCAGCGGCGCGCAAGGGGCTGGCACTTTCGGGCCGCGACGTGGTCGGCGCCGACGAGGTTGCCCCGAAGGTGATGGCACACACCACCGGCTGTCGCGACGATCGCTGCTGGGCGCAACTGGGCGAGGAGGTGGGCGCCACGCACATCATCGTTGGCAGTGCCAAGAAGTCGGGCGCGACCTTCAGCGTGTCGGTGCGCATGATCGAGGTTTTGGGCGCACGTGGCATCGCCACCGAGAACAACCGGTGCGACATCGCCGACTGCTCGCTGGCCGAGCTGCTGCGCCTGTCCGTGCGTGAACTCGGGCGCCAGACTCTGGGCCGTGACGGACAGGCCACGCCTCCTATGCCCAGTCTTGTCGCAAGCGCCGCGCCGGCTCCTGCTGTGGCAGCCCCAAGCAGCGCCATCGCTTCGCCGCCAGGTGGGCATGCTGCCGCCCCGACTGGCCGGTCAGGTGCAGATGTGTGGCCGCTGTTCGTGGTGGGCACCGGCGTGTTGGCCATTGGCACCGGCGCGTATCTGGTGACGCTCGACGGTGACTGTGCGCAGCGGCTCGGCGGAGGCGATTGCAAGGACTTCTACAACACGAACGTGGCGGGATGGGCGCTGGTCGGTGCCGGCGTCGTCGCCGGTGCAGTTGGACTTGTTCTGTACCTGCGCGACGGAGATCCGTCGTCGCAGGTACAGGTTTCGTTGCTAGCGGGGCCGGCGGGCGCGGCGCTGGTCGGCCGGTTCTAGATCCAGCGCCGACGGCCCGCGGGTCTGGCTACTTGCAGACACCCGAGGACTTGAACACGGTGTAGCCAATACCGCAGACGGTGTCGCCTGCGGCTCCCGCCATCTTGGCCTGGTCGTGTTGCATCATGCACTGCATCTTCTTGGTCGCGTCCGTGATGCTCATGCAGCACTTCAGCAAGTCAGCGCAGGTGCCAGAGATGGTGACGCCCCCGCTCCCGCCGGCGCCGCCGCCGCCGCTAGCGCCGCCACCGCCGGTCGCGGGGGCACCGGCGCACGCGGGCACCTTGCAGCCGGAATTCAGCGCGCAGGGGCTAAGGTTGATGAGGCAGTTCACACACGTCATGTCCGGCGTGCCGCAGGCCTGGGAGCAGGCGGTGTCGCCGCAACCGCATTTCGACGCGCATGTTACGTAGGTGCCGCACGGTCCGCCGAACTTGCCGCTCTTGTAGTCGTTGCCGAGGCACATTTTGTACTGGCCATCGCACTTGTCGGTGATGCACTTCCCGTAGGCATCGTTCTCGGCCTGGGTGCAGGTGTTGCCGGCGCCGGGGCACTCGCCGCTGGGCGAGCGTTTGACTCCGCCTGCGTTCGCGCCCCCAGCGCCGGTGCTGCCACCGCCGGCGCCTCCGGCGCCCATGTTGTCGTCGCCACCACCGCAAGCTCCGTACAAGCTCGCTGCCGAAAGAACCAGTACCGAGAACGTCGTCAATGCCTTCACGTCGAACCTCCTGTTGTTGTGCTGATCGCAGTGATCCGCCCGCATCGTATACCGAGTTTGCCGGGCACTGTTACCGCTGGCTGTCGGCGAGCCGCCTCTCGACCAGGTCGCGGCCGCGGCGGGCGAGCCCGTTTTCGGGCTCGAGCTGCAAGGCTTTGTCGTAGGCGGCGATGGACTCTTCGAGATCGTCGGTGGCGAAGCGGATCTGGGCAAGCAGGATGTGGGCGCGCGCGCCGGCGCCCGACTTCAGGGCCTTTTCGGCGAGCAGCTGCGCCTCCACAAACTTGCCGAACTGGAAGGCGCGGCGGGCCTTGTCAAGCAGCAGGCGAGACTCAGCCGGATCCTTCGCCGACGGCGCGGCGGCCGGCGCTGGTGCCGGAGCCACAGCCACGGGCGCGGGCAGTGCCGCGGTGGTTGCCACCGGCACGGCGGGCGTCGTGGGCGCGGCGGTCGCCACTGGTGGGGTGGTCGCCGGTGGCACGCCAAGCGGCTCGTGTGCGATGGGCGGTGCGCGCAGCGTTGCAGCCGCCGGTGGGGACGCTCGGTCTGCCAGAGCGGCGGCCGGAGCGCTGACGAATCGGCTGCCCCCGCGACGGGTCGCGGAATAGCCAGCGGCCGCCGCGATCAGCGCAAATCCTACGGCAGCCGCGCCCGCCACCATCAGCTTGGCCCGTCTGGCGTCGGCCTGGTGCGCGGGCGCCACCACCACGGTCGAAGAGGGCACGCGCATCGGCATGATGCTGGACCCGGCGGCGCGCGCCCGTTCAAGCGCCAGCAGAAGGTCTTGCTTGAGTGCCTCCATCGAGGGCGGCCGCCGCGCCGGATCGCGAGCCAGGCAGCGCATCACGATGTCGTCGACCTCGGGTGGGGCGTCGGCGCGCCACTTCGACAGCGGCGTCGGATCTTCCGAGATCTTCTTGCGCCAGACATTCTCGATGCTGTCGGCCTCGATCGGCGCGTGGCCACCGCTGAGCATGAAGTAGAGCGCACCGCCCAACCCGTAGATGTCAGCGCGGAAGTCGACGTTGCGGCCCGACTCCATCTGCTCGGGCGCCATGTAGCGGGGCGTCCCGACAGCGGCGTCGGCCTGGGTGAGGTCCAGCGCGGCTGGTTTGTCGGGCCCGCCGGCCACGTCGACGCGCAGGAACTTGGCCACGCCGAAGTCGAGCACCTTGACGAGATCCTCGTCGCGGTCGCGCAGCACCATGACGTTCGACGGCTTGATGTCGCGGTGAATGATGCCGGCCTTGTGCGCGGCCTCAAGCGCCCGGCAGATCTGCAGGGCGATGAGCAGCGCCCGTTCGACCGGCAACGCGCCATCGCGGCGGACGAGCTTGGCCAGATCGACGCCGTCGAGGAACTCCATCACGAAGAAGAAGTCACCGCCGGGCGTGGTGCCGCAGTCGGTGACGTCGGCGATGTTGGGATGGCCGATGCGGGAGGCGGCGCTGGCTTCCAGGCGGAAGCGTTGCATGAGTTCCGACTTCCGGCGTTCGGAGTTGCGCGGAACCTTGATGGCGACCCGTTTGCCGATGCCGGTGTGGTGGCCCTCGTAGACCCGGCCCATGGCGCCCTCGCCGACGCGGCGGCGGACATAGTAGCGATCCGCCAGGGTCGCGCCCACCAACGGATCGGTGTCGCCCGAGGCCCCCTCGGGCAACGGGCCCCCGGGAATCAAGGCCGTCGGTGCCGGGCGCCCTGCCACCGCCGCGCGTGAAATGGGCGTCGGCGCAGCGAGCGTGCGCGCGCTGACCAGCAGTTCTTCCTGATCGAGGGTCTCGCCCTTCTCATCGGCTTCGAACAGCAGGCGCAGGAACGCCGCGACCTGTGGCTTGCTGGTCTCGCGCGGCATGTGCCCGGCGATGGCGGCGCTCATCTCTTCGCCGCTGGCGAAGCGCAAGGCCGGCTCGGGCGCGAGCGCGCGCATGATGACTTCGTCGAGCGCTGGCGGGATGGTCGGGTTGACGGCCGAAGGCCGCTGGATGTCCGGCGCCATCGGGCGATCCTTGCCGCTCGGGAACAGTTGCCGGCCGGTCAAGAGTTCCCACAGGATGACGCCTGCCGAGAACAGATCGCTCTGGTGGCCCACCGGCCGGCCCTGGTGCTGCTCGGGCGACATGTAGCTCAGCTTGCCCCAGTTGATCCCGGTCGCGGTCTCGGCCAGTTTGCTCTTCCACTTGGCGAGGCCGAAGTCGATCAGCTTCACGCCGCCGGTGTAGCTCAGCATCACATTGGAGGGAGACACGTCGCGGTGGACCAGATCGAGGCCGCCCAGCCGGTGCGCGTAGCCGAGCCCAGCGGTCAGCTCGGATACCAGCAGCAGCGACACGCCGAAAGGAAATGCGACCCCCCGGGCGGCGCACCGGTTCCAGGTTTCGGTCAGGGTCTTGCCAGCGACGTACTCCATCGCCAGGTAGCCGCGGCTGCGCACCAGGCCGAAGTCAAAGACGTAGACCAGGTTCTCGTGCGACAACCGCGTGACGATCTTGGCCTCGTCCAGGAACCGGCGGCCCATCTCGTCAGCGTCGCGATCGCCGGCCAAGTCGCGCAGGATCTTCATGGCGCACACCCGCTCGACGCCAGCTTGCCCCGCCATCGCCAGGAACACTTGCCCCATGCCGCCTTGGCCCAGTTCCTTGAGCAACACGTAGCGCTCGCCGAAGCGGCGCGGGAACTCGGCGCCAGCCACGGGACGACGCATGGGCGCTGAGGTGGTGGTCAAGGCGGGCGGATCCTATATGAAGCGCCGGCTCGATCGAAAAACCTTGCTGTGGGCGGGTGTGCTCCCGGAATGGGGCAGGATGAAACCAGCAAGAAATTGGCGGCCCGCGCTGGTCCCTTCGATACTCGAACGCTGCGGGAGTCATGCGCCGAGACACGATGAAGACCTGGCTCCTCCGGTCGGTGGGCGCGTTGCTGCTGGCGGTGACCTTCGGCTACCTGCCGTATCACCTGTACGCGCGCTCGGGCTTCGCGCGCTATCTGGTTCGGCAGCGCGAGCTGGTGACGCTGCGGGCACAGAACGCGCGGCTGCGCATCGACAACCAGCGGCTGGCGCGCGACGCGGAGGCCCTGCGCGGCGATCTGCGCGCGGTCGAGCGCGTGGCGCGCGCGGATCTGGGCTGGGTCAAGCCGGGTGAGATCGTCTTCGACCTGGGGCCAGGGCCCTGATGGGGTCTGTGAATTCGCAGGCGGCCGTCGGCGCACCGCCGCCCTCTTTGGTGCGTGGTGGCGCCGCAGTCACGGCAAGCCCTGGCACCATCCGGGCGACGCACAGAGGCGGCCGCAGGCTGCGGGGGCGTGCGGGGTTTGTGGCGCGCCGGTTCCTGCGCGCCACCTGGGGCTTCGTCGTGGCCGGTGGCTTCGCGCTGCTGCTTGGCCGTGGCTGGTTCCCGGATCTGCGCGAGCCCGGCGGTGACTTCGTGCGTGCGGCGGCGGCCGCGGTGCTGGTGGCGGTGCTGGTGGCGAAGATCGCCGGCCGCTTGCGCACGGGTGAGCGCCGTCGGACGGCGTGGCGCGAGATCCTCTCGGACATAGAGCTTGGCCTGCTGCTGCTGGCAGCGACCTACGTGTTCCTGTCGGTGGTGGGCGGCGTGACCTCGCCGGTCCACCCATTGGTCTACGCGCTGGTCAGCTTCCTGGTGACCTTCCACCGCCTGGTGGTTGGCTTTCCACTGGCCCTGGCTGCCGTCGGCTTCGAAGCAGTTGTGGCGTTCGGCCCGGCGGCGCAGCCGGGAGCGGCAGCAGCGTTTCCCGGACACGTGGCGTTCATCGTGATCTTCGCGCTGCTGAACGTGGCCTTTCTGCACGCCGAGGTGGCTCGCCAGCGCCGCGAGCATCGCAAGCGTCTGGAAACCGAGGTCACCACGATGCGGGAGGAGGCGCGCGATTTTCGGCTGATCTCGACCGCGCTTGGACGTGAAAGCCAGGTTCGCACGCGTGACGAGGAAGAAATCAAGCTGTCGCAGGGCTCGGTCGAGACCATCCACCAGCAGCTGTTGCACACCCTGGAACTGTTGCGGCGATCGCTGCGGCTGCAGACTTGCGCATTGTTGTGGCTCGACAACACGGGGGTCAAGCTGAAGTGGAAAGAAGTGGCCACGGTGGCGGCACATCTCGCTGAAGGGCCCCTGCCTGCCGGGGCGGGCGTGTTCGGGGCGCTGCTTCGCGACGGTAAGGCCATCGCGCTCGAGAACCCGCGCGCGGGCATGCTGCCCTACTACGAGGGCCCCACCGAGGTGGCTGCGTTCGTCGGGGTACCGGTGATGGAGGGGCTGTCGATCCGGGGCGTTCTACTGGCTGATCGGGCCGAGGGCCCCGGGTTCGCCACCACCGAGGTCGAGCTGGTGGCGAGCGCGGCCGCGCAGGTGCTGCGCATCGTGCAGTCCGAGCGGGTCTTCCAGGCGGTCGAGCGCTCGAAGCACGAGCACGAGCGCTTCTACCGCGCGTCGGCGGCCTTGAACCGTGCCTTGACTCTGGCCGAGGTCATGGACGCGGCGCTCGCGGGCGCGCGCGGCGTATGCGACTTCGACTTCGCGGCGCTGGCCACCCACGACGCCCGCGACGGCAGCTTCACCATCGTTCGCGCGGAGGGCGAAGGTGCCGACGGCCTAGAGGGCCAGACCTTCCGCGACGCCGAGTCGCTCGCCGCAATGGTGGTCAAGAACAAGCTGGCCTTGCCCGCCGGCGGTGCCTGGCGCGAACACGACGACGCCTACGTCTTCGATCCGACGACGCGCATGCGCGAGTTCGAGTCGCTGCTGGTACTGCCTTTGCTGGTCAAGGACGAGGTCGTGGGCACGTTCACTCTGGCGGCACGCCGCGCGGGGGCGTTTCCCGGCGACCGGCGCGAGATGCTGGGCGTGGTGGCGAACCAGGTCGCGATCTCGCTGCAGAACGGCCGCATGTACCAGAAGCTTGAGGAGCAGGCGACCACGGATGGGCTCACCGGTCTGGTCAACCACCGCACGTTCCAGGAGCGGTTCTCGGCCATGCTGGGCCGGGCTGACCGGCTCAAGTTCCCGGTGGCCCTGATCCTGACCGACATCGATCACTTCAAGAAAATAAACGACAACTACGGCCATCCCACCGGCGACGAGGTGCTGCGCAAGGTGGCGGCGATCCTGAAGGCCAACGCGCGCAAGATCGACATCTGCGCACGCTATGGCGGCGAGGAATTCGCCATCGTGCTTGAAGGCACCGACCGCGTGGGGGCGCGGCAGCTCGCCGAGCGCATCAGGGTCGAGATCGAACAGCAGGTGTTCGAGTCCAGCAAGGGCCCGTTCGGGGCGGCGCTGTCACTCGGGGTCTCGGTTCACCCCGAGGACGCGCGCACCAAGCAGGAGCAGATCGCGCACGCGGACAAGTCGCTCTATGCCGCCAAGCACGGCGGCCGTAACCGCACCGTGTGTTTCTCGGAGATTTGAGCGTGCGGGCCCCTGCCTGTCAGGCGGCCTGGATGACGGGCAGGGCGGCGCGTTTCTCGGTCACGTCCAGCGCTGCCACGCGGTAAGCCTCGGCCAGCGTCGGGAAGTTGAAGATGTTCTCGATGAAGACGTCAATGTCGGCGCCGGCGAACATCGCCATCTGGCCGACGTGGACCAGCTCGGTCGCGCCGTCGCCGACGATGTGGATGCCAAGCAGTTTGCGTCCGCGCGCGTCCGCGATGAGTTTCAACAGGCCGTCGTCGATGCCGGAGATCTGACCGCGCGCCACCTGATCGAAACGAGCGCGGCCCTCGATGATGGGAATGCCGCGACGTTTGGCCTCCTCGCTCGACAGGCCGACGCTCGAGATCTCGGGCACCGTGTAGATGCCGCTCGGGATCATCTCGGCGGGTGCCCCCGGAGGCAGGCCGAGGGCATGGCACATGGCGCGGCGGCCTTGTTCCATCGCGGCCGAGGCCAGCGACGGTGGCCCCATCACGTCGCCGACGGCGTAGATGTGTGGCACGACGGTGCGGCAGTGCTCGTCGACATCGATGATTCCGCGCGCATTGGGTGCCAGACCCGCGGCCTCGAGGTTGAGACCATCGACCGCGGCCTCACGTCCCAGCGCCACCAGCACCTTTTCTGTTGACAGCGTCTCGCCGTTCGCGAGCCGGGTCGTCACGCGTGAGACACCGTCGAAGGCGACCTCTTTGATGCCGTGGCCGCCGAGGAAGCGGCCACCGTTCTTGGTCAGGCTGCCCACGAAGCGCTCGACCAGCTCGGCGTCTATGAAGCGCAGCGGTCGCTCAGCCTTGTCGATCAGGGTGACCTGCACGCCCAGAAGCGCGAAGATCGACGCGTACTCGCACGCGATGACTCCGGCGCCGAGGATGGCGAGCGATTCCGGCAGATAGGTCAGCGACAGGATGGAGTCACTGTCCAGGATGAATTCGTGATCGACCGGGATCTCGGGCGGTGTGCGTGGCCGGGAGCCGGTGGCGACGGCGATCAGGTCGGCGACCAGCGAGCGAACCTGGCCGCGCACGTCCTCGACCTCGATCACATGGGGCGACGCGAAGCGCGCGCGGCCCTTCATGACGGCGACGCCGTTGCGCTCCATCTGATCGGTCATGTACGACACGTGCGCGTTGACCACGCGATCCAGGCGCGTGAGCAGCCGCGTGAGCTCGGTGCCGGCACCGACTTTGGCGTCGAAGATGTCGGCGCCGCGACGCAGGCGCGCGATGGCTGCGGCGCTTTCGCGCAGGGTTTTTGACGGGATGGTGCCGCGCCGCACGCACTCACCACCCACGCCGCTCTCGCGCTCGACCAGGGCCACCCGGCGACCGGCCTTGACCGCCTGGATGGCGGCCTTCTGGCCGGCGGGGCCGCTGCCGATCACGATGACATCGAAGCGCTCGGGTGCCGCCATGGTCATCCCGTCAACGACTCGACCAGGCGGCGGACGCTGTCGGCGCGGGCGAGCAGGCCCATCGCTTCGTTGGGGTAGAGGTTGAGCAGCGCGAAGCCGGGGTGATCCAGTGGCGGCGGCTCGGCGGCGGCGGATTCGTCCAGCGTGTGCCGTGCCAGCGCCGCTGCCACGCTGGTCAGGGCAGCCTCCTGCACGTGCGGTCCGGCGGCCTCGGGTGCGGCGTGGTGGACCATGGCGGCCAGCACCGGCGGTGGCAGCTTCCATGCGGTTCCGATCGATTCGCCAGCGCGCCCGGCCAGGCGGGCTGCCAGATCCAGAATCGCGCCGCGCAGGGCAGGGCTTGCCGCCACAAGGCCCGAGCGTTTAGCGTCATTGACGGCGACCTGTAGCAGCACGGGTTCACCGACCCGGTGCAGCAGGCCGCACAGGAACGCGTTCTCGACGTTGAGGCGTCGCAGCCGCGCCACCTCCTTTGCGAACGCCGCTGTACCCAGCGCGTGCCGCCACATCCAGGCCAGCTCCTTTTCGAAGCCTGGCACCTTGAACACGCCGTTCTGGAACGACGCCGACACCGCGATCTCCCGCATGACGGAAAGCCCCAGGCGGGCCACCGCCTGCTGCAAGGACACGATCGGCATGCGCGGCTGGTAAGACGGCGAGTTGGCGATGCGTAGCACCTGTCCAGCCAGCGCCGGGTCGCGGTGGATCAGCGCCGCGACGCGGCCAGCGTCGGTCGACTCGTCATTGGTCGCCTGCAGAAGCTGCGTAGCCACCTGGGGTAATAGCGGCACCGGCAGCTTGCCGGCGACAATGAGTTGCTCGACCGCATTGGTAAGCACGGCCAAGCCCGAGTCCGATGGACTCGCCGACTCGCTTTTGGCTGGAGCTGCCGAGGTGCCGACCGACATAACTTGACCCCCCGTGTCTCGACAGATGCCGTCCGGAAATGAAGCCCGGCTGATCCGACGCCGTGGACGGGACCCGGGGTTGTCGGGGAAATCACCGCACGTGCTGGGTGCGAATCTTTCGCCCGCGGGCGGCACGGTCGCGCCCACGAACGGGACCGCCCTCGGACGGCACCAGCTGCCCGGCGCCCGGTCCGATCAGATCGGCGCGGCCCATCCGCCGCAGGGTCTCGCGCAGGAGCGGCCAGTTCGCGGCATCGTGGTAGCGCAGGAAGGCCTTGTGCAGGCGGCGGACTTTGAGACCCCGGGGAACGTGAACTTCCTCGTTGCCCTGTCGCCGCAAGGGGCGTAGCGGATTCAAGCCGGTGTGATACATCGTGGTCGCGGTCGCCAGCGGCGTGGGCATGAACGCCTGCACCTGGTCAGCGCGGAAGCCGTTGCGCTTGAGCCACAGCGCCAGCGCCAGCATGTCCTCATCGGTGGTGCCGGGGTGGGCGGCAATGAAGTACGGGATGAGGTACTGCTTCTTGCCTGCCGCCGCCGAGTACTTGTCGAACAGCGCGCGGAATTTCTCGTACGCTGCTATGCCAGGCTTCAACATCTTGCCGAGCGGCCCGTCTTCGGTGTGCTCGGGCGCGATCTTCAAGTAGCCGCCGGTATGGTGAGTGGCTAGCTCCTTCACGTATGCGGGCGACGTCGCCGCCAGATCGTAACGCACGCCCGACGCGACCAGCACCTGCTTCACGCCCGGCAAGGCGCGCGCTTTGCGGTAAAGGCCGACCAGCGCGCTGTGATCGGTGTTCAGGTTGGGGCAGATGCCCGGGTACACACACGACGGTAGCCGGCAGGCCGCCTCGATGTCGGGGCTCTTGCACGCCAGGCGGTACATGTTCGCGGTTGGGCCACCCAGATCGGAGATCACGCCCGAGAAGCCCGGCGTCCGATCGCGCACCGCCTCGATCTCGCGCAGCACCGACGGCTCGGAGCGGTTCTGGATGATGCGGCCCTCGTGCTCGGTGATCGAGCAGAACGTGCAGCCGCCGAAGCAGCCGCGCATGATGGTCACCGACGTCTTGATCATCTCATAGGCTGGGATCTGGGCGGCGCCGTAGGCTGGGTGCGGCCTGCGGCTGTAGGGCAGCTCGTAGATGGCGTCCATCTCGATGGTGGCCAGCGGGATGGGCGGCGGGTTGAGCCACACGTCGCGATCGCCGTGACGTTGCACCAGCGCGCGCGCGTTGCCCGGGTTGGCTTCGACGTGCAGGATGCGAGACGCGTGCGCGTGCAGTATTCGATCGGTCGTCACCTGCTCGTGGTCGGGCAGGCGGATGACGGTGCGGGTGCGATCGGTCTTGTCGGTCTTTCTTGCGACCCGCAACGTGACCAGCTCGGCGGGAGGTGGCGCGCCACCGGGCTCGTCGGCGTCATAGGGATTCTTGTCGGGCGCTGGCACTCCTGGGATATCGACGTCGCTCAAATCAATCTCGACGAAGCCCTCGGGCCGCCAGCCGGCTTGGCGAGCAAAAGCAGTCCCGCGCACTTCGGTGATGGTGGCCGGTGACTCGCCGGTCGCCAGACGGTGCGCGATCTCAACAATGGCGCGCTCGGCGTTGCCAAAGACCAACAGATCGGCCTTGGCGTCGACCAGGATTGAACGGCGCACTTTCTCGGACCAGTAGTCGAAGTGCGCGATCCGACGCAGGCTGGCCTCGATGCCACCAAGAACGATGGGCACGTCGGCGAAGGCCTCGCGGCAGCGTTGCGCGTACACGATGGACGATCGGTCGGGTCGCAGACCGGCGGCGCCCGCCGGCGAGTAGGCGTCGTCGCTGCGGATGCGCCGATCGGCGGTGTAGCGGTTGACCCTCGAGTCCATGTTGCCGGCGGTGACGCCGAACATGACCGTCGGGCGCCCGAGCGCCGCAAACGGCGCGGCCGAGTGCCAGTCGGGCTGCGCGATGACGCCGACCCGGAAGCCGTGCGCCTCCAGCAGGCGTCCGATCAACGCCGCACCGAAGCTGGGGTGGTCGACGTAGGCGTCCCCGGTGACCAGGATGACATCGCAGCTGTCCCAGCCCAGCGTGTCCATCTCGGCCCGCGACATGGGCAGCACCTTCGCCACTCCGAAGCGCTCGGCCCAATGCTTGCGTCGCGAAAACAGCGACGGCTGCACCTGATCGGGAGACACCCGCTCGAAGCCGGCGCGCGTGAGTCCGCCGGCGCCGATCATCGCTTCGGCAACTTCACCGACGAGCGCATGCTGTACACGACGCGCGTACGCGACGCTCGATCGTGAAGCGCCTGCCGGTTTTCGTCGAACAGCGCGAACAGGAAGCCGCCCAGCCACGGCACCGCCATCACCAGGTTCGGCACCAGGATGGTGCGCAGCAGGGTCTCGGTGCTCTGGTCGAGGATCGGGATCTGATCGACGCCGACAAGGCCGATCAGGCGCTCTTTCACCGCCGCCAGATCCGTGGTTGCCGCCGATAGTTGCAGCCGCAGCATCAGGATCGCTGTGATCGGGCCCCAGAACTCGACCAGGAAGCGCATCGCCAGACGGAGGACGCTGACCGCACTGGTGGTGCCCTGCAGTTTGAGGCCGAATAGCCGCTTGCCGAAAGTCGCGCCCCACACACGGTGTCCGACCACGTAGTAGAAGGCGAATCCCACGAACGCCATCTCGTGCGCCAGGCGTGGCGCCACCGCAAGTACCCCCGCGATGATCTGGCCGAAGATCGCAAGCAGCGTCAGGTCCACCGCCAGGGCCATGCCGCGCGCGACCAGGCCGCCAGCGATGAGGGGCCTGGGACGCAACGCTTCGAGGCGCGCCACCAGCTCTTCGTAGGTCCAAGGTCGCCGCGCGGGATCCACGTCCATCATCTCGCGGATGAGCTGCCGCAGCCGCCACGGCGCCACCCGATCGGGGATGGGTGGCCGTGGCGCGGTCTGGTGCATGGTCATGAGATCACGAAGGCTGCCAGCCTCGAACGGCGGCCGTCCCGTGAGCAGCTCGTGCAACGTCACGCCCAGCGAGTAGATGTCGCTGCGGTGATCGGGCGCGAGGCCGGCGATCTGCTCGGGCGAGGCATAGTACGGTGACCCGACGAAGCGTTGCTCGGTGGTGCCGGGCGGCGCCGCCAGGCCGAAGTCGGCGACCTTCACGCCCGCCGACAACACGCTGCCGGTGCCCTCGTCGACCACGATCAGGTTGGACGGCTTGATGTCACGATGGACGATGCCGCGCAGGTTGGCCGCCATCAGCGCGCGCGTGGTCTGGATGGCGCATTCGAGGGCATCCGGCCAGGCGAGTGGTCCAGTCGCTTCCAGATGATCCGCCAGGGTCTGGCCACGCACGTATTCCATGGCGAAGTACGGCGCGCCCTCGTGCTGGCCAATGTAATAGATGGTGACCACGTTGGGGTGCTGGATGCGCGCCTGCGCCCGCGCTTCCAGCACCAGGCGCTGCACCAGATCGTTGCGATCGGCCAGGTCTCGCCGCAACACCTTGATCGCGACCGGACGCTCCAGCGACAGATCGTGAGCCAGGTACACGGCGCCCATGCCGCCTTCACCCAGCAGCGCCCGGATCTCGAAGTGGTCGATGCGGTGGCCGATCAACGGATCGCCGTCGGTTTGCGCGCGTGGCGGCGGCGGTGGCTTGTCGGCATCGTAGGCGGTGGCAGCCAGCGAGGTCGCCGACGCCTGGCGCCGCTCGTCGATGGTGTTCGCCTCGCCCGACTTCATCCCGACTGGCGAGTGTACTTCAGCCTCCGAAGCTTTTCTCGTATCCGAGATCTTCGGTGGCCAGGGCGGCGGCGGTTGCGCGCAGCGGTTTTTCGGTGTCGAGCATGACCGCCAGCTCGTCGGTGGCCTTGCCGCCCAGACTATCCTCGTAGGATGAAGGGTGCGGCCCGTGCGGGATGCCGGCCGGGTGGTGCGACACACTGCCCGGCCCGACACCCCGGCGCGACGTGAACTGGCCACGGCAGTAGAACAGCACCTCGTCGCAGTCGACCGACGAATGCGGGTAAGGGCAGGGGATCGCTTCCGGGTGAAAGTCGAGCGGGCGTGGCACGAAGCTGCACACCAGGGCGCCGCGGGCGGCGAAGGTGCCGTGCCACGTCGGTGGCAGGTGGACGAGGCCGACGCGTGCTTGAAACGACAGGATGGGAAAGACGAACGGATACACGCTGCCGTCCCAGCCGACCACGTCGAGCGGAGCGTGGTCGTGCTCGAAGCCGTGGAAGCTGTTGCCACGCTTGACCACTTGCTGGCGGATGCCCTCGTCGAGCGGGCCGCGAAACTCGGGCGCACGGAAGTCACGGTGGCAGTACGGCGCGTCCATACGCAGTTGTCCGGCCGGGTTGCGCCACTGCCGCGGCAGCGACATGCCGCCCAAACATTCGATCGACAGCCAGTGCTGGGCCAAACCCGCGTCGGGCTCGAAGCGATGCAACAGGCCGCGCGGTATGAAGACATAGTCGCCGGCTGAAAAGCGCAGGTCACCGAGCAACGAACGCACGAGCCCGCCGCCGACGAATACGTAAAACAGATCGTCGCCGTCGCCGTTGGCGAAGTAGACCGGATCGGGTGCGTCGGGAAATAGCACCGACAGGACGATGTCGTCGTTGAACAGGATTGGGGTGCGGGCATCGATCGGAGCGCCGCCGCGCACGTTCGCGTCTTGCGTCCGGTAGTGGCGCTTGGCGAGCGGCCTGCCCGCGTCGGCCGCGACGGGCACGGCAAAACCGTGCGGTACCACTGCCGACACGGCGGTGTGCGGCCGGCCCTGGTGGTACAGGATCGAGTACGGCCCCTCGAATCCGTCGCGGGTGAGGCATTGCTCGTGAAGCAGACGGCCGTCGCCGTCGCGCAGAGCGATGTGGTGCTTGGGCGGCACGTGTCCGACGCAGCGACGCTCGATCATGAGATGCGCCGATCCATGCCTTGCTGCCGCTCGATGCTCTCGAATAGCGCGCGGAAGTTGCCGGCTCCGAAACCGTTCGAGCCCTTGCGCTCGATGATCTCGAAGAAGAACGGGCCCGCCGCGGGGTCGTGGAACACGCCGGAAGCCTCCTTCAGAAAGATTTGCAGCAGGTACTGCTTTTGGCCCTCGCCATCGACCAGGACTTCGAGCTCGCGCAGAGTGGCGATGTCCTCGTCAATGGTGCCGACGCCGAGCTGTGCGAGCCGCGTCGGCAACATGTCGTAGTAGGCGCCGGGGGTGGGCAGGAATTCGACGCCGCGCTCGCGCAGGCCGCGCACCTTGGGGACGATGTCGACCACGCTGAGGGCGGCGTGCTGGACCCCGTCGCCGCGGTGGTCCTCGGCAAACAGGTTGATCTGCGAGTCCTTGAAGAACGGTCGCAGGGGCTCGTTGTTGGCGAACTTGAGACCCGAGTGCGGCTCGATCATGACCTGGGATCGTAGTCCCGAGCCGCGGTCGCTGCTGGTCGTCACATCGTTGGTGTGGAACTGCACGCGCCAGAACGGTTCCATGCCCATCACATGTTCCAGCCACAGCAAGGCCGGCGACATGGTCTGGAAGTTCGAGGTGATGTGATCGAAACGCTTGAAGCCGAACTGGTTGCGGCCGCCGCGCGGTGCCGGGTGCGTCTGCACGCCCGGGAACATTGACAGATAGCCGCGTCGGTCGATGAAGCGAAAGGTGGTGTCACCGAACGGCGTGGTGATCGAGAACATGCCCAGCGTGCCACCGTCGTCGGTGAAGCGCTGCACATCGGTGATCATGGTACCGCCGCGTTCTGCGAGCAGCCGGAAGGTCGTGTCGATGTCGTCGACCTCGAACACGATGGTGCCGACGCCTTCGGGGTGCTTGCGCAGGTAGCGCCACGCGCGCCCACCTTCACCCACGGGTTCGCATACCAGAAAGGTCGCGTCGCCAGCCTGGAACAGCGCCGAGCGCTGGCGACCGGCCTGCGTGAGCGCGTCGCCGGACACGCCCAGTTCCGCGAAGTCGAGCTTGTCCAGCATGAACGCGCGCACGCGCTCGAGATCGTGCACGTAGTACACCAGCGCCGCGATCTTGCGGATGCCGAGTGAGTCATGCGCGCTCATGTCGCGACCACGCTTTGATCAATGGCACCGAACAGATCGCGGCCGTCGGCATCGGCCATCGAAATACGGACGCGATCACCGGGTAGCAAGAAACGGGTTCGGGGCGCGCCGTGTTCGATCATCTCCAGCGCCCGTCGCTCGGCTAGACAGGATACCCCGCGCGTAGGGTCGGCATTGGCCACGGTGCCCGAGCCCACGATGGTGCCCGCGGTCAGCCTTCGTGTGCGCGTGACGTGGGCGACCAGATCGAAGAACGAGAAGTGCATCTCGCCTCCGTCACAGCGGCCGACCTCTGCGCCGTTCCAGGTCACCGACAGCGGCAGGTGCGCGCGTCCGTCGCGCCAGGCGGGGCCAAGCTCGTCGGGGGTCACGACGAAGGGCGAGAACGCCGTCGCCGGCTTGGATTGCAGGAAGCCAAAACCCTTGCCGAGTTCACCGGGCACCAGATTGCGCAGGGTCACGTCGTTGGCCAGCCCAAGCAGCAGCACATGGCGCTCGGCCTGGTTGGCAGCAGTGCCCATGGGTGTGTCGCCGAGGATCGCACAGATCTCACCCTCGAAATCGAGGCCCAGGTCGCCCGGCAGGTGCGCGATGGCATCGGTGGCAGCAAGCAGTACACCCGAGCCACCCTGGTACACGGTAGGCTCGGTCAGCAACGTGCCCGGCACCTCGGCGCCGCGGGCCTGCCGCACCCTTCGTGCGTGCTCGGGAAAAGCCGACCCGTCGATCCATTCGTAGGCGCGCGGCAGTGGTGCCGCGAAGGCGTCGAGGGTCACGGCAAGGCCAGCGTGGTCACCGTGGTCGAGGCGCGCCGCCAGCTCGGTCAGCGCAGGGGCGGCGCGCTGCCAGTCGTCGAGCGCGGCTTGTAGAGTCGGGGCGATCATGGTCGCCGGCGTACACACGAGCCCGTCGCGCCGGACGACCATCAGGGTGCCGTCGCGGCCACCGGCGCGCAGCGTACCGAGCTTCATGCGCGAGAGTATAGGGCCCGCCACCCGCGCGAGATCCACGAGAACGGCCAGTTCCCGCTGCCGAACGGTGCGGCGATATGAGACGGCAATGGGAGGCGGACCTCTCCCAGGAGCGTTTCAAGAGCGCCTCGAAGGGGGCCTAGGGCCTAATCAGGAGGACGCCATTTACGTGCGTTTGCCGAAGCGACTTTGAGCTTCGTCGTGTCGGTGTTTCGGAATCTCGTCGGTCGGATCGGAGCGCTTACGCTGACATTTTCTCGCCCATTCGTGCCGGACACGGGCGCCGTTCGTGACGGGATTCGCTAACCACCAGCGCGATCGCGGCTTTCGATACCGAGCGCCCCCTCGCGACGGCCGCGCTTGGGCCTCGCCCGGAACGTCAGCAATTTCGTTGCGCTCGTTGCGGGATTCTGGTCTCCTTTCTGCTTGAACAGCCGGCCGTCGTGGCCCGCCGTTCTTGACCTAGCGATTTTCCCCTTTTAACCAACCGAGGTGGAGCACCCAGCCATGAAACATACCCACGCGATTCGGCGTTCGTCCTTGATAAGCGGTCTCGCTGCCCTTGTCGTAGGTCTTGGTGCTTGCGGCGCCGTGAAACAGGATCCATCCGAAGGCGAAACGCCCGATGCGAGTGGTGTGGGCAGTGGTACTGGAGCCGGCGGGGGCGGGACCAGCGGCGGGAATGGTGGCGCGGTGGGAAGCGGAGGCGGTCCAAACTCGGGTACTGGGGGTACTGGCGGCTCTTCCACGGGCGGCAAAGGCGGTGGCTCCGTGGGCGGCAGTGGCGGCGCTGTCGGCGGTGGCGGCGGCAGTGGCGGCCGCATCGCCGACGCCGGCTCAGGCAATGGCGGCCGCGCGCCGGACGGCGGAATGTCAGGTCCCGACGCGAACGCGGCTGATCGCACGGTCACCCCACCGTCGGGTATGACCCTCACCATCGGCGGCCAGGTAGTTCCCAAAGAGAAGGTGGTCGTCTTCATTCACCTTGGTCACTCGGACATGATGGGCCGCGCGACGGGGCCTGCTGCTCTCGATTCCTATTTCCACACGACGGACCCGCACCTCTGGATGTACAAGAAGGGCGGCACCTTTACCCCAGCCAAAGAGTCCACAGCGGGCAACCCTTCGACCACCCAAACGGGGCCGGGCATGGCAATCCTCCGTACTGCTCTTGCCCTGGCACCCGACTCGCACATGGTGTCGATCGGGCTAGGTTCAAGCGGCCCTTTTTGCCTTGAGTATCGAAAGAGTGCGAACACGGGTTTTTACAAGGACATCATGGACCGGGCAATGGAGCTCAAGGGCAAAGCCACCTTCGGCGGTATTTTCACCATGTTGCACATCACCGAGTACCACACGACCACAGCGCAACAGATGATGTTCTCCGACTGCTTGGTCGGCCTGGCCGAGGAGATCCGCGCCGACCTGGGCGAACCCAACATTCCGTTCATGGTGGGCGGCTGGACCCTTCTTGCCCTAGGCACGTACGCCCCCGACAGCCCGACCGGAAAGATTTGTATCCCGCAAATTGCGCTGGTGCCCAGCAAGACGAAATTCGCCGCGGTGATCTCAACCCAAGGCTTTCCCATGCAGGACGACCACCATCTGAACAGGGAGGGCCACAAAGGCTGGGCCGAGCGCGGCTTTGGCATCATGAAGACGAACGGCTGGGTCCCCTGGGCGCAGTGACGCCGCGCTCCTGGTGGTCCGGGCACCGACACCGGCTGTAACGCCAAACGCGGGCGCGACGTACATGACCACGCGCAGCTCCTGAGCGCCGCCCATCGGGCGCCGGGGACTGGCAAATTGGCGCGGAGGTCAGCTGCCGACGACGGCGGGGTGTGACTAGCCGGAAGACGAGACGCTTGCCCGTGTGGCCAGGCGCCTGCGGCCAGGCTCAAGGAAAGGGCTAATGGTTCCTGCGCCTTGCGCAGCGTTCGGACTGGAGCCCGGACCGTTACCAGACCGTCCGAACGTGGCTTTCCGGGGCCGCGGTGACCAACATGTCGAATGTTCGCCGCTTTCAGCGGCGCGTCCACGGAGGCCGGCTGGGCCCGTTGAGATGCAGTCGCGCTTGGGGAATGAAGAAGTCGTAGGCAATCCCGAGGAGGCCATGATGTCGCTACGCAGTTCCTGGGCAATGGTGGTTGTTCCACTCGCAGCCGCCGTTGGGTGCTCCGCCTGCAGCGGCGCCATCGACGGCGCTTCCGCCACGCCAGCGGGCAACGGCAAGGGCGGCCCGCCGTTAGCGGGCGGGCCCGCAGGCCCGGGCGGCGGCAAACCGCCCGGTTCAGGCTCGGGGACGGGCGGGGCGCCTGGGGGAATCACACCACCTGGGACCATGACATCACCGGGAGCGAAAGGCCCCTTCGTGGGTCCCGCTTCGGGTCGTCGGCTGACGCGCGAGGAGTACTACTTCACAGTCCTCGATCTCCTCAAATATGATCTGGGCGCTGACCGCGCAACCCTTGCCCCAGACTTTCCCTCGGGCGGATTTCGCAACTCGATCGATGGACTTGCGCCGTCACCGATGCGTACGGCCGCCTTCGAGACCCTGGCTGGGCGGGTCTCGTCCACAATCAAATGGATCGGTGGCCTCGCGACATTCGCCGCTTGCGCCGATTCCACCCCAGCCTGTGAAGGCGGCTACATCAAGAAGGTTGGGCGCCTGCTCTATCGGCGCGCGCTGACGGACGCCGAGGTCACCAACCTCGCGCGTTTGTTCGCCGCCAGCCGCATGGACGCGCCGGCGTTCGAGACCGGGGCGCGGCTTGTCCTCGAGGCGATGTTGCAGTCGCCGCACTTTCTCTATCGGCCAGAGAAGGTCTCGGCCACGCCCACGGGACCGGAGCTGGCCGTGCGGCTTTCGTATCTGCTGTGGAAGTCGGCGCCCACCGACGAGCTTCTGTCCGCTGCCGAGCAGGGCAAGCTCGGCACGGATGTCAGCGCCAAGGAGGTCGTTGCGACAATGTTGGCTGACCAGCGTGCGCGCCGCGGCCTTCGCGAATACGCCGACGACTGGCTGCAGCTCTATCGGCTCGATGCGCGCGCGCCCGACCCGACAAAAGGCGTGACGCCCGATCTGATTCGTGAGATGCGCGAAGAAACGTTGGCGTTTGTCAGCCGCATCGCGTGGGACGAGCCGGCGGATTTGATGACCCTCTTGACCGACAAGAAGTCTGACCTTGGGCCGAACCTCGCGAAGCTTTATGGTTTGACGCCGGTCGGGACGGGGCCGAAACGCTACGACTTCGCACAGAACCCAAATCGTTTGGGCTTGCTCACGCAACCCGCCGTACTGTCGGTCCACGCCAAGGCCGACCACGCGTCCATCGTCGATCGGGGCCTGGTGGTGATGCGCACGTTCCTGTGCGGCGAATCGCCGCCGCCGCCCGATGGGGTCGTGACGATGGTGGTCGGGATCGCCGACAGTCTCACGGATCGCGAAAAATTCGCGATTCACAGCGCCAGCCCCGCGTGTGCCGGCTGTCACCGCGCGTTCGAGCCGCTGGGCAAACCGTTCGAGCCTTACGATTTCATGGGGAAGTACCGCGTGATGGATTCCTATGGCAACAAGTTGCGCGCCGACACGTCGTTCGACCTGGACGGCACGCAGCACGAGACTCCGAACGTCCAGGAGTTCGCCAACGTACTCACCAAGAGCCCCACGGTCGAGGACTGCCTCGTCCGGAAGGCCTATCAGTACGCCTACGGTCGCGCGCTTGGTGCGAACGACACCGCCCAGTTCGCCGATCTAGGAAATGGCTTCCGCACCGGGGGCCGGAAATACCGGGCCTTGCTCGAAACACTCACTGCCAGCGCGGGCTTTCGCGCGCCTGCACCGTCCAACTAAATCGGGAGAACATCATGAAGAAGCACGATTTTTCTCGACGGAGGTTTCTGCGCGGCACCGGCGGCGCATCCATCGGCTTGCCGTTCTTGCTGGCGCGCGAGGGCGATACCAGGGCGCAAGTCGGGTCGCCGCCCGAGCGCCTGGTCACGTTGTTTTTCGCCCACGGCATGCCGCTGCCGCTCACCGCAAATGGGTACGAGGGCGTGCTCGCCCCGCTCAAGCCGCACGCACCAAAATTGACGATGGTGCGCCAGCTCAACTGTTACGCCAACGGTCCGGGCAACGGCCACGTCAAGGGATCCGCGGGCTTCGCGTGCGGGATGGACAGCCCAGGCAGCGACACCAAAGGTGGCCCGAGTCTGGACTGGGTTGCGTACAAGGCATTCGGCGCCGACACGCCGCTCGCAACGCTCTCGGCCGGTCTCGATGGGAATGACGAACCGAATGAGCGGATGCGCTTCGTTCACTCGTGGCGCGGCGTGAAACAGCCCAACGAGCCGTTCTTGGAACCGATCGACATGTTCAATTCGGTTTTTGGTCCTGGCGCTGGGACTGGCCCTGGCGGTGTGGGGCCCGATCCAGCGGTGGCGAAGCGCGCGCGCCAGCGGACCAGCGTGCTGGACGCGGTGATGACCGAATACCGGTCGTTCGTGAGCGAGGCATCGGGTTACTCGAAGGGGGTGCGCACCCTGGTCGCCGATCACATGGAGACGGTGCGCGAGCTGGAAAAACGCGCCATCGCGCAAAGCACAGCGAGCGTGGGTGGCGGCCCCGCCGTCGGCTCCGCGCCCGCGCCGGCGTGCGTGAAGCCCGCGGCGCCGCCGCAACTGAACGTGACCAAGAGCCCACGCCCCGAGACGTGGGAAAAGGCCTGGCCCCTCATGGTGGAGATCTATGCCGTGGCTCTCAAGTGCGATCTAGTGCGCTTCGGCAACCTGATGGACGTCGCAGGCGGCGCCCCGTTTCCGTTCACGGGCGTATCGGGCAGCAGCGGCAACGTGCACTCGGGCGTGATGCACCGGTATCCTTCGGCCAGCGCTACGCCCCTGGCGCTCGAGGCCTTCACCTGGCTCCAGGCGCGCGTGGCCCACGTGCTGGCGACGTTCGACGATCCCAGGTATCGCGAGGCGAATGGCGCCACCTTGCTGGAGAACATGACGCTGTTCATTGGCACCGAGCTCAGCGAGCCGGCGACGCACCTGAACACCGATATGACGTTCTGGATCGCGGGTGGGCGAAACCGGTTCAAGCGCGGGATCTTCACGATCGGGGGTGGGCACTCGGACGTCGATCTCTACGCCACCTTGCTCAAGGGCATTGGCCTTGGCACCCTCAAGTTCGGCGACCAGCGCTACTTCAAAGGCGAGCTGCCGATCCTGGCTTAGGGCGAGGCGACGGCCACGCCTACAGACCGGGAAGCGTCGAGGTGCTTCACGAGGGCGGCAGCGCAGTCGGCAGCGCAGTCGGCACCGCGGTCGGCACCGTGCGAAAGCTGGCCTCACCGATCCCGAGCGCTCCGAACAGGTTGCCACCCCAGCAGAACATACCGGCTCCTCGCCGCAGGCCGCAGGTGTGGGTGTTGCCGGCGCCGACCTCAACCCAGTCGCTGGCGTTGTCGACGCGCGCCGGCTCGTACCGGGGCGTGGTCTCTCCGAGGCCGAGGCGGCCGTTGAGGCCTTCGCCCCAGCACCAGAGTGTTCCGTCGCGCTTGATCCCGCAGGCGTGGCTGGCGCCCAGGGTGACAGTGCGCCAGCGGTCGTCGAACACCCGGCGCAGCTTCGTCTCGCCGCCCTGATCGCCGCTGCCGAAGATGCCACCCTCGTTGGTGCCCCAGCACCAGAGTGCCCCGCCGCCACGCAACCCGCACACCGCCGAGCGTCCCGCAACCACGTAGGACCAGTCTCGCGGTCCCGCCTCGTCCACCAGACGTGGCTCCCTGGTCTCGGTGCCCACGGCCTGCCGCACCACCGGGTTCGAGCCCCAGCACCAGAGGCTGCCCGCGGTCTTGACCGCGCAGCTGAACCCCGACGTGGAGACTTGCGCGAACCCCGATCCGATCTTCTGGGGCGCGAGGCGGTTCAAGGGGGCGTTGAAGTCCCGACCCCAGCAGTACAGGTCGGCCTCGTCGTCGATGGCGCAGGTGTGTGAAAAGCCGACGCTGATCTGGCGCCAGCGCCGTTGACTGGCGACCGCGACCGGGCTGCTGGAGTTCAAGCGCTGGCCAGCGCCGAGCGCGCCGCCGGATCCCGGTCCCCAGCACCAGGCCTGATGGTTGCGATCGATGCCGCAGGTGTGGCGCATGTTCAGGCTGACGGTCAGCCAGCGGTTCTGATCCACCAGCGTCGGGGTGACGAACGTCTCGTTGCGGCCCAGCCCCAGCTGGCCCTCGCGGCTCGAGCCCCAGCAGGTCAGGCGCCCGTCGGCGCGGACGGCGCATGTGGACCACGCCCCGACCGCGATCGATTCCACCGCGCCCGACCTAGAACAGGCCGTGGCAACGAGAAGGATCAGCACCAAGCGCCGGGGCATGCGGCGGGCGATGCTACTTGAAAAACTAGCCCGTAGTCCCTTGAGTGGCCCTTGGCTGAACCCCGGGTCGCGCAAGGTGGTCCTCGGAACCCCATGGCGTTGAGGTCTGGCGTTCGTCGCCAGCGCCCAGCGATTCCGCGGCCGGGTTCGCAACCTCCCCGTCTCCCCTTCGGGGGTGGCCTACGTCGCGGTAGTGGACGAGGGCAAGTCCGGACGTCCTCGCAATGGACCCCGGACTGACGGGCTCGCGGAAACTGAGGGCGCTGGGTGAGCACAGGGTCGGCCCCAACGCCCACACCGTAGCGGTCGATCCCCGGACCCATCTGGTTTACTTTGCCCTCGAGAACGTCGGTGGACTGCCGCTGTTGCGGCTGATGCAGCCGCGTAGCGCCACCACCGGCCCACTCCCGGGGCCTTGACGTCGCGAGGGTCGAGGCCGTTGCCGGATACGCGTGCTCATCGCACGCAACGAACGAAGAACGTACTGGTCACGGGTTCGGGGGCAGTGTGGCCGTGGATAGAGGTGACCATCCAAGCGGCGCCCCGATCGCCCGCTTGCGGCGAGGATGTCCAAAAGAAACCGATTGGCGTGTTCGGAAACGCGTCTCCATCTATCGGAGGGTTTTCCTTCGTGTCGTCCACAATAGACTGCACCTCGGTCAGACTTGGCAGCCTCGAAGCAGTGCCGAGGGCACGGCAAAACGTCATGGCGTCGGCCCAGGACTGTTTCTGAGCGACAGTACGTTGCCACGTCAGTCCGGTGGCGGCATCGAGAACCGACCCATCCACTTGGACCTGATAACGTGTCGTCGAGCAGCGGGAGGGTGCGCCACGCACACAACGAGCCCGGAATGGGTCGTCCGTCTTCGCTGTCTGGTGCGTGCTGCCGTCGTCGAAGTCGACGAACCATCCTACGGTCGGGTCGCAAGCACCGCGCGAAGACGTCCAAAACTTCTCAGGCGGCCTGGTCTTGAATGTCGCACTGATCGTTGGGCCCGGCCTGGTGAAATCCACCAGCGAAACCAATTCGACACGGGTAGGTAGACGCCAACCGCCCCCCGCGTCCTTGAGTTCATTGCAGTGCTTGATCGCTCCCGCTCGGGTGAAGTGGGCGGAGTCGACCTCTCCCTCCCAGGTTAGTCCAGTCACCTTGTCGGTCACGGTGCCATCCACGTTTTGAGTGTAAGACGCGGCGTTAGGAAGACCGGCGCCGACCGGGTTGGGCATCGTGAAGCCGCATTTTGTCCCAGCGGCCGCGACCACGTCCTCGGCTGCGCCGACGCCGCCACAGCCCGGACCGGGCGAACCGCTGGCCCCGCCGTTGCCCCCGTCCGGAGCCAGGGCGTGACTTTCGATTCCGAGGATCGCATTGCAGCCGGCGGTGATCGGAATGATTGCTGCCAGGATCGCGACGAGACGACGACGTTCGATCATGATGATCACCAACTCCCCAGGATGTGGAGGCCGCCTGGCCCCAGACTGATCTGTGTACGAAAAGCGCCGTCGGCTGGCGGCCGGGCGCTTAACCAGATGACGACGCCGCTCGCGATTCCCGCTGCGCCGAGGACAAAAGCGCCGGTCGAGATGTTTCCCGCCAAGCGCGCCTGGTTCCAGCGATCGACATCGCCCTTCGCGACACACTGGTTCGGGCAAGCAGCGCTCGCATCATCCCGGCGGGACCTCGCGATCAAACCGTACGCAACACCCACCCCGGTCGCGGCCACACCGACGCCGCCCAGCACCAGGCCCAGGATCCGGGCCCGGCCTAAAGGCGGTTTTTCCTCCGGCGCGGGAGTCACGCTCACTACCGTGGGAGGGATCGTCGTCGCCGCCGTGACGGACACGGCGAGCCGTGCCTGGATCCGGATCTCCGTACCAGCGCGCGCGTCGATTCGATCCGCGTAGGCGGCGGCGACGCCGGCCTTCTGCACGACGATCTGGTGCAGGCCAGGGGCAACCAACACCGGACGCGGCAGGGGCGTCGTACCGGACAGGCGTCCGTCAACGAATACATCGGCGCCCGCGGTGTCGCTGGCCACCACCAACGCGGCGACGCGCCCGCGCAGTTCAGCGATCTGGCGCTCGGCTTCGCTGCGACGGTCCGGATCGATGGCGCCGGCCTCAGCGAGAAAACGCTGGAACGCTTCCAGGGCCTCCACGCTACGCCCGAGCCTGGCGTACACGACCCCGAAATTGAAGTGCATCTTGGGGCTTGGGAACAGGGCGGCGGCTTCCTCGATCTTGCTGAGGGCACTCTGATAGTCGGCGCGCTCATAGTCCTGGCGGGCCGCGGTCAGCTTGGCCTCGGCGCGCGCCTTGTTGTCGGCGGGCTGGGCACCGCTTGCGCGTGGGCCCAGCACGAACACGACCGCCACCACCGCCAGCGCGCGGCGGACAGTACGCTCCCGGCTATAGCTTCTCGTAGAAGATGGTGCCAGCGGTCTCGGCGGGTGGCTTGATGTCATTCCCCTCGTTCCTCTCCGGCTCGGTCTCCGGCTGCTTGCTCGTCGACGCGCGCGGCCCGGTTCCGGTGACGCGCTTCGGCGCCCGGGCCGGCGTTGCGGTCGCCTGCGGGGGCGCTACCGGTTGTGCCACCGGCTCGGGCCGGTTGCCCGATGCGGGTGGTGCGGGCACCCCGGCATCGCGCGAAACGGGCGCAACCGCGGACACCACCGCAGGCGCAACCGCGGGCGCCACCGCAACTGCTTCCTTCGATGGTCGCAGCGTCCAGCCCGCCGCCGCAACGACCAGGACCGCCCCGCCCACCACGACGGCGAGCACCGCGCGACGCGGTTGTTTCGATCGCTCCGTGGAATGACTCGCCGATGCCGCCGGTGCCGCCGGTGCCGACTGGATCGTCGATGCTCCCGGATCCACCCGCGGGCTCGGCCGGTCGGGCGCTGCGCTCGCCCGCTCGGGATTGACGGCGCCCGAGATCGCCAGCGCCAACGCGTCGGAAAAATCCAGGATCGAGGCGAAGCGAGACTCCTTGTCCTTGGCCATGGCCTTGCGCAGGACCGCCTCGATGGCCGGACCCGTCGGGGCCGGTACCTCGGCAAGCGGAGGTGGCTCCTCGTTCGTGATCTTGAACAGTGTGGCCGGCACACTGTCGGCCTGAAAAGCCACCCGCCCGGACAGCATCTCGTAGGTCATGGCAGCCAGGGCGAACTGATCGGTGCGGCCGTCGACATCGTCGGGACGGCTGCGCGCCTGTTCCGGCGACATGTACTGCGGCGTGCCCATCAGCTTGGCGTCGTCGGTCAGGGTGACCGCGGTCTTGACCTTGGAGATGCCGAAGTCCACGACCTTGACGAAGTCGCCCTCCGTGCCACGCATGGGGATGAGCAGCACGTTGTGCGGCTTGAGATCGCGGTGAACGACGCCTTTGCCATGGGCCGCCGCCAGCCCGGCCGCGATCTGCTCGACGATATTGAGCGTGCGGCGGGGCGGAAACCGGCCCGCCTGCTCGAGATCCGCGGCCAGCGAGTTGCCGTCGAGGAACTCCATGACGATGTAGGGCGAGCCATCGTCCATGTGATTGAAGTCGTGCACCTTCACGATGTTGGGGTGGTGCAGTTCCGAGGCGATCTCGGCCTCGCGACGGAAGCGCAAGAATTCGTTGGCGCCCCCGCGCCCGACCACCCCCGCCAGCACCTTGACGGCCACGCGGCCAGGCAGGCGGGTGTGGCGCGCCTCGTAGACATCCCCCATCCCCCCCTTGCCGATCGGACGCACGATCTCGTACGTTCCGTGAAGGACGGTTCCCGCATCGAGGGCGCGCCAGGGAGAGGCCAACGGCGCCCATGATTCGGCTGGCGGCGATGCAAGTCAATGACAACGATGCCGGTGGTAGGCAAGGCGCGGGCCGAAGCTGGCGGCCGTCGGTGCAGCGTCGCTGGACCCGCATGCGCCGCCTCGGCGCGATTCGTGCGGCACAAGTTGCGCCGGCCGCGCGAATCAACTTCGCGGGCGACGGATGCTGTATTCCTTGAGCCGGGTGCAGAACGTCCGTCGGGGCATGCCCAGCAACTCGGCGGCCCGTGTCTGACTGCCAGCACAGCGCTCGAGCGCGTCGAGGATCGCCTGCCGCTCGATCTCGCGCCACGTGCCAGCGACGGCGCCCGGCGCCGCCTGGGCGGTCGCTGCGGGGGACACTTCGTGCGGTAGCTCAGCCGGGCTCACGGGCGCTGCGAGCGGCAGCTTGTGCATGCGTTCGGTCTCGATGTGCTCGGGCGTGATCTCGGCGCCACCGCAAAGCAGGAAGGCCCGCTCGATCACGTTCTTGAGCTCGCGGATGTTGCCTGGCCACGCGTACGCACGCAGGTACTGGGCCGCCGCCGCGGAGATCGCCGGTGGCGCCTGGCCCGCCTCCTCCGCCACCCGTTCCAGGAACAGGCGCGCGAGCGGTTCGATCTCGTCCAGGCGCTCGCGCAGCGGCGGGATGGTCAACGTCATCCCGTTCAAACGAAAGAACAGGTCCTCACGAAACCGTTTGGCGGCGATCTCCTCGTCAAGGTCGCGGTTGGTCGCTGCGACGAAACGAACGTCGATCGCGCGATCGGCGTTGGCGCCGACCCGCCGCACCTCGCGCGTTTCAAGCACCCGCAACAGCTTCACCTGCGAGGCGATCGACATCTCGCCGACCTCATCCAGGAACACTGTGCCACCCGACGCCGATTCGAGCAGGCCGGGCCGCGCCTGCGCCGCGCCGGTGAAGGCACCTCTCTCATAGCCGAACAGCTCGCTGTCCAGCAGAGACTCGGTGAAGGCAGCGCAGTTGAAGCCGACGAACGGCCCACCGGCGCGCTTCGACCGCCGGTGAATGGTCTGCGCCAGGATCTCCTTGCCGGCGCCGGTCTCGCCCAGGATGAGAACGTTGATGTTGCCAGCGGCGACCCGCTCGGCCGTCGCGTAAAGCGCACGCATCGCCGGGTTGTCGACGACGAAACCGTCGGGCGCGGCGACGTGCTGCGCGCCACCGCGTACCAGTGCGCACGCGAAGGCGACCAGCGCCTGCGGCGAGGCGCCGTCCTTGGGAAAAAACGCCAGGCCGGCGCGGGCTTTGATCTCCTCGCACGCCAGCACGTGCACGATCTGTGCGACCAGCACATCGGACGCGTCGCGACCCGAGTCGACCAGGATGATCTCGTATTCGTGCGGCCCGTAGGCGGCCAAGACGTCGCCGGGACGGAGCGTCGCCGCGATCAGATCGCCGGCACGCGCCGCTGCTGGCGCCTGGTCGACGTGCAGTCGGACAACGGCAAAGGTGCCGTGCACGCTTTCGGCGCGGCCGCATTCCTCGATCAGGCGTGCCTCGAAATGGCCGTGTGGCCGCACGCGCGAGGTTTTCACGCCAGGCTCGCGCCGCTGGATCACCAGGATGGTGGAGCCCACGTTGATGGTCTCGCCCGGCGCCACAGTGACCCGTCGTTGCGGCTCGACCGGCTGATCGCGCACCAGGGTGCCGTTCGCGCTGCCGAGATCCTCGATCGCGAACTCGGCGCCGACGTAGAGGCGGGCGTGGTAGCGCGACGCGAGCTGATCGGCGATGCGCACCTGCGCATCCTCGGCGCGGCCGACGGTGAGAGTGCCCGACGGCGGCAACTGGTGGGTCGCCGTGTAGTCCGGCCCCATCACGACCAGGTGAAACGTCGGCGGCCCGTCCGCGCGCTGAGCGTCGCCTGCAGGTGCCTCAGCGACGGTCGGGGCAGCCATGGCGGCGCGAAGTATCACTCGGCCACGCGCGCGCCAGCAAGATGCAAAAGCGGATCGGGTCCGTCTCCTTGCTCGCAGCGCAGCGCTTCCATGGGATCCAGCGACGAGGCTCTGAACGCCGGATAGAAGCCGAAAAGCAACGCTGAGGCAGCGGCGCCCAAAGAGTCACCTCAGAGCCGGATGATCGGAAGCCTTCGCGTCGGACGAAGCGCTTCCGCGAGGCGAGCGAGGTCGTCGGGATCTGACGTGAGAATGGCGTCGTCGCGGCTGCTTGCGCCGAGGACCACCATCGCATCGACGACGTCACTGGTTCCAGCCGCGGCCAGGAGTCTTCCGATGGATCGTGCGCTCGCTTCCGTGAAGGCCTCGACCATGCACGCGGGGAGGAGTCGATCGATCATCGGATTGTTGCCGCGCCATGCCTGCGCGAATACCGGCGCGGGAATCGTGATGACGGCGTGACGGCGAACGGCTTCTTGCCAGGTTGCGCGGAAGATCTCCGATCGGCGCTCAGCCGCGATCAGGGCGCCGGTATCAAGCGTCAGTCCTCGGGCCACTGGCGGCGGACCTCGGTGACCACGGCGTCTGGGACGGGCCCCTGCTCCGTGATCAGATCGTCGAGGACACGCCGCGCCTCCTCGTACCGAAGCTGTGCGCTCGCGGCGTCGGCCAACCACGCGGAGACGTTGCCGTCACGCGACCGACCCGCCGCCTTCCTGACCCTGGAAACGAGCTCAGCGTCCATCGAAATGGCCATTTGTTTCGCGGGCATGCCTGAATAATATGACGATATTAAGGACGCGCAAGCAGGAAATTGGAGTCCCGTTAGAACGCTTCCGGTTCTCCGCACCCTGGCTCCGGTTCTGCGGTGGTTCCCAGGAAAGTTCCTCGACGGTCGGGCGCACGGTGGCTCTTCTGTCAACTTGGCAGTCACCGGCGCCAGATGATGCCCGAAAACGCGCCGCAATCGCGAGATCGCGCGCGTAGAACAGGTGCAACTGACGACCGTTGGCGTGCGGTTCCAGGATGCTGGTGAATAGCCAGTAAAGCGGGCGCAGCGATACAGCTCGACGGTGCCGTGCCCAAGTGTCTCGGGGACCATGTAGAGCTCGCCCGATTCGCGCAGCAAGCAAGGGTACGATAGATGGTACGGGCGCTCGAGAATGGTTTGCGCTGCGCCCACCAAACCGTCCTGCGACACCTCGGCGCAGGCGAGAACGCCGTGCCGGGTGGCATAGCGATAGTCCTCGAAGAATAGCCAGTGTTTGCCGGCTTCCTGTATCAGAAAAGGATCCGCGTAGTAGTGCCCAGGCGGACTCTCGTGAAGGCGGAAGTCCGACAGATCCGGCGTCGCGGAATCGGCCAGGGCGGGCGATTTCCCCACGCGCGTGGCGATGCGCCAGTGGTTCTCGAGCGGCTCCTTGGGCCGATCCGCGAGTTGCTTCAGGTTCCGGGTCGCCCACCAGCGAGCCACATCTTGGCTCGTAAGCGGCAGGCTTGTGCGCGCGGTCTCTCGTTGGTCGATGATCGGCGCGTTGTGAGCGAAGCGCTCCCAGCCATGCTCGTTGAGCTCGCGCAGCTTCTGCAACGCGAACGTCACCGCCGACCAATACGGCTGGCTGCAATTGAGAAGCCAGGAATTCCGTCGGGCGCCGAAGGAGCCCTTCGCCAAGATCCGGCCGGCCGGAGCGTCATTCGTAGCGACGCTGAGGGCGATTGCAGAAACTACGTTGTCGCCATAGATGTCCAGGAAGAACTTCGTGTCATCGAAGCCACTCGCGTCGTCGCCGGTTCGCAACGACCACACCCCAAAGTGCGCCAGGGAAAGCGCCGCGCGAGCCAGGCGATGCTCGCCCAGATAGAGCAACACATCCAGCTTGTGCGACCGAATCTCGGCGATGGTGTCCGATTTGTTCTGGCGCGGCACGACGTCGGGATCTGGCGCAACACCTTCGTGTCTCCGGTCGTGCGCAACGGATTCGTCGGTCGATCGAACTGACGTCGATCTAGATACTGATAGAGATCGAGCAGCAGTGGCCGTCGGCAATGATCCGCACGCACGAGCCCCGGATGTCTGGACGCCGCGATCGTCGATGACCAGCAGCAGTTGTGCGAACTCGCTCGATTGGACCTGTTCGACGATCTCGCCCTGAAACGCCTTCAGGGCCGAATCGAGCAACAAGCCGACCCGAAGCTTAGGATGGAGGCCAAAACAACATCGTCGACTCGGGAGAAGCGTCGGGATTGGAACCACACACGTTGCAAAGGACTACCAATTGCAGCCTGCGGGATTCCAAGTTGACGAGGTAATTTTGATCAAAGGCCTTAGTGACAGCCGCAAAATAAAAAGGTTGACTTGGTGAGAATCGGGGATCTTCATCTACCCAGATGAAGAAGAATCCCGCTGCCAAGAATCCCGTTGCGAGGAAACCCAGGGCCAAGAAGCGCGCCACCAAGACCCTGAAGGAACGAGCGGTCCGCAGCTCTAAGATCCGAGAGCGCTACAACAAGTTGAAGAGCAGCCTGACGGAGAGAGCGCGGCGGCTTTTCGTGGCGAACGAGGCAATGGCCTTCGGCTACGGCGGCATCGTGGCCGCGGCGCATGCGACGCAGATGGCGCCGAGCGCGATCGGAAGGGGAATCGCAGAAGTGCGCGCGATCGAGGATGGCACGGCACCGAGCCTGGCGGTCACCCGAAGCCGGCGCCCCGGGGCCGGACGCAAGAAGACGACGGAGAAGGACCCGACATTGCTACCGGATTTGAAGGTCCTGGTTGAATCCACAACGCGGGGCGATCCGGAGTCGCCGCTCCTGTGGACGGCACGCAGCCAACGAAACATCGTCGCCGCGCTCAAGGAGCAAGGCCATCAAACGAGCATGAAGATGGTCTCGAGGCTTCTCAAAGAGATTGGTTACAGCCTTCAGGCTAATCGCAAGCGGCTCGAGGGCGCCCAGCATCCCGACCGCAACGCGCAGTTCGAGCACATCAACGAGGTGATCCGTCAGAAGATCGAGCAGAACGAGCCGGTCATCTCCGTGGACACCAAGAAGAAGGAACTGGTTGGGCAGTACAAGAACGGCGGCCGCGAACTCCGGCCCAACGGTGACCCAGAGGACGTCAAGGTTCATGACTTCATCGATCCCGAGCAGGGCCGGGCCTCGCCATATGGTGTGTACGACCTTCAACAGAACGAAGCATGGGTCAGCGTGGGTCTGAGTCACGACACGGGCGAGTTCGCAGTCCAGACCATCCGCACGTGGTGGAAGGAGATGGGTGTGCCGCGATATCCCGATGCAACCTCGCTCACGATCACAGCCGACGGCGGCGGAAGCAATGGCTACCGGCTGCGTCTGTGGAAGGTCGAGCTACAGGGGCTCGTCGACGAACTCGGCTTCCCCATCACCGTTTGTCATTTGCCGCCAGGCACGAGCAAGTGGAACAAGATCGAGCACCGCTTGTTCTCGTTCATCACAAAGAACTGGCGTGGCAAGCCGCTCGTGACCCATCAGGTAATCGTGAACCTGATCTCCGCCACGACGACGAAAACAGGCCTTACCGTGCGCAGCCAAATCGATGACCGCATCTACGCGAAAGGTCGCCGAGTCTCGGACAAGCAGCTCGCCCTCGTGAACGTCGAACCAAACTCCTTCCACGGAGAATGGAACTACACCATCCACCCGACCAAGGCGGCGCGTTGATCCGATCTGGTAGTTTTGCGGCTGTCGCTAACCGAGTTCAAGCGCTTCTCAAGATCCGAGACCCGCGCCTCGATGATCTCGATTCGCTTCAGGGTTACCTCGTCACTCATGGTCATTGTTTCTCCAAAGAGCAGCCCAACTCTACCTCATTCAGTCGGCCCCGGGC
>JANPCZ010000195.1:0-5465 GCA_031431215.1 Myxococcales bacterium
CATCGGGCAAAGCCTCTGCCAGACCCGGGCCAGTTGCAAAGGGAGGGCGGTGCCAGGCTTTCACCCGGCACGCCCGCCGCCACAACTCGACCTGCCGTTCGACGACGGCGGCTCTGGATTCGAAGCGGACCCGCCGGCGCCAGGCGCCCGCCCCGTATTTCGCTGGCTCGCGGTTCACGGCAGTTCAGTGCCACATCAGCAGGCCGACGTTCATCAACACCTGGTGCGCGACCTGATGAAAATCGGTGATCGTGGGGGGCTGGCTGCCGTCGCGTGGGGCGACCGTGTTCCTGATTCCGAAACTGTGGCGAGCGTAAGCGAGTTCCACGAAGCCGCCAAAGCCCGGGCCGAGCATTGCCCATCCAATGCCGGCGCCCGCATACCACCCCACTTTCAGTTCGTTCTTCTCGACAATGGCCCGGCGCGAGGGCGTCTCCTCTGCCCCTGTCGTCAGCCCGGCCGGAGACAGCAGATAGATCTCGTGCCCGATATTCGCGGGTGGCGGTAGTACCGTGGCCAGCACCAGTCGCGGCGCGACCGCCAGGCCATACAACGGGTCGGTGAGATAACCTGCTGGGCCCCGTGCGAAGCGGGTGACGATCGCCACCAGGGACAGCCGATCCGAGAAAATCACCTGGAAGCTGCCGAAGACGGATCCCTGAATCCAAGCGCCGCGCTCAGTGGTCTTGGCTTTCATGGTGGGCGACTTATCTGCTGATGCCCCGGCGCCAACTCCGATCCGCAGAAATGCCGGGCGCCTGGGCGCAGGTGCGGGCGGTGTCGCTTGGGCCGAGAGTGGCGTCACAGCGGGCGCGGCAGGTGCAGCAATCGCCGGTGGCGCGGCAGGTGGTTCCGCTGGCTGCGGGGCGGGTGCTGCAAGGCCGGACGCCCTTTCCGGTGTTGTCTCTGCTTCCGGGTCATTCAACACCAGCGCGGCGGTCAACAGCACCCAAGTGAACATCATTGCGCGTCCGTTCCGAGGCGCGGAATTCCTGCGTCTTTGATGGACTTGCAATCGAAAGGTGGCAGGGCGAACGGAACGGTCTGTGTCAAAAGGAGACGCGTTCCCGCTGCGTAGATCCGGTTGCCGGCGCGCTCGAGATAGATCCCGTGGTCGCTCACGTCGACTTCGCTCGTGGCCGGCGCCGGGACTCTGACCTGGCGGATATTTCGCCAGAAGATCAGAGTGTCCGGCAGGCCGTCGGTGCGAAGGATGACCGCGTCGCACGCGAGACTGGGCCCGGCCGGCCCCTTGTCCGGATCTTCGATGGTTGTCCAATTTCGATCGAGAGGGACGATTTGCTGGGGCTCAAGGTGGTGGCAGTGCGCCGGGGCGAAGTCCGCCGCCGTGAGCGGCGGTCCCACGGGCGTGCAGTCGATGCCCACGCGCGCCTCAAACAACTGAACATCAAGCGCAGACGACGTCGTGTTGACCAGAAACGCTGCCGTCATGAAGCCGGTTTCAGCGTAGCTGGTGGCGAGGCACGCGATACTGCCTGCAGCCACGGCGACGGCACGGCGCAGTCGCATCGCGGCCGTCGGCTTGAACGCGGCCGGCGCACCAAGAGCTGCGTTCATCCGTTCCGCGAGTGGGATCACCGCGAGCGCAACCAGGTCCGTTGGATCGCTCCAGATCCGCCACGGGATTCCAAGCAAAGCGACGACGTGTTCGACGGCCCGCGCCGCCTCCGGCGACAGTTTGACCGCAGCAAACAGCGCCACGATCACTCCGAGGCAGATCCCGCGGGGTACCGGCTTCCGCGCCCGAACCAGGGTTGCCAATAGAACCGGCGCCACGATAAGGCCGGCGAAATCGCTGAGTTTCCCCGTCAGCCAGGACGGCAGGTATCCGGCGCCCTTGAGCAGATGATCATTGATGACCAGGACGACCAGCGCCGTGCACCATATCGTTCCCGCTTGCCGTGGCGTCGGCGTCAGCGTTCCCGTGTGCGCCCGGTCTTCAGTCACTCAGCTGACGAGCTTAGCTGTGAAGCAGCTCGCAAGTCGATCGCTTCCGAGTCGAGTTCTGGCAACGCTTTCTGGGGTTAGATGGGATGAGGAGGCCGCCTTCTCCCGCTCGCAGTTCCTCGATGTCGGCCTGCGCGTGGGCGCCGTGCCGGCGCAGGCCATCGACGATCTCGGTGTACGCGTGGTTGCGGCCATCGTCCTCGCCGGCGCCCAACAGGGTGGCGGCCGAGATGTACATCAACCGCTGCCCGCCGGGGAGTCGATCGAAGCGCCTGATGAGGGCCACCGGCACGCCATCCCCGTGAACCAGCCGAGCGGCACTCGCATTGATGCCGGCCGAGGCGGCCAGGCTCAGGGCGAGAACCTCACCCCTGGTGACGGCCCGTTCGTCGCCCACGCTGGGAAACTTGCCGATCGACAGCGCGCCGTCGTCGTCCCTGACGGAACACTTGGGCCGCAGACCGCCAAGCGAGGTGCCGCGGCCACGCAGGTACTCGAGGTCGACGTCGGTCTCGCTGCGATTCTCGACCGCCCTGGTCGCGGCAATCAGATGTGCAAGCTCGATGAGCGGAGGCGCCCGCCGGTCACCGTCCAGGGCGGTGCCCTGAAACCGGCCTTGTTCGTCCTTGAAACGTAGGGCGCCGATACGACTCTCGTCATCGACCGCGAGCAGGCAGTCGAGCTCGGACAGCGGCGATGGTCGGGTCGTTGCCGCCAGGGTGCGCGTGCTCCGTCGTCGCTTCGCGTGCTGGAGCAGGATGACCCGTCGGCCCCAACCATCGGGTGCGGTGTCCGCGATGGCCCCAGGAAAGGCCGACCCGCCACGGGTATGGTCACGAAACTGAAAGCCCTCCACCAGGGGCAACGCTGGATCAATCGCGAAAGCGTCGGGGGAACTGATCCAGTCGGGCGACTCTGCGTGTCGGCGACCTCACTCTGTACCTTCTCGAATGTTCCAACCAAGGACCGAGGTTGCCTCCGCCAGCACCAGCAGGCCTCCAAATCGTCACGCTTACCGGTGCACATTGAGAAACAGAATGCTCAGGGCCAACCCGAAGGACTGAGAAAAATCGATCGGTCGGATTCCCGCTGCACACAGATAGCAATCCCCAAACCTGGGAGCGCCGGACGCCACGACAATGTAGGGCTGAAGCACCAGGAAGATGTCGCGGATGCCGGCGCCGGCTGAAAGCTCAAGCCGCACTTCCGTCCGGTTGAGTTCAAAGCCGCTGTGGCCGATCACTCCTTCTTCCGAGCCCTCTTCCCGTTGCAAGCCATGAGGCACGAAGAGGAAGTGCGGCCAGCGTCCCAGCGATACGCCCGCGTTCAGAATCACCCTGCCTGGAGCCAGACCGCTCGCATCTGCGCTGACCTTCACCTGGTACGTGTGGAAGGTGTATCCAGCCTGCGCATCGAGTGCGACGCCAAGAGCCGGGCGGAACCGGTACCTACCCGCAAGGCCCATCCCCTGCCAGCCCAGATGAGCGCCGATGTCGAGAGGAGGCGTGATTTCGCCGCGCACGGCGATCAGCGCGGGAAACAGCGCGGAAATGAGCCTGGCGGCTCCCTGGCCTCCACCAAACCTGAAATCGCCTGCACCGTTCCAGCGGACCTCTTCGATGGTGCCGTCCGGCCGAGCGACCTTCCCACGAGACCATGCCCAGGTCGCCGCTTGTGAAACACCCACCGCCCCCATGCCCGGCGGAAGCACCGGAAAAGCCGGGGGCGGCAACTGCGCGCAACCGCCCAGAAACGTGAGAACGGCCACGACGGCGAGAGCTGAACGGAATGGGAGGCTCAGATCAGACCTCATGCCAAACCCTGGGTGGTCATTTCAGGCGCCAACGTCTTCCCCAATTTGGAACCGCCAGCCTCACGCGCGGGCAGGCCCTACCCGGATCGTGGCCCGCGGTCGCAAATTTTCCGCGCGCCGTTCCTTTTCGATGATCGGTGCCTAGTGAGGACAAGTGCCCTTTCTGCCCAGGCGCCCGTCGGCGCTTTTCTGTGTGTGTCCGAGGAGAATGAATGTTCCGTCAACTTGGCGGTCATCGGCGTCAGATGATGCCCGAAAAGCGCTCTTGACATGAGCACTAGGCGCGGCCAAACCTGCATTGGAGATCATGGCCGTATCGGCGAAGCCCAACCTGTCCGCTCTTCTTGAGGGGCGGCCACCGGGAACCTGGGTGGTGCTAAATCCCCAGATGTCGAAAGTCCTCGGGGCAGCGCGGACACCCGAAGAAGCGATACGCAAGGCACACGTCAAGCCTGTGGCGTCGACGAGGACGGCCGGCGGGCGGCCGGTCGTGCTGCAGGTCCCCGACCCATCGATGGTCTGCTTCTTCTAGGCGTCGTGTCGGGGCAGGCGGACGCGTGAGGTTCCCGTGGACGCCTATCGCACCGGCTCAGGCAGCGCCACTCCTGCGTGTGGGCTTCAGGCGGCATGGCAAGATCATGCCCACCGATCCCCTGCTCTTGGTCGACACCGGCGCCGATGGGGTACTGCTGAACCTGGCGCTGGCGAAGCTCATGGGATTTCATGACTCGGATCTCGTGACCGAGGAATGCAAGGGGGCGAATGGGCAGATGACAGTCCATACGCCAAAGGACCTCGCCGGTACCGAGATCGAGATCGGCGGGAAATGGTACCCGCTGCCCAGTCTGAAGTTTGGAAAGAGCGTCCCGATTTCGCTTCTCGGGCGTGATCTGCTCTTCTCCCATTTCGAGCTGAGAATGACTGCGCACGCGTTCGAGCTGCGACTGCGACGGGCGAAGCAGCAGACTCGACGGTAACCGGCGACTGCCAAGTGTAGTCGGCCACAGGGAAGCGCGACTCGGTGGATATCGCGAGCGCGGTGTCACCTGGGGGCAAGTCCCCGATACCGCGGAGGGTGCCCGTTCCACTGGCCGCGCCCTCCGCGGCCGGAACCCGCTCGCTCCTGATGGCCGTCTCCACCTCAGCGTCGAGCGCCGACTCGCGCAGATCGAGGCGCAGCTTGGCCTTGCGCCGGCTTCTTGTCGGGCCCATGGCAGGCGAAGCAGACGCGAAGGACGACGGCGAGGCTTGGCCCCAGCGCGGCCAGCGGGCCACCCCAGCTGAGAGGCCTAGGCTTTTGGCTCAAGCCCGAGAACATCTGGATCGTGAGGCCTCCGCGTGGGTCGAGCTACGCAAAGATGCTCGCGCGTGAGGCGAGCCGCCGTTGCTGGACTCGACGTCGCCGTTTCGCTTCTTGGCGCCCACCGCGGTGGTGCGCGGCTCCATCCCAAAGTGCCGCATCACCGCCGCGTGGTCGGCGTTGAACGTGCGCTCCTCGGCGTCACGGGCGCGCCGCCAGCTGCACCAGACCCTTGAGCGCCGCAAAGGGAGTCGTGGACCTGCTCGGAGCATGCGGTACCCTCGCCGCCCCATGCCGACCCCACCCCCGTTGCTGGCGCCGAGATCCATCGCCGCCAACGTGCGCGCCCTGGCCCGGCTGTCGTTGCCGATGGTCGCCGCGCAG
>JANPCZ010000196.1:0-29352 GCA_031431215.1 Myxococcales bacterium
GGGGTCAGGGGCCGGGCCCAACCATCGCAGCCGGATCAACCAGGCGGTCGAAATCGTCGGCGCTGATCACGCCCAGGCTCGTAGCAGCCTCGCGCAAGGTGACACCTCCCTCGTGGGCAGTCTTCGCGACGCGAGCGGCGGCGTCGTAGCCGATGACTGGCGCTAGCGCGGTCACCAGCATCAACGAGCGCCCGACGTTCTCGCGCAGCCGAACCTCGTCGGGGCGCAGGCCCGCGACGCACAGGCGAAGGAAGCAGCCGGTCGCGTCGGCCAACAGGCGCGTCGACTGCAGGAAACTGTAGATGATGAGCGGCTTGTACGTATTCAGCTGAAACGCACCCTGCGATCCCGCCATCGTGATCGCGACGTGATTCGAGATCACCCGCACGGCGACCATGGTCAGCGCCTCGATCTGGGTGGGATTGACCTTGCCTGGCATCATCGAGCTGCCCGGCTCGTTGGCTGGGAGGATCAACTCGCCCAGACCCGACCGTGGACCCGAACCGAGCCAGCGCACGTCGTTGCCGATCTTCATCAACGCTGCCGCCAGCGTGTTGAGAGCGCCCGAAGCCTCTATGAACGCATCGTGACACGCCAGCGCCTCGAACAGGTTCTCCGCCGGAACGAAGGTGTGTCCGGTCAGCGCCGTCAACGCCGTGGCCATCGTTGCTCCCCACCCGGGCGGAGCGCCGAGCCCGGTCCCGACCGCGGTGCCTCCGATCGCCAGTTCGCGCAGCCGCCCGAGCTTGCCCTCGATCGCCCGGATCCCATGCGCTATTTGCGCAGCCCAGGCGCCGGCCTCTTGTCCCAGTGTCAGGGGGACAGCATCCATCAGATGCGTCCGCCCCATCTTGACTATCTTGTTCCAGCTCACGGCGTGGCCGGAAAGCGCCGTGGCCAGCGCGCGCAACTGGGGTAGCAGCCGATCCTCGATCGCGACCACGGCCGCGATGGACATGGCGGTGGCGAAGGCGTCGTTCGACGACTGCGCCATGTTGACGTGATCGTTGGGATGGACCGGGCTCTTGTCACCAAGGCGGCCGCCCAGGCGCACATTGGCCAGATTCGCGATGACCTCGTTGAGATTCATGTTGGTCTGCGTACCGCTGCCGGTTTGCCAGACCCCCAGCGGGAACTCATCGTCCCATCGACCGCTGACGATCTCATCCGCCGCCGCCACGATGGCCGCGGCCAGCTTTGCGTCCAGCGCGCCGCGCGCCGCGTTCTGTTCGGCGGCGGCGCGCTTCACCTGGGCCAGGGCCGTTATCACCTCGATGGGCATGCGCTCGCCGCCGATGGCGAAGTTGAGCAACGAGCGTTGTGTCTGCGCACCCCACAAGCGTGGTTCAGGCACCTCGACCGGGCCCAGCGAATCAGTCTCGATGCGGTTGTTCATGGGCCTGGATGATGAACCACCTTCGCGCGCCTGTCAGTCCGCCGCCCACTCGATCGACTTGAGAAGATCTTCCACGTGTTGCGGAACTTGCCAGTGGTCATTACTGTCCTCGTCAGCACCGGGGCTCCGGATTCGAAGGGCTGGGGTTTCATGGCAGGATGACCAGCGCCAACTGCCGCGATGGGCGCCACTGCGACAGCAACTCGTCAATGCCCATCTCGCGCCATGCGCCGCGCGGGTCGGCCATCAGAAACACCTTGCGTCGGGTGTTCATGCCCACCACCACTTCGTAGTGTCCGAACGCATGGCCGGGCTCGACCGCGACCAATCCCACGATGACCGGGCGGCGCTGGCCCACCTCGTGCGCGAGATCATCGACGGTTCCTTCGACCAAGTAGGCCTTCAGGCCATGCGCCTGGGCCACCGAACGCAACCGCCCGGCCTCTATCCCTCGCCGATCGTCGATCGGCCCCAGGGCCCGCAAAACCTCGTCCTCCGAGGTGGTCGGCCGCCAGTACTTGATGACGGTGCTCAGAGCCGCCATGCCGCAGTCGGAACGGCCGCGCTGGTGGATCAACCTGACATCGGGAACCACGATCCAGTTTGGGTCAGCTCGCACACGTTCGGGAAGCGAGCTATGCAGGCCGCCAAGCGCGCAGCTCGCGGCGAAGACACAGAACGCAGCGAGGACCGGCCAACGTGCCATCTTAAGATGGATCCTAGATAAGGATGACAATCAGAACGATAAGCAGCGCGACGGTCAACGCTCCACCGCCGATGTAGAGGCTTGCACCTTCGCCGCCCCTGAAACTTTCAAGCCCTTTGGCGCTGCTCTCGCGCGAGGCATAGCCCTGCGCTTCGTCCGTCGAAGATCCGGATTTCGTCGTTAATGCGGATGGCTCAGGGACCTGGGTGACCTCCTGGGCCACCTCTTGGCTCGTGACAGGCGTTGGTGTTGTGGCGTTTGCAGCCGAAGCAGCAAGCGCAGGTCCCGACAGAAACGCGGCCAACGAAATGGTCGCGAGCGATGTGACGATATGAGTCTTCATGAGTCTCCTCTTTTCTTTTTCCCGGGTGACCGGGGCAATTGGGTCCCTTCAGCTCAATGCATGGACCGCGCCAGCCTGGTCCGTACGGAGCATCGCCGCCAATCAGCAGCACGTTGTTCCCCTGGGGTAACACCTTGTGCATCAGGAGTAGCAACGTGACTGTTTCTCCATGTGGGTGTAAAGGCCGTAGTACCGGCCGTTGAACGGGAATCGGCCCGGGGTCGATCGCGATCGAGTGTCGCCAGGAAGATTTTCCCTGGGCGGAGGCTTTTCAAAGTGCGATGCCCTGTCGTTGTGACGGTGGGCAATCGCCCGTCAGGCCGACGCCGCCCGTCAGGCCGACGCAGATCGTGGCACCGGGCTGTGACCGCGCAGGCCCAGGCGCTCGATGAGCTGACCGAGCGCCGGGGTCCCCTTGAGTGCCGCCATCAAGCGTTGGGGCGTGCCACAATCCGACCAGCCGGCGTCGAGCATCGGCACCACGGCCAGGCCGCGCGCCCGCTCCAGCACGTCCCGGCTGAAATCTGCGGCGGGCATCTCGCGGTAGATACTCTGTAGGATCTCGTCGCCCTCGGCGGTGTCGATGTGGCTCAGGTACTGGGACATGGCGAGGGCCTGAGCGGGCAGGTGCTGCAGCATCAAACGCCACAGCGCCCGCCCCGAGGCGGCGACGATCATCGTGTTCCACAGGGCCCCGCAGTCCAGCAGTTGCCGTGCCTTCCGCTCATCGGGCTTCTCGACGAACGCCGCGATCGGCAAGCCGCTGCGCCCACCCTCCGCATCACCAGCTCCCGGCACGATCCAGCCGAGTTCCGTGCTGGGCGAATCTGCCGTCACGCCCAGGAGTGCCACTCCTGCCGGAGAATCCTCGGCGGCGACCTCGAGCGCCAGCACGGCCGCCATCAAGGCCATCGGACGCTGGAAATGATGGTCCGACGGAAACACCACCACCCGCGCCTCCGGATCGCGCGCCAGCACATGCGCGAGCGGCAGCAGCAGGCCTGGCCCCGTGCCACGGTTGCTGGGCTGGGACACGATCCGCACGCCTGGCAGGTCGGCAACTTGCTGGTGGGCCAGGTCTTTGTGGCGCTGGCTTACTACCGCGATGGTTCGCTCGGGCGGAATGATCAACGACACACGATCAATGGTTTGCTGGAAAAACGTTCGCTTGCCCGCCAGCGCGGCGAACTGCTTGGGTAACGGCTGGCCGTGCAAAGCCTGCGTCAGCGAAGCCATTCGGGTGCCATCACCAGCTGCCAAAACGATCGCCCAGGTTCGCTCTCGGATCGAGATCGCGGATTTCATGCTGGGCCGCCGATGCACGAGGCGTGCCTCCTCGCAAACCGATGAAAACTCGAACTCTGGCGCTCTTTATCGCCGGACTAGCGTCACTCGCTGGTGACGTCACCCCGCTTCAATAGCGGCCTGGCTCGCCTGCGCTCGTGGAGCTTTGTGCGCAGGGCACGCAGTTCCCTGGTCACCGAGTCCAGGGCCTCTCCGGTAGCGCCCTTGATCTCACGCGCCATGCGCGATGCAGGCGACAGGCGCTTCTCCAGACGGCGCCACTGGTCCTGCAAGTCGCGGCTGGCGAGGTGAATGTCAAGCCGGACCTCGTCCCGCAGCCTGCGAATCTCGTGCAGTGGTCCGCTGGTCTTCTTCTCGGTCGCTCCCTGATCTTGGTGCATGACGTGCTCCTCTTGATTGCCGGTTGCCTTCTTGTCTCCCGCATCTCTCGCCTGACGTTGCAAGGTCAGAGCCACACGCTCGACGCTTCCCTGAAGGTGGCACGAAGCATGCTGCTCTCAGTACTGAAGGGGAATTGCCCATGAAGATCATCTGCGCAACTGATTTCTCAGCCTCGGCCGAAACGGCCTCGCGAGTCGCCGCGAGTCTGGCGCGCGGGTTTGGCGACACACTGGTGCTCGCGAACGCCGTCGAGCCACCCTCCGACCAGGCTCTCGACGACGAGATCGAGAAGCACCGACGCGACACCCTGGCGGCGGCGGCCGTCAGACTGCGCTCGCTCGACGTGCCAGTCGAGGAGCGCTTGCTGCGCGGTTACCCGCCCCAGGCACTCAACGAGCTTGGCCGCGAACTCGACGTGCGCATGATCGTGGTGGGTACGCATGGCGGCCGGGCGCTAGCGGGGGTCCTGCTCGGCAGCATGGCGGAACAGACCGTGATTGTGTCCGAAAGACCGGTGCTGGTTGTCCGCCAGCCGTCCGCCGGGGTGGGGCCAGCCTCCAGTGACAAGCGGCCGCTGCGAATCGTCGTTGGTATCGAGGCCTCGGCCGCCTCCCGTGCCGCTGTTGCGTGGGTCGGTGAACTCCGCAAGTCGGTGTCGTTCGACGTGCATTTCGTGCACTTCTACTGGCCTCCCGAGCAAGCGCGGCGCCTGGGTCTACCGGTGTCGACCGAGATGATCGACGGCGACCCAGCAGCCACCGCGGTTCTCAAGCGTGAGCTTTCGCCTCTCATCGAGGACTTGCCTGGCCGGGGCGAATCCAGCTTGACCATCGCGCCTTGTGAGGACTCCGTCGCCGTGGCCCTTTGTGGCGCGGCCAGCGCTCGCGATGCCGATATGTTGCTCGTCGGTACCCACCAGCGTTCCGGTTTCGAACCGGTGCGGCTTGGCTCGAGCGTGCAATCGGTGCTGGAGGCCGCGACGGTGCCGGTGCTGTGCGTGCCCGTAAGCAGCGCGTGTGGCCACGGTGACTTCAAGGGACCGACGGTTACGATTTCGTAACCAGATGTTCTCGATGTCCAGCCAGAAGCGGGTCTTGGGCAAGCAGACACCGGACTTCCGTGCTGGCACAACACTTGAAGGGAGAGCCCGCCAGTCTCACCGGCTCGGACCGAAAACTTCCATCTTCTGGAGGACCCCCATGACGCGATTCTCGTTTTCCGCCGCGGCATTTCTTTTCGCTGCCGCCTGCGCAAGCACAAGCCCCAAGCCCAACGAAAAAGCCGAGAGTTCATCGGCAGCGATCCGCGTTGCCGAGGAAGTGGGCGCGACTCATAGCCCCAACGCCGCCCTGCATTTGCAGTTAGCAAAGGAGCAATTCCAGCATGCCCGGATGCTGACTGCACAAAAGGACAAGGCTCAGGCAGACCGCCTGCTGATGCGTGCCCAGGCCGATGCGGAGCTGTCCCTGGCCCTCGCCCGGAGCGAAGAGGAGAAGGCGGATGCCCGAGGAGCGATCGACAAGTTGAAGACGTTGAAAGAATCTGCGCCGCAATAGATCCACCGGAACAACCAAGGACGATATCATGAAGAACTCGAACAGAATTCGCCTGTCTCAGTCAGTTGCGGCACCAATCATCCTGACCCTCTTCGCGACGGCCTGCGCCACCGTCACACCCGTCGAATTGAAGAATGCACGGACGGCCTACGGCCGCGCCAGCGCTGGGCCCGCCGCCCAGATGACGCCCGCGGACCTCCACAAGGCGAGGGCGGCCCTCGACAAGGCCGAGCAGAACTTTGCCGAAGAGGAAGCCTCGCAGAAGACCATCGACCTTGCCTATATCGCCGAACGCACCGCTCAGATCGCGGAGGCGCACGCCGAGACCGCCATTGCTGAAAAGAAAACGCTAAAAGCCAAACAGGAATTTGGAGACAAACAGGGCGAGATAGCCAAGACGGCGCAAGGAGCCCTGGTCAAGACCCGCGAACAACTCAGTGAAGCCGAGCGGGCGCAGGCACAGCAGGCGCAACTGGCCAGTGCGGAGAGCACTGCACGCGAAGAAGCCGACAGGAAGGCTGTCGCTTCCGAAGAAAAGGCTGCCGCCTCGGAGCAGAAGGCCAAGGAAGCCAACGACGCTCTGGCGAAATTGGCAGCGAAGGACGAGGCACGCGGCATGGTCATAACCCTGTCCGGAAGCGTCCTGTTTCGCTCCAACGATGCGACGCTGCTGCCCGCAGCCCAGTCACGTCTTGATCAAGTCGCAGAAGCACTCGTCGCCAAGGGACAGGACGTCGTCATCGAAGGCCACACAGATTCGAAGGGCTCGCAATCCAGCAACATGAATCTATCGCAACGCCGTGCCGAATCGGTGCGCAGCTACCTGGTCTCGCGAGGATTTCCCGGCGAGAAGATCCTGGCACGAGGGATGGGACCAGATCGGCCGGTAGCGGAGAACACCAGCACCGAGGGTCGGGCCAACAATCGCCGCGTCGAGATTGTCATCGCCAAGAACAGCAGTACCAAGGTGAACTAGGCATGGTTTCTGGCCTTTGGCTTATTGGCTGGATCAGCATTGGCGCTTCGGCAGGCTGGATTGGAAGCAATCTCATGGGAGACGACGATGTGCAGGCCGGGGTGCCCAACGCGATTCTCGGGATCATCGGTGCTGTCGTCGGAGGGGCGGTCACTGAAAAAATCCTTGGAGACAATCCTGGTAACACCGGTGGCTTGGCGAGTCTTGTGATGGCCCTTTTCGGTAGCGGTATCTTGATCTCCGGATGGAGGTCGCTTTCGCGGCGCAGGGCATGATCGGAACGCGTGTACCAGGGCCACGGAATGCGCCCACCGAAGCCATTGTCATCGTGCCACCTCGGCGCGGTTTTCACATCCCCATGAGCAGCATTCTCAAGGTCATTGGCAGCGGCCTTGGTTTGTGGGCCGTAGTGCTTTTGTGGCCGGAGTTCCTGCTTTTCGCCATATCGGTTCTTTTGGCGGTCACGCTGCATCCGGCGGTCCTGTGGATGGAGCGAAGGCGGTTGGGGCGAAGCTTGAGCGTGGTGATCATCGCGGTTTGCGCCGTCGGGCTGCTGGTGATGTTCATCGCGTTCCTCCTGCCACCGCTCACGGCACAGATGGCTCACCTGGTGCGGGACTTTCCCGACTTCCGCGCCCGGATCTTGAGCCGGATCCCCGCACGCTATCCAGCCCTCCAGGAAGTGGTTCGTGAACTGTTCGAGTCGCCCTCGTCCGCCAAGGTGCTCACGATGCTTGAGCGATCGTTCGCCTGGGGCCAAAGCGCGGTCTCGGGACTGGTGACGGCGGTCGTCGTCCTGGTCCTGACACCGTATCTGCTGCTTGACGGCAGAAGCCTTTATGCCTGGCTGCTGGCCTTCGTGCCGCGCACCCATCGCGAAAAATTGGCCACCACCACGGATGAGGTCTCCCATGTGGTCCAGGCTTTCGTCAGTGGCCAACTCCTCGCGGCGCTGCTTTTCGGGGTCTTCACGGCGGGCCTCCTGACGATTCTGGGCGTTCCGGCGGCGGCGCCCCTGGCGGTGATGGCCGGATTCTGCGACATCATCCCGGTCTTGGGCATCCTGGTGGCCACCGTCCCAGCCGCTCTGTTGGCGCTCACGGTCACGCCCAACACCGCGGTCGCGGTCGTGGTCGCGTACCTGGCCTATCACCTTTTCGAAACCTACTTCCTCTTGCCGCGCATCTACGGGCACAAGCTCAAGATCTCGACATTGTCAGTGCTCCTCGCACTGCTCGTCGGTGGCAGGTTGCAAGGGATCCTCGGGGCCGTCTTGGTGCTGCCGCTCGTGGCCGCCTACCCCATCATCGAGCGTCACTGGCTGAGCGGGTATCTGCGGTCCCGGGTGCTCAAGGACCACAAGGCTCTCGCCAAGGCGGCCGAGAGTGGCAGCGAGGTCGCCATCGATGCCGTGCTCCACGGCGAAAAGCACGCCTCCGAAGGATTCGCTGCTCCAGGAGGCAACCAATAGACAGGGACCGCGTCCAGTCCCGCCATCCGACCCGGAGCCCTCGACTTCGAAAGCCAGGATCATCGGCGTGTCATCGGGTCGCGCGCGTCGCTCAACGGCACGCGCGATCTGGACGCGGGAAACGGTATGGCGCCACGCGATCAAGATCCTGCGCACCGACATTGCTCGCCGGCTGGGCTTGGTCGCCCTCGCGGCCGATCGCGACCCTGTGGTCCCGGAAGACGACTCCGAACTGAATCGGCTGGTGACGATTGCACGCCAGCGGCGAAGCGGTGCGAGCCATCCCACTGTGACGGCAAGTCTGCGTAGCCTCCACCAGCGCGGCGAGTTGCATCGAACCACGAGCATCAGGAAAAAGGCGCCCAGTGGGATCGCCATCGGAGGCGCCGATGTCAGCGTCGATGCTTCGCAAATCACCGTGGCTGAAAGCGTTGCGTTCTTGATCCGCAGGTCCTGTTCGACCTGATTGCTGCTCACGTTCCGATGGATCTGAAACCCCACGTCCTCGTGGTGGGCAGCCTGGCGGTGCCGAGCGATGGCGCAGGACGGCCAGGTGTGTGCCGAAAGACAACCCCGGGCCAAGCGATCCCAATTCCCGGATCTGGCAGGAATGGTGACCGACGCTGATGGGCTCTCGTGATCCGGTTGACGACCTTCACGTCGCACCCGACATGGTCGGCGAGCTGCTTCTGCGTCATCCCGAGCGGCCCGAGAAATTCTTCATTCAAGATCTCCCCCGGCGCCGTCGGCCGGCGCTTGATGCTGCGGTTCGGGTTCATGTCTCGCTCCTGTTCATCCGTAGTTAATCAATGTCAATGCTTCCAGGCGGTTCGCAGGCGGTGACCGAAGGTCGTCCAGCATTTGAGCGTAGTGCACCATGTCGAGTTTCCGGGCGACGATCTTGGAGTCCTCGCCCGGTTGCAAGCAGCTCGATGAATCGACTGCGCTATGGCATCGCCGGACCACCGAATTGGCCCATGTCTGCGCGGCTGCCGTCCTGATCCAGCAAGGCGGGGTCACCGGCGTTGCGGGCCGGGCTGCCAGGAAGCAGCTGGAAGTCGCCAGTCGCGGGACTGGTGAACAGCGGGTCCACGGCGAGGTTGCCGTTGGTCCCGGTGGGATTCGCCATGCCCATGAAGGTCGCCGGCAGGATGTTGTTGTAGTGCCACTGCGGAACTACTGGGGCCATCTTCTCGACCGGCGCCACCACGACGGTGTTGGGACCACCGTTGCCGGATAAGATCGAATTCCCGATGGACAGCCCTGTGGCGTCGGTCCACAGCCCCGAGCCCTCTGGCGCGGTGTTGCCGTACATCACCACGAAGTCGACCTTCCCGGTCGTCTGCGGTGGACAGGGAGGACACGGATCCCGCCAGGGGCGGTTGATGCCGACCAGGAGCGCGCCACCCTTGCCGGTGGAGATGTTCTTGATGAACACCGAGTTCGACAGCGTGAACTTGGTGCCGCGCACGTAGAGCCCGCCGCCGCGCCCGCCCGTGTTCCCTTCCAAGGTCAGGCCCCGCAGGGCGACCTGCTGGAAGTTGTTGTCGAGCGCAATGCCGCCGCCCCAGTACGCCCGGTTCTTGATGATGCGGACGTTCTCGATGGTCCCACCGAACCAGGGGAAGAGGACCGCGTTGATGCCGCCGCCCTGATCCGCGCGGTTCTCGGAGATGACGCCGCCCCGCACGACGCTGGAGTCGTTGTCGAGGTCGATGCCGCCACCGACGGTCGACCGGTTCTCGCGGACGAGGTTGTCGACAAGCAAGCAGGCCTTGTGCGAGATCCGGATGCCGCCGCCGCCGTCGTCGGCCATGTTGCGATCGATCTGGTTGCGCTCGAGGCGGGCAGCGCTGGTGAAAATACGGATGCCACCGCCGTCGTCACCCGAGACGTTGTCGGTGATGATGTTCTCAAGCAGGAAGCTCGGGCTCTCGTGGATGTAGATGCCGCCGCCGTCGTTGGTCGAGGTGTTCTTGCTGATCGTGTTGCCGCGCAAAGTGGGCGCGTGCAAGTTGATATGGATGCCGCCGCCGGTCCACCCCGCGTCGTTGCCGATGATCATGTTGGCGTCGACCAGACCGTCGCTGTCGTGGTAAAGGCCCCCGCCTCGTAGCACGGCGTGGTTGGTGCGAAACTCATTGCTCCGGATGACGACGCTGCCGTCGATGCTGTGCAAGCCGCCGCCGTTGATGCCCTTGTTGTCCGCGAACTTGTTGCTGCGCAGCTCACCTGAACTGCCCACCAGCAGCGCACCGCCGCCGCGTTCCCCGCCATCGTTGTCGTTGAAGGCGCTCCACGAAACGTCGAGAACGCAGGCCGTGGCGTACAGACCGCCGCCGCCCTGAGCTGCGCTGGTAGCGATCACGCTGCCCAGCACCCGCAGCGTGCTCGACTCGCAGCGGATCGCACCACCTTCGTCGACCGTCTTGCCGTTGCGGATGGTGAACCCTTCCAAAGTGACACCCGTCCCGCCGACCGCCTGGATTAGGAAGCCGCGGCCCGTGGCGCCGGCATCGACAATAGTCACGGCGGCGCCGCCGGTGGCCCGGATGTACAGGGGCTTGCCGGCGATGGTCAGCCGCTCGGGGTAGGTGCCCGGGCAGACGTCGATGACACTGCCCGCTGGTGCCGCCGCGATGGCCGCGCCGATGGTGGCATGGGATGCAAGCCCGCTGGCGCATACGCTTATCGTGGCGAGTGGGGCGGTGCCTGCGTCGGTCGTCACGGACGCATCCGGAATGATGGGACCGGCCGGCGTTACGAACGCGTCGGGTGGTGTCAGAGGCACCGCCGCCGGCGGCACGAACGAACCAGCCACCGGCTGCATCGGTGCCTCGGGCTCGGCGCCATCGCCAGGAGCGACCGACCCGTCGGCGGGGCTCGCCTGGACATCGGCTGGAGCGACGACAGTGTCCAAGCCGCCCGACCCTGCGGCCCCATCCGACGGCGTCGCTTGTGGTGACGACGCTACTCCCGGCGAGGGAGCAGGGGCGTCCGGAGCTGCTGAAAGCCGACAGCCAGCGACGAGCAAAGCCGCAAGAGATCCCGCGCGGCACAGTTGTAACAGATGGGAATCGTTTGAACGCATGCGGGCCACGTTCTGCGAGTTCCGTGCCACCACTCGACGAACAGATGCCGTGGATTCCACGTGCGATCGGGTGGTTTCAGTAACCAGACAACCCCAGCAGTTACCCAGGCGTAACGAACCTTCGCTCAGCGGCGAAGCTCCGCCCTGAAATTCAAGGGCTTTCCCGCACCTACGGTGTTCGAGGCCGAGTTCCGGCGCCCATGCAAGGTGGATGTGTTGGACATGTGAAGAGCCTGCGCCAGGATTTCCATGCGATCTGACGTCACTGCGCGTGTTGGTTCCCCGGCGGTAGCGCTTGTGCGTCGGGGTAACGATTGACAAACGGGTGCACGCCCGGAAACCGCATGACGCCGCAACGACTGGCGTACCCGACCCGCAAGAAGCGTGAGCTCTGCACCTCAATCACGCCTGCTCAGCGCGCCGGGCACGGTTCCTGCTGTCTCTCCCTGGTGGAGGTATTCATCATGTCGCAATTACTCAAGAAATCGTTTGTGGTCTGGGGAGTTCTGGTTACGTCGATGGCCGCGGGAGGCGTCCTTTTGATACGCCAAGCATCCGGTAGACCGTCTCGTGGCAAGGCGCCCACACCCGTCGAAAGCGAGCGCGTCAGTAGCGCTCCTATTCATGTCGAATTCGCGCCTTCGTTCGAATTCGCGCCGCTGGCCGTAGAGGGCGGCGTACCGCCCGTCGTGACCGCTCTGACCTGGGACATGAGATCCCGCTCCATGGGATCTCCGAAAACCCTGTCGAATGGGTCCGGGCGCCTGGCCAAGAGCGGCTTGCGAAAGTCGGGCGTAGCCATCGCGAGCGGGTCGACCGGAACGGGCGCCGAGCGGCTGGTTTCGCCTGGTGTGCCGTCGTCGGAATCGCCGCCGGCCGGGCTGGTGGGCGGGGCACGGTTGGCAGCTGAGATCAAAGCACACAAGCGGGGGGTCGACCGGTGCGCTGGCAAAGGTCTCGTACCCGGCGGCAGTGTCAGCGCCCCGGCCGGGAAGCTGTCGCTAAGCTGGGTGATACGTAGTGACGGTTCATCGAGCAACCTGGCCGTGCTTCAGAACACGTTGGGCGACAGCCGCCTCTCCAAGTGTGTCGTCGATGCGGTAAGCCGTTGGAGGTTTACCCCGCCCAGCGCCGATACGTCGATTCAATCAACCTTCATGTTTCTATAGCGGTTACTCGGAAGGTCCGCTGCTGGCAAGTGTTGGGCGAGGATGGGGACGCCTGGCCGCATCGAATCGGGTGTCCTCGCCAGGATGATGGGGCCACCGAATCGTCAGGGTCATGGAGCCAGTCGATCGCCAGGGTCATGGAGCGCGCGGCGAATCGCGCGAGAGACAGGGCTCGATCGGAAGACGGTCAGCCGCTAGCCTGCGGCGCCGGTAACCGACGAGATCGCCGGTGCTGTCGGGAAGGGAGTGCAGGCCCGGCCGGTGATGCCACCGTCGGAAGCGTGGCGCACACTTGCTGGCCGCCGTGACCAGATCGCGACGTGGCTCGATGGTGAGCCAGCTGCTGGCGGTGGGGACGGTGGCGGGGGCCTGGACGCCGCGTGGCGATTCCTGGCAGACGATCCTCAGCTTGCACAATGCCGGGAACGGCGGCTTTGGTTTTGGCGCATACCTGCCACGTCGTGCCCGTTCGTCGTGCACTTGGAAACGACACGGCGGAGCGGACCGGTCGCACTTACGAAGCGGCAGCCAAGACATCGTTCGACGCAGGCGCCGATCGTGGAATTGGGTAGTGACTGTTTCGTGAAAGACGCTCGATCAGCTGGCCGAGCGCCGGGGTGCCCTTGAGCGCGCCGATCAGGCGTTCGGGTGTGCCGCAATCCGACCAGCCCGCGTCCATCATCGGCACGACGGCCAATCCGTCCGCCCGTTCCAGAACATCCCGGCTGAAATCTGCGGCAGGCATCTCACGGTACGTGTTCTTGAGGGATTCGCGGTCATTGAGCGCGTCGATCTTGGTCAGGTACGGAGACAGTGCCATGACCTGCCTCGGCAGGTGGCGCAGCATCAGGTGCCACAGCGCGCGACCCGATCCGGCGACGATCATGGTGTTCCACAGCGCGTGACGTTCCAGCAGTTGCTGGGCGCGCCGCACGTCAGGCTTCTCGACAAAACTGGCGACCGGCAGTCCGCTGCGCCGGCCCGGCGATTCCTCGGCGGCTGGCACGATCCAGCCCAGTTCGGTGCTGGCCTCCTTTGCCTCGGCACCCAGCAGCGCGACGCCCGCCGGAGAATCCTTGGCGGCGGCGTCGAGCGCCGCCAGCACCGCAGGTTTCAAGGCCGCCGGGCGCTGGAAGTAATGGTCCGACGGAAACACCACCACACGGGCTTCGGGATCGCGCGCCAGAATATGCACGAGGGGCAACAGCAGCCCTGGCCCGGTGCCCAGATTGCGAGGCTGAGGAACGATCTGCACTCCCCGCAGGTCGGCCACTTGCTGGCGGGCCAGAGCTTCGTGGCGATCGCTCACCACCGCGACGACTCGTTCGGGCGGAATGATCGTGGCCACGCGATGAAGAGTCTGCTGAAAAAGGGTGCGCGGTCCCGTCAGGGCGGCGAACTGCTTGGGCAATGACTGGCCATGGATCGCGCGCGTCAGTGAGGCCATCCGGGTGCCATCGCCAGCTGCGAGAACGATCGCCCAGGTTCGCTCGGGGTTCTTTGGAAGGTCCGTCATGCTGCGCGGCCGACTTTGCAGAAGGCGTGCCCGTGTGCAAACCGCGGCGTTAGTCAGTTTTTTCGCGCACCTAACCCGAGAACGGCGAGTCCCGAGGTTCGGATCAGCGTCACTGGCAAGTAACGTCCCTGCGGCGCGGTGCTACCGACCTTCCCCAGCGATGCTGTACGCAAGCCCCGAAACCACCGCTTTCGTGGGCTTTTCACCGGGTTCGCTTCTTGCACCAGCCATGCGGACTCTTCAAACAAGCTGGAGGAATTTTGACCATGTGGCAAGCAGAAGCAGCTGGAGCGAGATGGCGGTCGACGACACGACCGTTGACCTCGTTGGCGAAAGCCGGGGCGATCAGCCTTGGCTTGCTTTGGGGAATTCCGAGCTGTGGTCCCGATCCGGACGCACCCGAGGGCAGCGGCGGGCAGGGTGGCAGCATGGCAGCTGAGCCGACCATGGCCCCGGCGGAAAGCAGTCTGGAGGACAGGGCGAAACTCACCGTCTTCGACGACCGTCGCGTTCACGACATAAAGCTGTTTCTGTCGGCCGAAGACTGGCAGTCGATTCTGGATGACTCCAGCGGCGACAAGCCGCGAGTCGCCACCGTGTTTCTGGACGGGGTGGTGATCGCGAACGCGGGTGTTCGTCCGTCGGGGGAATCGTCGCGCGTGCCGGGCAACAAGAAGATCTCCATGCGCGTTGACTTCGATGCATTCGACAAGACGAAGAAATTTGGCGGCTTCGACTCGATCAAACTGACCGGATCCTGGGACGATCCGTTCGTGATCCGAGACCAGCTGGCGTACTGGTACTACCGCCAATTCATGCCAGCGCCGCGGGAGGTGTCTGCGCAGCTCTGGGTCAACGGTCAGACGCGCGGCGCGTACGAGATTGAAGAGGTCTGGAGCAAAGAAAGCCTCAAGCCGCACTTCGCCGACGCCAGCGGCACGCTTTATCGCATCCGTGGCGAGGCGGGTCGGGATCCCTACGCCTTCGTGGGTCTGGACCCGTCGCTTTACGTGCCACTGCCATGGGACGCGAAAGGCAAGCATCCGCCGGATGCCCACCTGGTCATTGGTCAGGCGCTTCGCATTCTGAAAGAAGAGCCGGGGCGGTGGAACGAAGCGCTGGACATCGAAAACATGCTGACCTATTTCGCGGTCAGCGCCGTTCTCTCCAATACCGACGGGTTTGGGAGCGCTTTCGAAATAGACGACGCCTTCATGTATCACGACCCCACGACGAAGCGTTTTTTCATGCTGCCGTGGGATCCGGACAACACGTTCGGATCAATCAACGACCCGGCCACGCGCGACATCTTCGATAATTTCGACAGGTGCATTCTCACGCGATTCATCAAGACCACGCTACTTGATCGATACTACGCCAAGCTCGACGAGGTCATGCGAAGGATGCCCGTCGAGATGGTCCACGCGCAGATCGATCGGATGGCGGCGCAGATTCGGCCGGTGGTCCAGGCTGATAATTTGAAGATGTACCCGACCGCGCACTTCGAGTGGAGTTCCATGTACATCAAGGACTTCGTCACCGCCCGCTACGCGTCCGTAAGACAACAAATCGCCGCCACGACGATGAGCCCCTGAGATGAGTTCCGCAAGGCGCATCCTGGTGGCTACCTGGGCCTTCGCAACTGGCTGCGCGGGAGCCGAGATGGGGAGCAACCCATGCGGCACGGGTGAAGGCGAGCCGAGCAACGATTCGAGGCGCCCGACATCGTACGAACTTGGGTCGGAGTTCGTGGGCTGCATGGGCGCAAAGGCGGATGCTCACTTCTACGAGTTCACGGCGGCCGCCGACCGCACCGGAGGCTACGTTCAGGCGTCAGTGACCGGCACTGGGGCGGGGGGCGCGAGGCTTACCGCGCGCTTGACCGCCTATGACGGAACGCGAACCGCAGACCTCGCGCGTTTCGAGCCCGAAGGTCCCGGTGCCGCCACGACGTTCTTCGTGGCGGTCGCGCCCGCGCAGCGCTACCGGGTTGCCATCGCGAACGAGGGCGACTTCACCGTGCCCTACACGTACAAGCTCACGACCACCTACACACCGGTGCTGGACGGCTTCGAGCCGAACGACACACTCGAAGCAGCGACGCCCCTTGCGGTCGATGCCCCGCTGCAGGCGTACATGTTTGCGGGACGCCACCGCGCGGAGGACGATCCCGTCGACTACCATGACTACTACCGTTTCACCGCCGTCAGTGGCAGCGTGACAATCAGAATCGAGGATGTGCCCCCCAATCTGGCGCCGCGGCTCACCCTGTTTGGATTCGATGGCACCGAAGTGGCGCGGGTATCGTCCGGGATCAAGGGCAGCTCGGTGATACTGAAATCGCCGATGCCGCCCGGGTCAGGCGACTTGGTCGTCCGAGTCGCGCCTTGGTCCGACGCTCCGCAATCGACGGGCCGGGGCTCATCGCTGCCCGATCACTTCACACGCCCGTACAAGCTGATTGTTAGTCAGCCGTAGGGGAATGCTTCTTTGGAAGCACTTGCGTCGGCTCGACCGAGCGCGAGCAGAACCCCAATGAGCAGCAGCGCGAGACCAATGCTCACAAGCGCCACCAGACCCAATCGTCTTCGCAGGGCTCCTTGTGGGATGCCGTCCAGCTGGTTTTCCATGTCAGTCCGCTGCCCACTCGGTTGACTTCAAGAGATCTTCCACATGTTGCGGCCATCGATCGCCATCGTTCTCACCGGCGTCGAACTTCACCCCGTCATCGATGAAGTCCGTCAGCAAGGCGAGCGGGGGCGCGAGATTGAATCCGGGCCAGCGCCCGTTGGGGGGTGCGGAGGTTTCGCGAGACAGCGATTGTGTGGGCATCCGCTCCGACATTGCAGGACCAGGGCCACGACGAAGCCGGTGATCGAGGCACGCTATCTGGCGATGCGCACACGGTCGTGTAACCAAGACGCCCCGGTTGAGCGGACAACACCACAACGCACTGGTCGAAGGCTGAAGTGATCGGCTGGTCGTCTGCTACGGGTGGAACCCCTCATGCCCGAGGGATGGCAGGCGTTCGACATCCACTACCGCTATCACCAGAGCGTCTACCACCTGCACATTCGCAACGTCGGCGTCAGCGGCGGCAAGCGCGTCGTCACGCGCGTGGTCTGCGACGGCGCCGAGCAGCCCGACAAGACGATCCCGCTGTGGGACGACGGCAGGGAGCACGGCGTCGAGGTCGAGGTCGGCCAGACCGATCGGTAACACCGACGCGGCCACATGAGCGCGGGTTGCAGGTTCGATGGCTGTAGGTGCGGTAGTGTTGCGGAATGATCACGGTTCCGGTTCCGCTCGGCGAGCGTAGCTACGAGGTGCGCATTGGCGTGCTCGCGGTCGATGACGTCGCCGATACACTTGCGCGTGCGCTCGGCCGGTCGACCGGCGTGGCGGTCCTGGTCGACGAACGGCTCGGTCAGGTATCGCCGCGCGCGGCGGCGCTGTGTGCCGCGCTCGCAGCCCGCCTGCCCCAGGTCCGGCGCTTCGACTTGCCACCGGGCGAGTCGGCCAAGAACCTGAGCGCGATCGAGCAAACCTGCCAGGCGCTGGCTGAAGGTGGCTTCGATCGCGGTGCGGCGATAGTGGCACTGGGCGGGGGTGCCACCAGCGATCACGCTGGCTTCGTGGCCGCGATCTATCTGCGTGGGGTTCCGTTCGCGGTGTGTTCCACCACCCTGCTCGGCATGGTCGATGCGTCGGTGGGCGGCAAGACCGGCGTCGACTTACCGGCGGGCAAGAATCTTGTCGGCGCGTTCCACCAGCCGCGTGCCGTGATCGCCGATCTGACCTTCCTGGAAACCCTGCCGCGGCGTGAGCAGGCCGCGGGTCTCGCTGAGGTGGTGAAGGCGGGCCTCATCGCCGATGCTCCGCTGTTCGAACTGCTGGAGCGCCGCGCCCGCGACGGCGGCATCTGGACGGCATCGGTGCTGGAGGAGGTGATCGCAGCGGCGGTGCGCATGAAAGCCGATGTCGTCGGCAAGGACGAGCGCGAGGGCGGGCTACGCGCGATCCTCAACTTCGGCCACACCGTCGGACATGCCATCGAGTCAGAGTCTGGATACGGCCTCCTGCATGGCGAGGCGGTCTCGCTCGGCATGGTGGCCGCCTTGCAGCTGGGCGTGGCGCGTGGAGTGACCGAGCCGGGGTTGCTGGCACGGGCGTGCGCGCTGCTCGGCGCCCTGGGCCTGCCGATCGATCTGTCGAGCCATCTCGACGACGCCGTGCTTGCTCGCGTGAGCGTCGACAAGAAACGCCGCGCCGACAACGTGAAGTTCGTGCTGGTTCCCCGGCTCGGCCAGGCACTGATGGTGGACATCCCGCTCGATGAGCTACGGCGGCAAGTGCGCCCGGGTCCGGTTGGCGCCAGACCGGCCTAATATGTGAAGAAGCCGCGGCCGGTCTTGCGGCCGAGCCAGCCGGCGGCGACGTACTGGCGCAAGAGCGGGCACGGCCGGTATTTCGGGTCGCCGAGATCGCGGTGCAGGACTTCGAGGATGCAAAGCGTGGTGTCGAGGCCGATGAGATCGGCGAGCGCGAGCGGGCCTTGCGGGTGGTTCAACCCGAGCACCACCGCCTTGTCGATGTCGGCGGCCGAGGCGACGCCCTCGAAGAGCGCGAACACCGCCTCATTGACCAGCGGCATGAGCACCCGGTTCACGATGAACCCAGGCACATCGCGCGACACCACGGGGTCCTTGCCCAGACGCAGCGCCAGCGCGCGTGTCGCCTGGTAGGTCTCGTCCGAAGTGCCCAGGCCGCGGATGATCTCGCACAGCTTCATGACGGGCACCGGGTTCATGAAGTGCATGCCGATCACCCGGTCGGGCCGATTGGTCGCCGCCGCGATGCCGGTGATGCCGATGGACGACGTGTTGCTCGCCAGGATCACGCCCGGGCGGCAGGTGCGGTCAAGCTCGGCGAACAAGCGCTGCTTGATCGGCTGCTGCTCGGCCGCCGCCTCGACCACGAAGTCGGCGCCCGCCATATCAGCAAGCACGCCGGCCGGCCGGATGAGCGCCAGGATGGCGTCCCGCACGGAAGCGCCGAGCTTGCCCTTGTCGACCAGCCGCGCGAGCTGGGTCGCGATCCCGGCCTTGCCCTGCTCGGCCAGCTGAAGCGTGGTGTCGATCAGGATCACCTCGCACCCGGCGGCCGCCGCGACCTGTGCGATGCCGCGACCCATCTGGCCGGCGCCGACCACGCCGACGCAGCGAATGTCCGTCGTCACCTGCACCGCTGCGCTCACACCCGCTCCACCGCGACCGCGATGCCCTCGCCGCCGCCGATGCACAGCGCCGCGACACCCCGCCGCCCGCCGGTGTCGGCCAGCGCGGACAGCAATGTGACCAGGATGCGCGCGCCGCTTGCGCCGATGGGGTGGCCAAGCGCGATGGCGCCACCACGGATGTTGACCCGCGCGGGATCGAGGCCAAGCAGCCGGTTGTTGACCACCGCCACCACCGCGAAGGCTTCGTTTATCTCCCACAGATCCACGTCGCTCTTGTTCCAGCCGATCCTTGCCAGCAGCGCCTCGATGGCGCCGGTCGGCGCTGTGGTGAACCACTCGGGCGCCTGAGCGTGGCTCGCGGCGCCCACGATGCGCGCCAGCGGCACGAGCCCGCGCTGCCGGGCGGTGTCAGCGCTGGCCAGCACCAGGGCCGCTCCGCCATCGGCGATCGCCGATGCGTTGCCCGCGGTGACGGTGCCGTTCTTGTCGAATGCCGGCTTGAGCGTGGGCAGCCGCGCCAGATCAGCGCGCGCCGGCACCTCGTCGTCGGCAACCAGCAGCGGTGCGCCTTTTCGCTGTGGCACCTCGATGGCCACGATCTCGCGCTTGAACTGGCCCGCAGCCTGCGCTTGCCGCGCGCGGCGGTAGGATTCGATCGCGAACGCGTCCTGATCCTCGCGTGTGATGGTTTTTTCGCGCGCGCACAGTTCGGCGCACACGCCCATGTGCCCGCTGCCGTAAGCGTCTTGCAGGCCATCGGTGATCATCGAGTCCAGGATCTCGGCATGGCCCATGCGCAAACCCTCGCGGGCCTTGGGCAGCAAGTAGGGCGCGCCGGTCATCGATTCCATGCCGCCTGCGACGGCAATGTCGACGTCGCCTGATCCGATCGCGTCGCGCGCCAGCACCACCGCCTTCAGTCCCGAGCCGCACACCTTGTTCACGGTCACCGCGGGCACCGCGCGCGGCAGGGAGGCGGCATGGGCGGCCTGGCGCGCGGGTGCTTGCCCGAGCCCGGCCGGCAGCACGCAGCCCATGTACACCTCGTTCACTGCCGTGCCCGGCACGCCGGCTCGCTCAACCGCAGCTTTGATGGCGAGGCCACCCAGACGTGGCGCCGGCACGCCGGCGAAAGCGCCCTGGAATGCCCCGATGGGCGTGCGTGCCGCTGCCAGGATCACCACACTCTTCTCATCGGGCATGGCCCGAACTATAGACGAAAAGAAAAAAGTAGCCAATTGTCTTACATGTAGTACCTTGGCTGACATGGGCCGATCACGCCTGATCTTGCTGGTGATTTTCGTCGCGAACACATCGGTGACCGGATGCGTTGCGACGGCGCATAGCGGCGTGGTGGTGTTACCGATCTTTCGCGCCTCGTTCTCGCGGGGCGCCGGGCATCGTGCGGCCGAGCCACGGCCTTCGGTTCCGGGACCGACCGAGCTGGTCGAACGCTCGCTTCACCGCGCCGGCGTCCGTTTCGGCACCGATGGCACTGTGGCGTCGCTGCACGCGTACATGAGCGAGCGCCACGAGCCGGTCGCGGCGGCGCGCGCGAAGCCCGGGGACGTGGTGTTCTTCAACCTGAGCGCCGATCGCGATGGCTGCGGCGAGCATGTCGGTCTGGTCGAGGCCGTCGATGGTGATGGGCGGCTGACCTTCCGCGAGTCGCGTGGTGGGTCGATCCGCAAGAGCTACCTGAACGTCCAGGAGCCCGGCACGCGCCGCGACCCTGCTGGCCGCGTGCTCAACACGTTCCTGCGCAGCAAGCGCGCCGACGATCCGGCGGGTGCGCGGTATTTCGCAGGCGAAATGGTGTGCGACGTTCGGCGGGTGAGGCTGAGCGAACCCGAGTAAAAAAGTTGCCCGCGCCCGCGCGTGGGTTTACCAGTGATCGAGGAGCCAACACATGAGCATCGAATTCGAACGCGCCACGATTCCCTGCACCGTGTGCGGTGCCCGCGTGACCGAGTTGCGGCGAGGGCGCTGCTGGGGTTGCTACAGCAAGTGGGCCGAGGCACGGCCGGTGGGCCGGGGCGCCGTGTGCGTGATTTGCAGCGATCGCCGGCGCGAGCATTTGCGGATGATCGAGATCAAGGATCGCTCGCTGTGCATGTGCCATGGCTGTGCCACCCGGACGGTCAAGCTGTCGTCGGTGCCGGCCAGCATCGAACAGTTGCGGGCGCTGCTGAGCCGCGATCGGCGCGGCGAGGGCCGGCGCGGTGACAACCTCGATCGGCGCCTCTACCCACGCGAACGGCGCGTCGGCGACCGGCGGGGCCCGCCGCGCGCCGGGGCTCGCGGCGATACCGATCCGTTCATGGCCATGCCCGTGTTCGACGACGCCGAGATCGAGATCGACGAGGGCGACATCGAGGTCATGGAAGTGACCGTGGTTCGCGAGCGGCCGCTAAGCCTTCGCTAGGCGCGAACTGCAAGCTAGGCTGGCGTTTGCCCAGCCGGCGTCAGCGTCCCGGTAGCTCGATCTTCCATTCGTCGCCCTCGCGCACCAGGGTCACGGTGTGGCGATCGCCGGCGGCGGAAAACACCTCGATCAGAGCGCTGTGATCGTCGCGGCGCAGTGTGCGCATGCCGGCGGGCTCCCACGCGGGTGGCGCCCAGCCCACCGACAGGAAGTCTTCGGGCTTCATTGCCACCCGGCCCGAGGTGCGGCGTGCCGCCGCCTGCAGACCGTCGATGCGCACGCGGGTCGCTGGGCCAAGGCGCTGGTAGACCCCGGCACGATCGCCGCCACGCGCCGAGGCGATCAGCAGCTTGACCGCACCCTCGGGTGTCGTCGCGCGATCCTGTCCCGAGCATGCGCTCGCCAGCAGCGCCGTCACAACCAACACGCTCGCGCCCCCGATGCGGCCTGCAAGCCCGTTCACGCGATCACCCCTGCGGCGCGCCCAGGCCAAGCTTTTCACGGACGCGCTTTATGGTGTCCTGAGCCACCGCCCGGGCGCGGCGCGCACCGTCGGCGAGGATGTCCTCGATGCGGCCGGGTGCTGCGTCGAGCTCGTCGCGCCGTTTGCGCATGCCTGCGAGGTCTGCCTTCAAGCCCTCGTGGAGCCACTTCTTGCAGTCGATGCAGCCGATGCTCGCGGTGGTGCAGCCGGTGCGTACCTCAGACTTCCGCCCCTCGTCGGAAAAGAATCTGTGCAGGGTGAAGATGTTGCACTTGTCGGGATCGCCAGCGTCGGTGCGCCTGACCCGCGCCGGATCCGTGGCCGCGCCACGAAGCTTCTCCCACACCGCGGCCTCGGGCTCGCGCAGACCGATGGTGTTGCCCAGGCTCTTCGACATCTTGGCCTGCCCGTCGAGACCCAGGATTTTCGGTGTCGTCGAGAATAGCGGTTGGGGCTCGACGAAGGTGTCGCCGAAACGCGCGTTCCACTTGCGGACGATTTCACGCGCCAGCTCGAGGTGCTGGCGCTGGTCCTCGCCGACCGGAACCCGGGTCGCGCCGTAGAGCAGCACGTCGGCCGCTTGCAGCACCGGGTAGCTGAACAGCCCGGCGTTGACGGCGTCGGGGTTGCGCTCGGACTTGTCCTTGAACTGCGTCTGGCGCGCCAGCTCGCCGAACGGGGTGACCGCCGCCAGCGCCCAGGCCAGCTCCGTGTGCTCGGGTACCGCCGACTGCACGAACAGGGTCGACCGCGCGGGATCCACGCCGCACGCAATCAGATCGATGGCCATCTCGCGCACCCGGCGGCCCATCTCGGCCGGATCGTAGGGCTGCGTGATGGCGTGGTAATCGACGATGCAATAAAAGCAGCGGTAGCTGTCCTGCAGTGCCACCCACGAGCGCACCGCCCCCAGGTAGTTCCCCAGATGGAGTTCGCCCGAGGGCTGAATGCCAGAGAACACCGTTTCCATCGTGCCCGGCGGTTGTAGACGCCGCGGCACCAGGGGTCAAGACAGCCAGAAGGCGCCCGCGCAGCGTAACCTGCAAGCGCAACCTACAATTGACAGAGCCGACGCTACGCCCGTACCGTACCCGGGCACTTGATGGGCATGCGCGCTCCTGTCCGCCGTCGATACTTCGCCTGGGTCCTGGCGGTGACGCTGCCCATCCTGGGCTCGCGCCCCGCGCGCGCTGACAAGCACGACCTGGATCTGCTCAAGCTGTGCAAGCACGAGACACCCGCGGCCGGGTTGCTCAATGGCCAGGTGCCCGAATGCAACTGGGTCAAACGACAGACCGGCGGCATCATCACTGGCATCGCATTCGATGGCGACGCCGAGGCGCGGTTCCGGAGCCTGATGTCGGAACTCGGCGCGGTCATGGCGCCGCGGATTGTGATGCCCGCGGACACGCTGGGCTTCGCCGGTTTCCAGATCTCGGGCGAGGTCGGCACCACCCGCATAAGCAACAGCAAGCCGTTCTGGAACGGAGTCGAGGGGGTGTCGACCCAGAACACCAGCTCGGGTCGCCCCGATGCATGGCTCACCACCGTGGGCTTGTTCGTGCGCAAGGGTCTGTGGCTAGGGCTGCCTGCGGTCGAGGTCGGGGGCGGGGTCCTGCACCTGGTCGACTCGCAGATGCTGGCCTGGCAGGGCTACGCCAAGCTGGCGTTGCACGAAGGCTTTCACGACTGGCCGATCCCGTCATTCGCGGTACGCGGCGCTGCCTCGTACCTGACCGGCACCGATCAGGTGCGGCTGCTGGTGACGTCGCTGGATCTGATCGCCTCGAAGAGCTTCGGCGTCCTCGGCACCGCGCGCGTCGAGCCGTTCGGGGGCTGGAGCTTCCTGTTCATCAAAGCTCGTAGCGGCATCGTCGACGCCACCCCCTCGTGCGATGCCTACTTCGCCCGGACGGCCAAGATGGGCGACAAGCTCGGTGAGTACTGTGCCGAGTCTCAGCGCGGCACCGGCAACGACTCGGTGGCTTACTTCGCCTTCCCGGACCAGGACACAATCGCGCGCCAGCGATTTTTCGCTGGCCTCAAGATCAAGTTCGCCACTGTCTTCATGTCGGCGCAGTACGAGTTCTTGCCCGCTGGCCGCAGCCGCGACGAGAAGAAGCCGAACGGTGCCAAGGACAGTAGCGGCAGCCAGGACGGCCTGTCGCTGAGTGCCGGCTTCGATTTCTGACTAGCCCGGGGTCAGCCCGCCGGGGCGGGTGGCGGCGGCCTGAGTCGCCAGCGGTGGCAGACCGCTGCGGATGATCTGGCGTAGGCCTTCGATGGCGAGATGCGGACCGCGTTTCTCTTCCTCGAAGATGATCTGGGCCATCGTTGAGGCCGTCAGATCCTGCTGCGTAGTCTTGTCGATTACCCGGATCTCGTCACCGTTCCGGATCAGCCCCGCTATCTGCAGCAAGGTCACGTAGCGGCTATCCGTGGTGTCGTACAGCTTCCGATTCGAATACCGTTTTATCATGCGCGTCATGCGTCAAGCTTGGTCTCGCTGATCATGCCGCGTCAAGATGTAATTTCTATTACATTGAAACCATGGCTTATTTTAGTGCCAGCCTGGCGTGCTAGCAGCTTGTGACGGCCAGTTGCGGCGGCCGGGGGCACTACTTGGCGGGCACTACTTGGCTGGCTTGTCGGCCTTGTCGCTCGCGGCCTCTTCCCCATCGCCCTTGATCTCTTTCTTGACCGAAACCTCAAGCTCGTTGGTCGAGCTGACGGCTCGCTTGAAGTTCTTTATGGCGCGTCCGAGGCCGTCTCCGAGCTGGGGCAGCTTGGTAGATCCAAAGATGACCATGACTATCAAGAACACCACGATGAGTTCGCCGACTCCGAGGCTGGGCATTTTCGGGATCCTCCGCGCCAAGCTATAGCATCCCCAATCTAGGGCGGCAAACCCCGGAACCGAATGGTTTTTTTGCAGAAGGCCGGTACTTGGATACGATCCGAAGCGATGGCTTTCGTCACCGGCAGCGGGCTAGCGGCAGCTTTCGTGCTGTTCGCTCAGGCCGCGGTTGCTGCTCCGCCAGCCCCGGCCCCCGGCAAGGGGGCTGGCAAGCCCGAAGGCAAGACCGCGGTGGTGCCCGACGGCGAGGCCAATCCATCGGAACGGCGGGCGGTGCGCGGCGCCCCGGTCAGCGGTGGTGACGAAAGCCCCGAACTGCGCGAGCTGCGGCGCTTCCAGGACCAAGCGTTCGGCAGGTCATCCGGTGAGCCGGTGCCCGCCCTCGATCCAGAGCGCGCGCCGTCACCCTTGCCGCTGGGGCTTGGTGGACGCTGGGGCGGGACCGGTGACATCCCGCCCGAGCTGCGCAGTCCAGCGCAAGGGGCTCATGCGGGGCGGGTGCCGCCCACGCCCGACTCCGAGGAGCTGCGAAACCTGAAGCTGCCAGAACTGCCAGTGCGCTGGGAGCCGGTGCTCCTGCGCTACCTCGAGTACTTTGGCAAGGATCCAAAGGGGCGCGCCTTCGTGACGGCGTCGGTGCGACGGATGGGGCGTTTTCGGGCGCTCTTCGATCGCGTGCTCGAGGGCAGGGGCGTGCCCAAGGATCTGGTCTACCTGGCCATGATAGAGAGCGGCTTCGAGCCGTCGGCGACGTCGACCAAGAACGCTGGGGGGGTGTGGCAGTTCATGCCGGAGGTGGCCCGGGCCTATGGCCTGGAGGTCAGTTACTGGGTGGACGCGCGCCGCGATCCCGAGCGCGCGGTCGAGGCAGCGGCGCGTCTGTTCGAGGATCTGCACCACCGTTTCGGGTCGTGGCCTCTGGCGTTTGCGGCATATCACGCTGGCTACGGCGCCATCCTGCGCTCGATCACTCGCTACAACACCAACGACTACTGGGAGCTGTGCAAGCACGAGGCTGGACTGCCGTGGGAGACCACGCTTTACGTACCCAAGATCCTCGCGGTGGCCATCATCGGGCACAACCTCGACGCCTTCGGCTTCGGCGCCGTGGTATCGGATGCGCCGCTTGCGTATGACACCATCGAGGTGCCAGCGGGTACCGCATTGGCAACGGTGGCGCGAGCGGTGGCGTCGCGGCCTGAGGCCATCGCTGCCCTCAACCCCGAGTTTGTGCGCGCGCGGACACCTCCGGATCGCGGGGTGGCGCGGGTGCGGGTGCCGGTGGGAACCGCCGCGCAAGCCGACCTTGCCGGCGATCGCTCACGCTCTGCCGCCGACAAGGTGGAAAGCTACGTGATGCGCTTCGGCGAGTCCCTCGACGACATCGCCCGGGCCCGCGGTACCAGCGCGCGCGAGCTGCGAAGGCTCAACGGTCTCAAGTTCACGGCCGAACTGCGTGGTGGAACCACCATCGTTGTGCCTGTGCGCGGCGATGCGCCCGCGCCGTCACGGGTCAAGGAGCCTGCGGCCGGCGACGTGGACGACACTGTGCTGGTCGCGGTCCCGGACCGTGTGTTCTCGTACCAGGATCGCGAGCGGGTCTTCTACCGGACCCGCGACGGCGACTCCGTCGATGAACTGGCCGGCGTGTTTGGCGTGACGGCGGACGAGCTATGTGAGTGGAACAACCTGGACGCAGACGCCAAGCTGCACTCGAACATGGTCTGTCAGGTGTTTGTGCTCAAGGATTTCGATCGCGCGGGTGTGGCCCTGCTCGATCCGGCGAAGGTCCGGGTCGCGACGCTGGGTTCGGAAGACTTCCTGGAACTCGAAGCTGCGCGGCGAGGCAAGACCCGGCTCACGTACGCCGCGCGGGCGGGCGACACGTTGGCCAAGATAGCCCGGCGGTATGGCCTTGCACCCGGCGATCTGGCGCGCATCAACCGGCTTTCCTACAACAGCGATCTCGAGGAGGGGCAGAAGGTGGTGGTGTATTCGCCGACGCCGGAGTTGCCGCGCGAACTGACGCTTGGCCGCACGGTGCCCCGCAAGCGCCCGGGCGATCCGAGTTCTGGCGCCGCCCGACTGACCGCCCCGCAGCCGGCGCGGCCGACGACCAAAGTTGCGGTGCGCGGGGCCGTCGGCACCAAGCCGGTTTTGGTTCCGTCGGCGGCCAGCAAGCCTGGACTGGCGTCGAAGCCGGCGATCGCCGCGAAGCCGACGCTTGCCGCCCGGGCCGTGGTCGTGACCAAATCCGGCGTCGCGAAGGCGGCGGTTGGGGCCAAACCGACGGTCGCAGGCAAGCCGGCGGGAACTCCGAAGGCTTCGCCGGGCGGCAAGCACTGAGACCACGCACCCTCGCGGCGCTGCGATCGTGGGCGGTGCTCCGATCACGGCATCCCGGTCACTGGCTGCTGCGATGATATCGGGATCCACCACCCTGCTCGTCGCGCCCGCGGATGCAGGCCTGCGACTGGACAAATTCCTGGCTCGCGCTGGCGCGGCCGGCAGCGTCGCCGAGGCGAAGCGGCTCCTGGCCGAGGGCCTGGTGCGGGTTCACGGGCGGCAGGCAAAGAAGGGCGAGCGGCTGGTGGCTGGCGCGATCGTCACGCTGGACCCGCGCGCTGCCAGTGGCGCGGAGCCGGCCCTATCTCTCGAGGTGCTGCTTGAGAACGAGGATCTCGTGGCGGTGAACAAACCCGCCGGGCTGCACGCCGTCGCGCGGCGGGCGGGCGATCGGTCGCTTGCAACGGCCATCATCGCCGGTTTTCCCGGCTGCGCCGGTGCCTCGCCGGACTCACGCGAAGGCGGCCTTGTGCACCGCCTCGACCAAGGCACAAGCGGTGTCATCGTGGCCGCGAAGCACCCGAGCGCGTGGCGCAGCTTGCGGGAAAGCATCGCGGACGGTGCGTGCCGCAAGGCCTATCTGGCCGAGGTCGAAGGCGATCCCGGGGCCATCGTAGCGCTCGCCGAATACGTCATGCGCGCTGGCGAAGGCAGGGTCATCGTGACCGCGCCCATTGGCCGCTTGGGCCGGCGCGGGGACCGCGTGCAGATCGCATCTGGCCGCGCGCCACTGGCCGCGCGCAGCGACATTGAGATCGTGGAGCGCCGTGGCCCCACCACCTTGGTCCGGGTGACTTTGACCCGGGGCCGTGCTCATCAGGTGCGAGCACACCTCGCGTATCTGGGCACTCCACTGCTGGGCGATCGGATCTACGGCGGCGGCGGCGGTTTGGACGGTGATCTCACCTTCAGGCTGCACGCCGCCACCCTCACGTTCGCGGTACCGAAAGACGGATCGACGATCACGATCACGGCCCCGCTGCCGGGATGGGCGATGGTGGGCGAGGGATCCCCGACGGCGATGCCCTGACCCGTGACCCAACCCAGACGGGCCATGTTCGACGTCGACGCTACGGCCCGCGACGCTTTCGGCGCTTCATGAATTCGTCGATCGCTCGTGGCCTGGGATAATTTCGAGCCATAATCCCGCCCGTCGCAGGACGTCCCATGTCGGAGCTACGCAAGCAACATCGGGTTTCCTATCAAACCAACGTGCGTATCCGCTCGCTCGGGCGGGAGGACAGCGTGGTGGCGCGTGTCCAGAACCTCAGTTCACGGGGGATTTTCGTGTCGTCCCCCGAGGGCTTCGAGGCCGGCAGCGAGGTCGTATGCCGGATGTTGCTGGCCGGCGAGCGGCGGGTCTTGAAAGGCCGGGTGGCTTGGGTGCGGCCTCTATCGGAAGACAACCCGCTGCCCGCTCCCGGGGTCGGCATCGAGTTCCTGGACCTATCTCAGCAGGATGCCGCTCTGCTGGGCCGGCTGGTGGAGCCGCCCTCTGACGACAAGCAGACTGTCGACGTGTGGTTCGAAGGCCTGAAGGCACCGGTGCGCAGCAAGGCGGTGGTCATGAATGGGGGCCTGCGCATCGCCACCCGGTTGCCGTTCTTGCGGCTCAACTCGACGGTGCGAGTCGGCTTCATGAACAACGGCGTCGATGAGGTTCGCGTCGGCACGCTGGACTCGGTGACTCTGGACCCGTCGTCACCCGACGGGGTGCCGCAGCTTCATCTCAACGTATCGACCGAGATCGCGCGCGGCACGATCGAGGTGGCCGACAAACGCAAGCTGGCCCGGGCGCCCGAGGGCGTTCTGTTGCATGAGCCGCGCACGGTGATCGATCCGTTGGTGGCGGTGCCGACCTCGCCGGCGCCCACGGCCCCGGCGCCGTCAGCACCGATGGCCTCGCCGGTGCCGCGGTCGTTCGTGCCCAACGATGAGGACCGTACGCAAAGGTTTCAGCTGCCGATCGCGCGTCCGCTGGGGACCTCGCCGGCAGTGGCCGGTGTGGTTGCGCCAGGGCGGTCGGGCTTTCCTGTGGTGGTCGGCGCCCGCATTTGGTCGACGATGGCTGTCGGCGTGATCGCCGTGGTG